>JAFOBG010000055.1 GCA_017381935.1 Alistipes sp.
AAAAGAATTAATTAAATCTTAGCTCTAATCTCAAAGGTAATTGTGTTTTTGAAATTACACTCTTGCGAGTGTGGAAAAACTTATTTAGCTGCTCAAATACCTCAAAGAACGAATTTGTATTTCAAGACCGAAGTCTATCAATGTCTCTGTTTCTCTTCCCGATTTTTGAAGCGGAAAGCGGTTGCAAAGGTAAGGCAACTTTTCCAAACTTCCAAATCTTTTTGAAAAAATTTTAAACTTTTTTTTCGAAGAACCAAATCGGAGTTGCTTTCATTTCTAAGCGAAAGCGGTTGCAAAGGTAAGGCAACTTTTTTTAACTTCCAAATTTTTTCTCAAAAAAGTTTAAAAAATTTTTTAAGAACCATTTTCTACTCTCAAACCCCATATCGGAGCTGATTGCGGGTGCAAAGTAACGGCTTTAAAATGAGATTTGCAAATTTTTTAATAACTTTTTCCAAATATTTTTCGCCCTTTTATGCCATACTATTACTACTCAGCAAGTTAGGTTATAATTTATTTTCAGCGATACATTTCCCTTTATATAATATATATAGGTATAGCCAAGTTATTCCTCAATTTGAATATTTACAAAATTGTTTTATCTTTGTACTCTAATATATCTTAAAAAAAACTATAAACACTAATACGATGAAACGTTTTTCACTCATTCTACTTGCCATAGTATCTCTCGTGGCATGTACAAAATCAGATGTCGAGGAGTTATCTAAGCCCGTTAGAGATATTCCTCAGACCATTACCGTCTCTTTTGAGGAGACTGAAAATACACGTATTGAGCTTCAAGACGACAAGAGCGTTTGGAGCCAGGGCGACATAGTCTCTGTATTCTACAAGTCGGATGGAAACGACTGTTGGCAGTTTACAGGTCAAACAGGAGAGCGCTATGCGACACTAAAGCTGATTAGTATGGGTCAGTGGTCAAGGTTGTATGACAATGTGATTGTTGTCTATCCATACAACAAGGATTACCTTATCTCACTCTCTTCAAATAGTATTGAGGCCTATCTACCGGCGCAACAGAGCTACAAGAAGGATAGTTACGGTATTAACTCCTCTCCGATGATTGCCATAAGCAACTTTAACAAATTCAACCTTAAGAATGTTTGCGGATGGATTGTAGTTAAACTCACAGGTAATGGAGAGCAGGTTACATCTATCAAGCTACGTGGTAATAAAGAGGAGCAGGTTGCAGGTAAAATCCTTATCAAGGCTGATGATGCCAGCTCTATCCTTGCACAGAGCTCTATCAACCTTGGACAATCTGAGATTGGTGGTTCACTTATTGGCGACAAGGCGGTTCTAACTTCAGTAGAGTTGAAGTGTGCAGAGGCTGTTACGCTGAGTGCAGAGCCAACCTCATTCTACATTGCGCTGCCACCTCAAACCTTTACAGAGGGTATTAGCGTAAATATAACATGTGCAGATGGTTCTAAGATGGTAAAGTCAACAGAGAACTCAATTACTATTGAGCGTAACCACATCCGCCCTATGGAGGTATTTGCTTTTGAGGCAGGAGAGGGTGATGGTGGCTTTGAGGAGCCAACAGTTCCAGATGGCGAAATTCCGAACAATGAGATTTGGTACACCTCATCTCAAAATAAAGTCCATACTTTTAGCAATCGCTCTATTATATCTAATACCTATGAGAATGGTAAAGGCGTTGTTCGTCTAAAGTCTGACCTGACCTATTTCGAAGACCAGTATATAAGTGATCCCGAATTTATCACAAGTATAACTCTGCCAAAGAGTCTGACAAGTCTATCTAATGGTTTTCAGAAATTGACTTCACTTAGCGCTATCTATGGACCGCTTGCGACAGAAGATAACAAAGCATTAGTAATAGATGGTGTATTAGTAGGTATAGCTCGTGCCGGCATAACAGAGTACACTATTCCTAACTGTGTTACTGAAATAGACAATAGAGCCTTCTATGAGTTTGACACATTAACAACCTTAACAGTCCCAGAGAGCGTAGTAAAATTCAGTGATTACTCTCTCTTTTCCGACTGTACTAACCTATCAACATTCAAAGGTCCATGGGCTACAGAGGATGGAAGTGCTCTGATAGTAAATAACAGATTGATAAAACTTGTACCGACATACTCAGGCACCTCATTCTCCATTCCGGAGGGTGTAACTGCTATACATACTTCTGCTATAGAGAATATAGCATCCCTTACAAGTGTTACCATTCCAAGTACTATTGGATATATCGACGACATGATTATTGAACAATGTAGTAATTTGCAGGCTGTATATTTTAGTTCCATCATACCACCTATATTTGATACTTATCATCCATTCTTGGGTATAAATGGAAGTTCTTTTAACCCAAATATCAACTACAATATATGTGTATATGATGAGTGTGTAGATGCATATAAAAACTCAAAGCTAGGGCCGTATTATCAAGATAAAATTATTGGTTACGGTCCAATGCCGGCAGATATAACAACAACTATTACATATGAGACGACCGACCAAACTTTAAGTAATGTTCCTTCAACATGGATTGTAAAGCGTCATGAATATATGTATGGTAAGCAAGCGGAGTTGGAAATTGCAGGTAAACTAAGTTACATGCCTGCTTCAATATTTAAAAACCATTATAAGCTGAGATACGTTACCTTGCCTGCGACTATAACAATTATCGAGGAAAACGCATTTAAGGATTGTACAGCCTTAGTTGGCATAAATCTACCTTCTGGACTTACAGAAATTAGTAATTATATGTTTAGTGGTTGTAAAGCCCTCAAAACGATTACTATTCCTGAAAAAGTTACAAGAATCGGAAATTCTGCATTTGAGGAATGTGTAGAGGCAA
This sequence comes from Alistipes sp., assembly GCA_017381935.1. Taxonomy (GTDB): domain Bacteria; phylum Bacteroidota; class Bacteroidia; order Bacteroidales; family Rikenellaceae; genus Alistipes. Next base: position 2,843 of record JAFOBG010000055.1, read on the forward strand.
ATATAACCATGAAGAATAACAACGTTATAGAGATTGGTAACAAAGCCTTCTACAACTGTCAAAAGAGTTATGCTATCTCTTTTTCTGATAAGTTAGAGACAATTGGAGATGAGGCATTTTACAATTTCGCCTCAAAGGCAAGTTATGATAATAACATAAAATCTATTCCTGCATCTCTTCGTTCTGTAGGAAGTGACGCATTTGTAAATTGTAGATTCCCATACAATTTAAATATACATTGTAATGTTGGAGAGTCTTGGTTCGCAAAGGCTTATTTTGACAATATTTCTTTTGCAGAGGGTGTTACGACAATTGGCAAATCAGCTTTTGCGGAGTGTAAATATATATATAGTGTACATCTACCTGAGAGCATAGAGAGATTAGAGCAGCAGGCATTTTACAAATCGAAGGTGAGTGTAATAAACTTCCCATCCAACTTGAAGTATATTGGTAGTCATGCATTTGCATTCTCTCAGATAAAGAGTGTTGAAGAGCTTTCTGACAATACATATATTGAGCCGTACGCATTTGCTTGTTGTCCAAACTTAGAACGCTTCGTAGTTCCTCACTATTGGACAAGTGTCGGAGGGTTTAGTGGATGTATAAAATTAAAGGAGATTATTCTTCCTCCAACAATAACCCACATCGAAAGTAGTGCATTTAATGGTTGTACCTCTCTTACTGAGATTACAATTCCTGCAAGCGTAATCGAGATTGGAAATTCTGCATTCCTAAACTCTGGCTTAGAGACTGTATATTGCCTTAGAAAGACGCCTCCTGGACTTGGTGCACAGGCATTCAGAAGCTATGACGGTGAGTGGTACGACAATTTGGGCTGTAGAATATATGTTCCGACAGAGTCTTGGCAGTACTACATAATTGCCGGAGGTTGGAAGGCTTATGCCGATGATATTGTTGCATACGACTTCGAGTAATTTAACAGATAATACCCCAATAGTAAACTTACTTGCGGGGTATTGTCAAAAAATTATCCCTATTAATATAATACGGTTATGATTAAACGACTTACAGTTCTACTCCTTTTAGTCTCTACATGTTGCACTGTTTGGGCTAAAGATGTAGTTAAATACTCTGCAAACATTCTAAATGAAGAGGGCAAAGGCGTAAAGAGAGCTCGTGTCTATGTTGAGCACCGAGCGACAAACAAGGATGGTATGGCTACAATTAAGACTCGCCCAAATAGAAACATGGCTATAGTCAAAGAGGGATACCAGACTCTATATTATCAAGTATCAACCGACCCTAAGCAGCGTATAGTACTTGTCCCAGATGGGCAAAAGAGTCCAAACATCAGACCTAAGCTCTTGCAAGGTCTGGCTCCAGAGCCTATCTATGTTGTCAATGGAGAGTATAACCCATCATTCAGAGCAGAGAACTACACTGACAACGATATTGTCAGCGTAAAGAGCGTAATAAAGTGGAACGGAAAACTAAAAAAGCTTTTTGCAGGCTCAGACATCTCACCTGAGGATGTTATACATCGTACGGTAGTATTTGTAACAACAGCATCTCCGATTGAGTTTTACAAAAGCAAGGAGAGTAGCAGATATACATTTACAATTACCGATACTTCAGGAGCTCCTCTTCAAGGGGCGACAATCTACTCTCACATTTCACAAAATCAGACTGACGCAAATGGTTTTGTCTCTTTCTCAGCCTTTTCAGGCTCTACAATTCTTATCAGAGAGCACCTAAAGCATAACGACACTATAATAACCCTTCCGGAACAGGCCGAGACTATAAATGCAACAGTAACAACTAAAGCAGAGGACCCAAACTCTATCATGCCTACATTCAATGGTGGAGGAGTGGATAACTTCCGCAGATGGATTAATGGTAAGGTGCTAAATGTTGCCGACAGATATGTACAAGCGCACACGGTAGAGGTTGTTGCCTACTTTGTCATAAACAAACAAGGTAGAGTATGCCGAGTTGATATACTCAAAAAGAACGATGATAATTTTGCACAATATATCAAAAAAACAATCTACAGTTCTCCTCGCTGGACACCGGGTAGCCAAGATGGTAAGACAGTAAAAGTATCTTACACTATACCGGTCTCTTTAAGAGAAAGCGAATATTAAAAAAGAGGGAGCTTAGCTCCCTCTTTTTTACTCCATTGGAAATACTCTAATCTCTGTCAGGCCCTCAACAGCAGCCTTTAGAGCCTCTATATCTGTCTTTTCATCAACCTGACCATAGTGATAAGGATAGAAAATCTTAGGTCGAATAGCCTCAACAACTCTTGCAGCCTGATTGATTGTCATTGTATAAGGCTGATTGACCGGCAGAAATGCTATATCAACATCTTTCAGAGCAAGTACATCTTTATTATCCTCCGTATCGCCTGCCACATAAATAGTAGTACCACCCAAAGTTATCAGATAACCACAATCCTCACGAGACTGAGGGTGGAAGTCAGTATGGCCCTCTGTAGTATTATAGGCAGCTGTAGCACGAACAACAATGCCATCTATCGGTGCAGAGAAGGCTCGAGGCAACATTGTAACACAGTCATGTTCAAAGGCCTCAGCAGTTGTCTTATCGCATAAAACAACGGTTTTATCACTCTTCAGTTTCTCTACAGTCGAGAGCTCAAAATGATCATAGTGAGAGTGCGTAATGAGTATCAAATCAGCCTTTGGCTGCCTCTCCCAATCAAACTCTCCAACAGGATCGACATAGATATTCACCCCATTCCACTCAATGCCAAGCGAAGCATGGGCATAGAAGGTAAATGTAATTGTTGAGCCATCTGCAGCCGTAACACTATCTTGAGGATAAACCTCCACTTTGCTCTTTGAACAACCAAACAATGTTGAGAAAATAGACATAATCAATAATATTTTTTTCATAGTTTACAATAATTATACAACACTTACAACTCATCCGGCATCGGGACTCTCTCAGCCGTTGCTCGAATGGTAGGCATAGGTGCATCCCACTCTCGCAACTTTTTTGAAAGAGTCGTTGCCAACTCATCTCTCTTTTCAGGCATACTTGCAGCTAAGTTATTACGCTCGCCAATATCATCTCTGAGGTTGTAGAGCTCCAACTCCGCCTCATGCATACGATAAACAAGTTTCCAATCTCCGACACGGACTGCACTCATAAAATCTATATACGGAGTATCCTCTACACAATACTGATGTGGATAGTGGACTACAATAGGTCGCTGTGGGTCAATACCCGATACAGACTTAGGTACCACAAAACGATTTGCCTCTCGTTGGGTTGTAATAAGACCTCGCTGCTGTGCTGTGGCAACATACTTAGAGCCAGCAGTAAAGAGGCGTACAAGACTCCGCCCGTCTAACTCTTGCTGTATCTTATAGTCATCTATCTCTGCCATCTCAAGGATAGTCGGAAATATATCCTCATTATTTACAGGCGTATTGATACGAGTATCGGCCACAACCTTTCCAGGCCAACGTACAATCATCGGCACGCGAATACCACCCTCATAAACCGAGGCTTTACCTGCTCTAAGTGGTAAATTTTGAGTGTGATTCTTACCTCCATTATCTGAGTAGAAGATAACTATCGTATTATCCGCCACCCCCTTACTATCCAAATAGCTTAATATCTCGCCTAAACTTGCATCTACACTCTCAACCATCGCAGCATAGGCAGAAAACTGAGGGTCAAAGCCGCTGTTAAGATACTTTTTGTAATACTTTTCGCAAGACCCAATAGGTGTACTGTCAGCATAGTGGCCCAAGTAGAGAAAAAACGGTTCTTTACGTGCAATAGGTGTTTCAAGGCTCTTTATAGCCTCCATAGTAAGAGCCTCTGTCAGATGAATATCTGTGCCATAATATTGAGCCATATTCTGCACTGAGGTATAACTATTATTGCTGCCGTTATCTTCACTTTGATAGCGTCCGGCCTCTTGATTGTCAGTATCGGCTATACTCACCATAAAGCCCATATTATAGGGATTTGCTCCAGGCATACCTGCAGGAGCCCAATCGGCTTTACCGACGTGGATTGTATAGTATCCGGCATCACGCAAGAGCTTAACCATAGGCGTTGCAACAACATGGCGATTAAGGCCATATCTCTCGACCTGGTCTGCAAACTGTTCGGGACAAAGGGCGTTATAGTTCCACTCCGGATGCTCAAAAACATCCGTAAGGTTTGGATTTGCATATCCACAAGAGCTATCTGCAGCATCAGGACAAATATCTTTATAGAGCGAAGTAAAGGATGTAATACCCATTCGGGATGCACTCATACCCGTCATAATAGATGTTCTGGTAGGAGTAGAGACGGGACAAGCATAGGCTGAGGTCATCATCACACCCTGAGAGGCAAGAGCCTCAATATTGGGTGTATGATAGCACTCATTCATTGGATAGACCTGCTCGCCAAAGGCTAACGACGACTCTATCCAGCCATAATCATCAACCAAAAAGAGTAGTATATTAGGGCGCTGTCGCTCCTTACTACAAGCCAAAAGCGACATTGCAAGGAGTATAGAGAGTAGGAGTCTTCGTACTATTTTCATACTTATCAGATAGTTTTGAATTCAAATTTACGATTTTTTCTCCAATAATTCAATATTTAGAGTTACTTTTGCACATAAATAATACACAACACATTATGAATTCTACCAAACATATATTGATAATAGCACTAAAAAGTATAGTTTCTTTGGTGCTTGTTGCGCTATTTGCAGTAATTATAACAAGCGTTAGCTTGGTCTATGATTTTCACAAAATAGAGCCATTCAGTGGACCCGATATATTCAACCCTTACAGCCAGATAGATAGTACACACTGCTGGAAAAGGGCTAACTTTCACACCCACACTCGAGTTGAAGGAATATTTAACGAGTGTGAGATGTGGCCTGATAAGGTCTATAACGAGCTTAAGAAGTTCAACTACGACATTATAACCTTCTCTAACCACAACTACATCACCAAGCATCCATTCGATACTCAGTTGCAGGTCAATCTCTATGAGCACGGATACAATCTGTTCAAATTTCACAAACTCGTATTTGGAAGTCAGAGTGTCAACCGTTTTGACAATTTAGTTCCTCTCTTCACATTCCAGAAGCAGTTTCAGATAGACCTACTCTCAGAAGATAGTGATATTGTGGTACTCAACCACCCTCTAAGGTCAAGAGGAGTGTCAAAAAGCCAGATGGAGCGTCTATCCGGCTACCAAATAATAGAGTTAGATAGCGGAAGGAGCACTGAGAATGAGTATTGGGATTGGGCCTTAAGTGCCGGCAGATACAGTTTTGCACTTGCAAATGACGACTTGCACTACCCTGACCGAAGTGGCGCAATAGCAGTCAGATGCAACTTCTTGTGTACACCCTCTGCTAAATATGAGGATATAAAGACAACTCTTCTCGGTGGCTGTTATTACTCTATGCGAGTACCAGACTACGGCAAGGGGGATTGGCAGACTAAGATTGAGAGAAACAAACATCTGCCATCTATCAAAAATATAGGTCTTAAGGATAACAGTGTCTATATAGCCCTATCACAAGTTGCAGACTCTATAAAGGTAATTGGTCAAAACCACACAACCCTTGCTTTAGCAACAGCAACCGACTCTATTGGATACACAATGAAGGCAAATGAGCCATACAGCCGATTTATAACCTACTTTAAGGATGGAGAGGTGATATACTCCAACCCATTTGCTCGCTACAATGCATCGCTATCAGACAGCCCGTTTGTCTCAGCAACACACTCAGTAAATATCCTAAAAACAATAATATTCAACATTGCTCTGTTAATACTATCAGCAGTCATAGTACTACTATTATATAAAACTATTTTTGTATGGAAAATCTCTTCAAGAGACAAACAACAACAGTCTCTATAAGCCTAATACTTAGCATATTTACCCTCTTTGCATACCACTATCCGCTATTTAAATTGGTGGTAAACAACATTGAGGGAGGCTTTAATGGCGTAATAATCACAGCAGGACTTGCTGTGCTTATGCTCGCTGCTAACTTTTTCTTCTACAACCTAATGCTATTCTTATTCCGAAGTGTGGGTAAGTGGATTTTATCTCTCTCTTTTATTCTTAACGCCATAACGCTATACTTTATCAACACATACGATGTACTCATCACAGACGCTATGATGGGTAACGTATTTAATACTCGCTACTCTGAGGCTTCGGGATACTTCTCGCTTGCCGCTGTTCTATACACTCTCTTGCTGGGCATTGTACCGTGTATCTATCTACTAACACGCAAAATTGACTATCTTACAGCAAAGCGTTTTTTCAAAAATACAGGTATAGCATTGGCTGTAATGGCAGCGATGGTTGCAATCAATATTCATAACTTCACATGGATAGACCGCAATGCGACCCAATTAGGTAGCCTACTAATGCCTTGGTCATATACCGTAAACTCTGTTCGCTACTACAACAAAGTTCAAAAGCGCAACCGTCAAGAGATAAAACTACCTGACGCAACAATTACCTCACAGAGCAAAGATGTCGTGGTGCTAATAATTGGCGAGTCGGCTCGTCGTCAAAACTTCTCACTCTACGGCTACCACAAGCAGACCAATCCACTACTTGAGAACAGAGATGTTACAGCACTACTTGCCACATCGGCTGCCACATACACCACTGCAGGCGTAAAGGCTATTCTTGACCATAAGCCTACAGATAAGCTATACGAGATTTTGCCAAACTACCTATTCCGCACAGGCGTAGATGTAATATGGAGAACAAGCAATTGGGGAGAGCCCCCTCTGCACATCGAGAAGATTCAAAAACCAGCAGACCTAAAGGCCCTATATCCTGATGCAGAGCCAAAGTATGACGGCATTCTACTTGCAGGTCTAAAGCAGACTATAGAGCAGAGTAGTGCTGACAAAGTCCTTATTGTTCTACACTGTAGCACAAGCCACGGGCCTACATACTTTTCTAAATACCCGTCTGATTTTGAGCGTTTTACCCCTGTATGTACTACCGTAGAGATGGCAAAGGCTGATCGTGCAGAGCTATTCAACGCATACGACAATACTATCCTCTACACAGATTATCTAATAGACCAAACAATAGAGACAGTTCAGAGCATTACAGAGCGTCGCAGTTGCGTTATCTTTGTCTCAGACCATGGCGAGTCGTTAGGCGAAAATAACCTCTACATGCACGGCGTACCAATGGCTTTAGCCCCTAAAGAGCAGATAGAGATACCATTTATAGTATGGCACTCCGATAAAAGCATGAAAATAAAAGAGTTAGACGAGGTAGGGCAATATCATATTTTCCACACTATATTGCATTTTATGGGTATCGAAAGCCCGATATATGACGAAAAAATGAATATTTTTGAATAATCGCTGTCTGCATTTTAGAGATAAATGACTACTTTTGCTCTGTCAAATTTAAAAATTTTGGTTCTATGAAAAGATTTTTAATGTTTGTGGTTGCAGGAGTTCTTACTTTATCCTCAACCATGGCAAGTGCTTCCACAAATGGAGCTGACCGTATTTTAGGAGTGTACAAAGCAGTGAAGGATGGTGCAGTGTCGAAGGTTCGTATCTCCAAAATCGGTAACAACGCCTACAAAGCCCAAGTCTATTGGGTGGAGAAGGATAAAAACCCTGATGGAAGTATCCGTACAGACCTTAAGAACCCAGACCCTGCAAAACGAAATGTACCGGCAAACCAAATTGTCCTTATCGAGAGCGTAAGCTACAATAGCGAGGATAATGTTTGGGAAGATGGTAAAATTTATGACCCTACAAAGGGCGATGTCTATCGAGTAGTGCTCGACTTCAAAGATGACAAAACCCTGCGTGTACGTGGCTACTTGGGCCCATTCTCAAAGAGCCTATATTGGCACAGATTGGACAAAGAGTAGTCTAATAGATTAGATTTATTTTAATAATAGTTCCTTTCAGTCTTTACTGAAGGGAATTTTTATTTTATGAAGCTATAATGATTAATTTATATGCAAAACATTTGCATTTCCGTCTCTTTATATATATCTTTGTAATATTGCATATTATAGTTAGGTTACAACAAAACAATACACAATATTTATTAATCAAGATTCACCTGCTTTGGTGGATTATAAAAGTCTTATTCTATGGAAAAGCGAGAGGTATATTTTGAGCCCGACTTGAAGGCTGTAAGCATCTTTAAAGAGAGGGGGTTTGCTGCGTCAAATCTTGAGGATATTGACGGCAAGAAACCTGAACAAGATTGGTAATTTAAAACGACAAAACTATGATGAAGACATTTTTACTTTCATTACTTTCTATTCTCCTTCTAAGTGGCTGTACAGAGTATCACGAGAAGGATGTAGTGCCTTCTACAACAGTATATAAGGACCTTACTGCCTCATTTGAAGAGCAGACAAGAACCTATGTAGAGGATGAACTATACTTGCGTTGGCACAAGGACGACCGTCTTAGTGTATTTTTTGGCAATACACTCAATAGCCAATATAAGTTTGAGGGCGAGACAGGCGACAATAGCGGAACCTTCTCGAAGTTACCTGACGACCATCTGAGTACAGGAAACTCATTGCCAAGTATCTATGCTCTCTACCCATACAACGATGACTCTAAAATTTCTGACAAGGGCGTGATAACTGCATATCTCCCTGCCATCCAGCAGTATGCAGGAAATACATTTGCTCAGAATGCAAATACTATGGTTGCTGTAACAAAGAATACAGACGACTTGTTCCTCTCATTTAAGAACGTATGCGGTTTTCTAACACTCTCACTCCACGGTCAGGGCGTTATCGGTAGCGCAATGCTGACAGGTAACAGCGCAGAGAAGATTTCAGGTAAAGCCACTATCACTTCACAATACGGTCAGATTCCTACCGTAGAGATGAATCGTGATGCAGCCGACGTTATCGCTATAGACTTCGGTCAGAATGGCCTTAAGCTCTCTAGTCAGGATAGTGTTGTATGGTTTGTAGTTCCTCCTACAACATTTAAGAATGGTATCACAATTACCCTCTACGACACTGCTGGTAATGAGGTATATTCAAAATCTACCCAAAAGCAGGTAGTTGTTGAGCGTAATATCATCCTACCTATGGCCTCTATTGAGGTTAATGTTCAGACCCCAGCTGAGGCTGACTGGATTGATTTGGGCGAGTGTTTCTACACTGATGACATTATCACTTCATGGTGGGCCTTTACTTTTGATGGTGCATGGGCTGGTATAACTCACCCTACATACAAGGTAAAGGTTCAGGTACGTGCTGACTCTATCAACGAGGCTGCATTCCAGGCAGCTCTTGCTGGTACAGGTTCTGACGCAGGCCTTTCAGGTGTATATCGCCTTGTAAATGCTTACCGTGTAGGTCCTTGGGGCGATCCATCAGACCCATCTCTTGAGACAGACCCTGTTTATACTACTATCTACGCAAATCCTTACAACCG
>JAFOBG010000013.1 GCA_017381935.1 Alistipes sp.
TAAATCCATAGAAAGTTTGTCTGAACCAGATATGATTAAGGTTGTGCAGGTAGAAGTATATATATGGACTATCCCAGAGGATTTTAGAAATGAGATTTATCCCACAGTGTAGGGTTATATAGTTAAGACAGAATATTTCCAAAGAGAGATATACATATATTATAGCATGAGAACATTCCGGCAGAAATTTACGCAAACATCAGCCTTTAGTGTCATAATAATCATAATTATTATGACTTTGGTTGGCATCTGGGCACTATTGGATCGTCCATTTTGGGCTATTATGTGTGCACTGGCATTTATGATATTATTTTTAATTAGGGCAATATCTTCATGCAGTTATTTAACCGTAACTGACAATAAATTCGCCTTAATAAATCCATATATTCGTTATTATCGAGAGTTCTTGTTTGAAGATATAACGCATGCAGATATTTGTTTCGGGGGAACTTATGCATACAACTATCTTCAAATCCGAACTCGTGGCGGAAAGAAATTTAGAAAAGAGATCGATTTGGTTCGCCAAAAAGATTATAATGAGATTTTAAGGATATTCGAAGCTCACGGCATCGAAGTAAAGAAATTTTGGCGAGAGTCTATTGAATAAGCGACAGTTTGCAACATTCGATACATGTATTGTAGTATGAGGACATTCAGGCAAAAATTTACAAAAAGTGATTCTTTCTACACGCTAATAGTTGTATATGGTTTGTTGGCAATCTTCGTAGTGCCAGCAATATTTGTATTATATAATCCACAAAATAATACCATTGTATCAATGTCGTGTGGTGCACTAATTATCTTATTGACAATCTTCTTATCTATAAGAGCAGTGGTTGGCTGTCGTTATATAACAATTAGTGATACAAGCCTATCGTTTATAAATCCATATCTGCACACTTACCGAGAGATATTGCTATCCGATATTACCCGAGTGAAAATAGAGGTAGGCCGATGTGTGTTTCTCCATATCTGGAACAAACAAGGCAAACGAAATATAACTGAAATTGCATTAGTGCCTCGAAAGGATTTGAAAGAGATTGGTAAAATATTCAAAGCCAATAACATCAATATTGTCAATTAGTATAAGGACTTTAAGATATAGATTTACGAAAACTATTGATTTTCGCTTAATAATCAAAATCTATATTTTTTATCGGTGCACGAATTGGCAAAATAGTTTGCAGAAATTAATAATTTTTTTGCTAACTTTGTAAAACATTAAAAATAAGATGTTATGAAACGTATAATTTTAGTTCTTCTTTTATTGGCGCCAATGTATTGCTTAAGTGCGCAAACTCGTACTGATTTAGTATTTATTGGCACATCAATAGATATGCCAAAAGCAGGTGGCGAGTTATCAGATGGACTATATAAATTAAGCTACAAAAAGCACAAGAACAAATATGCAAAGAAAAATTCGTGTGTATTTACCATTGTATCTCAAAGTCAAGACTGGACACTGAAATTGCGTCACGCTAATTTCAAGAAGAGGTATTCTAAAGGAAGAAAAGATCTACAAGTTATTGAAATTGCACCTCACAAGTTGTCCAAGTTGGGTAAGCTTGTGGATGTTGACAAATTTATTGCAACTAAAAGTAGTGATGATATAAACAAATGGGCTGCAGAGCTTACTTTAGGTAAAGTTAAGATTTGGGTAATTGATCGCCGAGATATACGCAGTTCTAGTTCAGATATCAATATTTCCTATAATCTTAAAGCCTATGAGTGCGAGATATGGCCGGTAGACTTACAGATAGACGACGTTTATATAAAGCAATAAACAATAAAAAAGCACCATAAGGTGCTTTTTTAGGTAATACTGCCAATTACTTAATCAATTATGCTTACTTTTGTTGATAAAATGGTTATATTGAGTTGAAAGTCAATAAACATATAAAATATGAAACGACTACTACCTCTTGTTCTTGTTATTTGTGCCGCTATAGGTTGCACGCCTAAGCATAATCTTGAGATCAGATTAAAAGGTTTTCACAACGATACTCTGATTTTGGGTGTAATGACATTGTCGGATTATATTGCCAATAACTATGATAATATGCAGACACAAACCCTTGTGGCTCAAGATGGTGTTATAAAGACAAATATTCAGACAGATGATTCTGCCAAATATTTTCAGCTTATAGCAACTGAATTATCTGTGCGTGAGGGTGGAGTATCCCTTCCGACACCTGCCGGTATAATCAGAAATTTTATTACTTCCAACGACAAAATCAGAATGGAGGTAACACCATTTGACAAGCATATTGAGGTTGCAGTAAAGCGCGGCTCGCGAGCCAATAGAGATATTGCAGATGTGAGAAATCAATATCGCAAACTTGCAGCTGACTATTTTGCATTGCTTATCGGAGATAAGGGGCATCAGTTAAGCAGGGTAGAGTGCGGAGTGGCTATTCAGAATAGTCTAAATGCTATGGATAACGCGTTAATAGAGAGTATCAAAAGCAATCCGGATAGAGTCTCTTCGCTATTCCTTTTATTCAACCTAACACTTTTGCCAGACGATATTGTTAAATATATAGAGCATCTAAATCCTACACTTTTATCTCACGAATGGGAGGATGTCAATGCTCTCTATGAAAAGACAAAGGTGTCGTGCATAGTGAGAAGTAAAGCAACCAAGATGATAGATGAAAATGGAGCGGCTTTTGACTTCACAAGCAAAGATATTAACGGCAATGAGTTTACGCTTTCGTCGCTTCGTGGTAAGTGGGTTGTCTTGGATTTTTGGGGTAGCTGGTGCGGTCCTTGTATGCGCGGTGTTCCAATGATGAAGAGATATTATGACCGTTATCGTAGTAATATGGAGATTGTCGGCATAGCTTGCAATGACAAACAGGAGCAGTGGCGTAAAGCTGTAGAGAAAAACGAGATGAGTTGGATAAATATCTTTCACCCCGATGATACTCTACCTGCCAATAGTATTATGATGAACTATGCCGTCACTAATTTTCCTACAAAGGTTATCATCACACCTGAAGGTCGCCTACACAAAGTGTTCGTCGGTGAGACTGAAGATTTCTACACAGAGATAGACAATATAATGAAATAAAACGCAAGGATCTAATAGCAAAAAAAGCACCCTTCGGGGTGCTTTTTTATTGCTTATTGCGACAGAAAGTTTCTACTGTTCTATTTCGCCTTTCCACGAGATAATGCCCTCTGAAAGTTCTGTAACATCATAGCCACATCCTGCCATTATATCAGCAGCCTCCTTGCTACGACGACCTCCACGACAATATACTGCAATAGGGCGAGATTTGTCAAGTTCATTGACTTTAGCTCTGAAATTCTCATCATCAATATTGATATTTATTGCACCAGGGATATGCCCAGAATTGAACTCTTCAGGTGTGCGCGAATCAATAAGTTGCACCTGCTCATTGCCAATAAACTTCGCAAAACTATCGGCATCTACCGAATCATAGCCTTTATTTCTATTTGTGCCACAGCTAACTAATATTGTAGCAGCAAACAAAACATACAACATCTTTCTCATAGTCTCTCTTTTTTAATAGTTTTAATTCCTATACAAAAGTAATAAATAGGTTATAATGTTGCAAATATTATAAGAGAAAACTATATTGTAATATTTTATACGGTTATAATTGAAACTTATATCTTAAATTTACCCTATTTCCTTGCGAAGTTTAATTTTGTCGTGAAAAAGTAATTGTACAATTCAATTTCTATCTTCATTTCGCATTGTATTGAGTTGCTCAATACTTATTTCAGGGTTGTATTTTGCATCTATACCTGTAGTTTTAGTTAAAAGCTCGAGATAGTCCGCCATAGAAGACAAGCCAACAGAGGCGTGTAAAGAGTCGAGCAGATTAGGATTTTCTACGGGATAGACATAGAGTTGCATTTTATTATTTTTCCCCAAACTGAACTGTCTGACTACCATAGCGTTGTGGACGACTGTTTTTCATTGCTACACGGTCATACAATACTGCAAATTCATCTTTGCCAATCAATCCATCTTGCGACCATTTTTCCATTAAGGGTAAATATTGTTCCTGCTTGTCGAGAGATACATGATCTATAACAATTCAGATAGTTTTATATGATTGAGGAGTAAGATTTAAGCCCAAACCCTTGTTGATTATGCTATCTACGATAGACATATTCTTTGCATCTATAAGATTAACAGCCTCGCTTGTGGCTATTAACGAATCTACAAGTTCGGTGCGACCATCCACTGTAACGGCTTTTGTGAGTTCTATCATTTGATAGCGTATGCTTTGGTCTCTATCCCATACCTCAGCCAAAATGGCATCTGTCGATTTATTTGAGTTTCAGGCTGCCAAAAAAGTCAATAATATACACCCTTCTCATAATACATGCAATTCTTGTTTATATGGAAAAATAAAACACCTACGCCACACACTATTGTGAGCAGCGTAGGTTTAATATTGTATTACTATTACTCTGCCTTGGTGTCGCAGTAGTAGCAGCGGTGAACGCCGTTGTCGGCGGTGTAGAAATAACGCTCCATAGGCTCGTTGTTGGTGATGCACTTATGGTTAGGGCAGCGCATACCCTCAATTTCGCCCTTCTCATGGCGTTCTACCATTTGCTCGCCCTTCCAACGCATAAGCGATAGAATAAGTGCCATGCGGACAAACTTACCATTTTCAACCTGACGGAAATATGCCGCACGAGGGTCTGCATCAACCTCACGTGTAATCTCGTTTACACGTGGCAGTGGGTGAAGAACAGCCATGCGCTCTTTTGCCAAAGCCATACGCTCAGTGTCAAGTACGAAACAATTTTTAACTCTCTCATACTCCGCTTCATCTGTGAAGCGCTCCTTCTGTACACGAGTCATATAGAGGATGTCGAGTTCGCTCATAACCTCCTCAATGCTTGCAGCCTCTGTGTACTCAATGCCGTACTTGTCGCAGATGTCGGTCTTGATGTAATCTGGCAGACGAAGCTCCTCAGGAGAGATAAGTACAATCTTTATTCCTGTATAGCGCACAAGCGCCTTAATAAGAGAGTGTACTGTACGTCCATACTTCAAATCTCCGCAGAAACCGATTGTAATATTATCAACATGTCCCAACTCTCGGGTTATAGTGAGCAAATCGGTAAGTGTTTGGGTAGGGTGGGAGTGGCTACCGTCGCCCGCATTGATAATAGGCACAGGAGATACAGCAGAGGCTGCAAGTTGTGCGCCCTCAATGTGGTGGCGCATGGCGATAATATCTGCAAAGCAACCAACTACACGCACTGTATCCTCAACAGTCTCACCCTTACTTACCGAGGATGAGGCTGCATCTGAGAATCCCAAAACATTGCCGCCAAGCTCCATCATTGCCGAGGTAAAGCTCAGACGAGTACGGGTACTTGGCTCATAGAAGAGGGTTGCGAGTTTCTTGCCTTTCATCTTCTCACTATAAGCCTCACGATTGGCAATAATATCAAGTGCAAGAGCAACAATGTCGTCAGTCTCCTTGCGAGTTAGATCTGTAGGGTCTATAAGGTGCCTCATATGGGTTGTGTTTTAGTTATCTGTAATTTATTATTTGTTAGTAACTGATTTGAATTTGTTTGCGAGATTATTTAATAGCTGTTTTGTGGCAATTTGTCGCTATAATTTGAGACACCTAGGGTGTCCTATGTAACAAGAATTATGGCGGCAAAGTGTCGAAAATAGTATTAAAGAACGCAGTAAAGAAGTTTAAGTTAGTTACTTAATCCAAGACTCATCAGAGGGGTTGTTGCGGAAAGCAAGGATTCTATCTTTCCACTCAGGTGCGATATAACCCTCCTCTACAGCAACCTCAACAAGAGTGTCAAGATTTGACAGAGAGTAGTTTACGGTATTTGCAGCAGCGATTCTCTCAATACCACGCTTCATACCATAAGTAAAGATACTTACAATACCCAAAACATCAGCACCTGCCTCACGAAGTGCCTCAACAACCTCAATGCAGCTACCGCCTGTAGATATAAGATCCTCGATAACAACAACCTTTGTTCCTGGCTCAAGTTTACCCTCAATACGGTTTGTACGGCCGTGATCCTTAGCTCCGCTACGTACATAACCCATAGGCATATTAAGAATTGTTGCAGCTATAGCAGCATGAGCAATACCAGCAGTAGATGTACCCATAAGGCACTCACACTCAGGGAAGTGCTTGCGAACAAGTTCAGCAAGACCAGCCTCAACTTTCTCACGAGCAGATGGCGCAGTGAGAATTAGGCGGTTATCGCAATAAATAGGACTCTTAATGCCACTTGCCCAAGTAAATGGCTGCTCAGGGCGAAGGAATACTGCGCTGATGTTCAGTAGCTCTTTTGCAATTATTTTTTCCATATAAGAATTGTTTTAATTTATTTAATCACGTTTTAAGATTATTCTCCAATAAACTCACGGCAGCAACGCTCATAAGCCTCAACAGGATCTGCCGCAGCTGTGATTGGACGGCCTACAACGATAAAGTCTGAGCCAATCTCGCAGGCACGAGCAGGGGTAGTAATTCTTACTTGGTCATCTGCTGCGGCATCAGCAAAACGGATACCTGGTGTAATAGTCTTAAACTCGCTGCCGCAATCCTCTTTAACCAACTTAGCCTCAAGAGGTGAGCATACAACGCCATCAAGACCAGCCTCCTTTGCATTCTGGGCATACTTGGCAATAGTATCGTTGATAGTTGCGCCAATAAGTAGCTCATTCTGCATACGCTCCTGACTTGTAGAGGTAAGCTGAGTTACAGCAATAAGCAATGGACGTGTGCCGTCTGGTCGAGTAAGCCCCTCAAGAGCTGCACGCATCATGTCAATAGTACCTGCAGCATGTACGTTGGTCATATCTACATCCAAACGAGAAAGAACACTCATAGCTTTGCGCACTGTATTTGGGATATCATGTAACTTAAGGTCAAGGAAAATCTTATGTCCGCGAGCCTTAATCTCACGTACAATTGCAGGACCCTCCGCATAAAAGAGTTCCATACCAATCTTTACAAATGGCTTACGACCTGTAAAGCGGTCAAGGAAAGTCAATGTCTGCTCTTTGCTTGAGAAATCACAAGCGATAATTACATCTCTCATAGTTTTTAGATCGTTATTTTACTACTCCAATAATATCTCTCAGTCGCTCGATGCCAAGTCTCTCCATAACCTCTGGCAGAGAGTCGATAATCTGCTTACAAGCAAAAGGATTACGCAGATTTTCTGCACCTACCTGCACTGCGCTTGCACCTGCCATCATCATCTCGATAACATCCTCTGCAGTGGCAACTCCGCCACAGCCCATAATAGGAATATGACATGCATTTGCTACCTGATATACCATTCTGACAGCAATAGGGAAGATTGCTCGACCGGAGAATCCTCCCATCTTATTTGCAATTACGGGACGACGACGAGCAATGTCTATTCTCATTCCGAGCATAGTGTTAATCAGCGTAAGTCCGTCAGCTCCAGCCTCCTCACAAGCACGAGCAATAGAGACAATATCTGTTACGTTTGGACTTAGCTTGATAAATACAGGTTTTGTTGTTACAGCTTTAACTGCTGCAGTTACAGCCGCAGCACTCTCAGCAGAAGTACCGAATGCCATGCCTCCATTGTGAACATTAGGGCATGAAACA
Organism: Alistipes sp.; assembly: GCA_017381935.1. Classification (GTDB taxonomy): domain Bacteria; phylum Bacteroidota; class Bacteroidia; order Bacteroidales; family Rikenellaceae; genus Alistipes. The sequence continues at coordinate 7,626 of JAFOBG010000013.1, forward strand.
TTGACCTCAATAATCTCAACCTGCTCCTCTTTGTCAATTTTGCTACAGCACTCAACATATTCTTCAATAGAGAAACCGCTGATATTGGCAATAATTGGTTTGCGGAATATCTTGCGAAGATGAGGAAGTTCATGACTGATAACTGTATCAATACCAGGATTCTGCAAGCCTACAGAGTTGATAAGCCCAGAACTACACTCGGCAATACGAGGGGTAGGATTGCCAAAACGAGCCTCACGGGTTGTTCCCTTAACAGATATTGAGCCAAGGCAGTTTATATCGTAAATATCTGCCATTTCTGCTCCGAAACCAAAGGTTCCACTTGCAGGCACTACCGGATTGTCAAGCTCTACGTCGCATAGTGTGGTTGATAAATCTCTTACCATAATATCTCCTCCTTTCCAAATACAGGACCCTCTTTGCAGACACGCTTAGCTCCTGAAGCAGTTTGAATAGAGCAGCCCATACATATACCAAAACCACAACCCATACGCTCCTCAAGGCTTATTTGGCCATCTATATCAAGCGTAGAGCAGAGTGCTTTAAGCATTGGCAGTGGTCCGCATGAGTAGAATAAGTCTGACTTAATATCAGCCTCCTTAATAGCATCAGTTACAAAACCCTTTATTCCATAACTACCATCTGCTGTAGCTACTACTACATTTGCACCCAGCGTCTCAAACTCCTCTTTATAGAATATCTCAGATGCGGTGTTAAAGCCTAAAACAACAGTTACACTCTTACCTTTAGCTATAAGATTGCGTGCTAAACGATATAATGGAGGAACGCCCACTCCGCCACCTACAAGCAGTGGAGCGTTACACTCTATACTATCATTAAATCCATTGCCAAGGCCTGTCAATGTGTCTATTTTTGCCCCTACGCTAAGCTCTGCCATCTGTTTAGTGCCTTTGCCTACCACTTTATATATTAGTGTCAACTTGCCATCGTCGTAGTTGCACACAGAGATAGGGCGGCGGAGGAAAAGACCCTCAACGCTTAGCTCTACAAACTGTCCCGGAGCTGTTATGGCCTCGGTGTTGCCTGCAAGCTCCATTTGATAGACGCTATCTGTAAGTTGGCGGTTGGATATGACTTCAAAAACTACCTGTTTCATACTATTTATCGTAATCAGCATCAATAGTTGATACACCAAGTGTTATCTCTTCAAGTACGTCAAGCAGTACACTTACAGTCTCAAGAGAGGTGAAAATTGTAATGTTATTCTCAACAGCTGTACGGCGAATCTCATAACCATCAAGACGAGTACTATGCTGATTAAGGTCTATGGTGTTGATAATATAGTTTACATGGCCTCGACACAATGAACGGTATATATCGTCGCTACCCTCATTAAGCTTGCTCAACTTGCGAGTCTTTACACCATGCTTACGAAGGAAGTCTGCTGTACCCTGTGTTGCCTCAATGTTGAAGCCGAGGTTATAGAATCGCTGAATTAAAGGTAGTGCTTTCTGCTTATCATGGTCTGCAAGGGTTACAAGCACTGTTCCGTAGTTCACAACGTCCATGCCTGAAGCCTGAAGTGATTTATAGAGTGCACGAGTCATTGAGTTGTCATAGCCAATAGCCTCACCTGTAGATTTCATCTCAGGAGAGAGGTATGTATCAATACCCTTAATCTTCGCAAATGAGAATGCAGGGGTCTTGACAAAGAAACGCTTACGCTCACGACCATAGACCTCAGTAATACCCTGCTCCTTAAGAGAGTGGCCGAGCATTACACGAGTAGCAATTTTTGCCATTGGTACATTGCAAGACTTTGAGAGGAATGGTACTGTTCGTGAAGAACGAGGGTTGACCTCAATAACATATACCTTATCTTGACTATCAACAATAAACTGAATATTGTACAGACCTACAATGCCAATAGCTTTACCAAGACGTACTGTATAGTCAATCATCTTCTCTTTTACAGCGTCGCTAAGGCTGAATGACGGATATACACTTATACTATCGCCTGAATGGATACCGGTTCTCTCGACATGCTCCATAATACCAGGGATAAATACATTCTCGCCGTCGCAAATAGCATCAACCTCTGCCTCCTTACCCATGATATACTTATCAACAAGCACAGGAGAGTCCTCATTAATTTCAACTGCATTGTGCAGATAGTGGCGCAGAGCCTGCTCGTTACCTACAATCTGCATAGCACGACCACCAAGTACGAAACTTGGACGAACAAGAACAGGGTAGCCAATAGCCTCAGCAGCCGCTACACCATCCTCAATTTCAGTTACAGCCTTTGCCTGTGGCTGAGGAATACCCACCTGACGCATAATAGCTTCGAATAGTTTTCTATCCTCAGCCTTATCAATAGCCTCAAGGTCGGTACCGATAATCTTGACACCCATCTGAACAAGTGGCTTAGCAAGGTTGATTGCAGTCTGTCCACCGAGAGTAACAATAACACCCTCGGGGTTCTCGTGATGGATAATATTCATAACATTTTCCACCGTCAGAGGCTCGAAGTAGAGCTTGTCGGAGATAGTGTAGTCTGTAGATACGGTCTCTGGGTTGTTATTGATAATAATAGCCTCATAACCAGCCTCACGAATAGCCCAAATGGCGTGTACGGTTGAATAGTCAAACTCTACACCCTGACCGATACGGATAGGACCAGAACCGAGAACAACAATCTTCTTACGATCTGAAACTATAGACTCATTCTGACACTCATAAGTAGAGTAGAAGTATGGAATATAGCGGTCAAACTCGCCTGAACAAGAGTCGATAATTTTATATACAGGCTTAATACCGTAGCTCTCACGTAGAGTAAATACCTCACTCTCTGTCATACCCCAAAGCTGGCCGATATACTTATCACCAAAGCCAAGGCGTTTAGCCTCAAGCAGAGTCTCTTTGTCTCCCTTTGCTTGAGCGACCTTGCGCTCCATGCGTACGATATTCTTAAACTTCTCAAGGAAGAGCATGTCAACTTTTGTACGGTCATAAATCAGTGAACGGTCAATGCCTCGGCGAAGGAGTTCAGCAATGGCGTAGATACGGTCATCGGTACCACGAGTGATGTATGATAACATATCTTGAGTTGACATATCATCAAACTTCTTGTTGTGGATATGACATACACCGGTCTCAAGAGAACGAATAGCCTTAAGCAAACTCTCCTCAATAGTTCTACCTATACTCATAGCCTCACCTGTAGCTTTCATCTGAGTACCAAGCTCATTAGAGGCCTCACTAAACTTGTCAAATGGGAATCGAGCTACCTTTGTTACGATATAGTCGATTGCTGGCTCACAACATGCAGGCATACCCTCAATCAAAATCTCGTCAAGAGTCATACCTACAGCAACCTTTGCAGTTACTCGTGCGATAGGGAAGCCACTCGCCTTAGAGGCAAGAGCTGAAGAGCGTGATACACGAGGGTTAACCTCAATGATATAGTATTTGAAAGATAGTGGGTCAAGGGCAAACTGAACATTACAACCACCCTCAATCTTAAGGGCTCGTATAAGTTTCAATGCACTATCACGGAGCATCTGGAACTCCTTGTTTGAGAGAGTTTGTGCAGGTGCGACAACGATACTATCGCCGGTGTGAATACCTACAGGATCGACATTCTCCATGCTACAGATAGCAATAGCGGTGTCGTTCTTGTCTCGCATTACCTCAAACTCAATCTCCTTGTAACCCTTAATACTCTTCTCAACAAGCACCTGATGTACAGGAGATACCGCAAGTGCATTACGCATAAGTTCTCTGAGCTGCTGCTCGTTATCGGCAAAACCGCCACCAGAACCTCCAAGAGTAAATGCAGGACGGAGAACTACCGGATAGGAGATCTTTTCAGCGACCTTAACAGCCTCCTCAACAGAATATACAATCTCAGATGGGATTACAGGCTCGCCAAGTTTAATACAAAGTTCTTTGAACAACTCACGGTCTTCAGCCTGCTCGATACTTTGGAAAGATGTTCCCAAAATCTCAACCTGACACTCCTCAAGGATGCCCTTCTTTGCAAGCTGTACTGCAAGGTTAAGACCTGTCTGACCGCCAAGGCCCGGAACAATAGCATCGGGACGCTCGTAACGGATGATTTTTGCCACATACTCCAACTTAAGTGGCTCCATATAGACTTTATCCGCAATAAAGGTGTCTGTCATAATGGTAGCAGGGTTGGAGTTAACAAGGATAACCTCATAACCCTCTTCTTTAAGTGCAAGGCAAGCCTGAGTTCCTGCATAGTCAAACTCTGCTGCCTGACCAATGACAATCGGACCAGAGCCGATTACCATAACTTTCTTGATATCTGTTCTTTTAGGCATGTTGATTATCCTCCATCAATTTAATAAATTTGTCAAATAAATATGCGCTGTCGTTTGCTCCTGGTGCGCCTTCAGGGTGGTACTGTACTGAGAAGAGCTTGTCTTTGCGGCATGCAATACCAGCGACCATATTATCAAGAACTCCTGTATGTGTAACTTCGAGGTTTGTCTCTTTAAGAGAGTCTGCACAGACAATCCACTCAAGGCTCATACCTGTTGTCTTAATACGACCTGTAATAGTATTACGGACAGGACGGCTGCTACTGCGATTGCCATCCTTAACCTTAACACACTCAGCTCCGTAGGCAAGGGCAATAAGTAGATGACCAAGACTGATACCCATCATAGGAACCTCACCCTTAAGCTCTTTGATAAGATTTACTACCTCTGGAACGCAATATGGAGAGCCAGGACCGTTAGAGATAAGTATGCCGTGAGGGTTAAATGCACGAATCTCTTCAATAGGGGTGTTGTAAGGGACGATAATTACATTACAACCACGACTATTGAGCGACTCTATAATGCTACGCTTTACACCACAATCAATGACAACAACATCAAAACGATGATTTGGGGTTCTTGAATACCAACGCTTGCGACAGCTGACAGTGCTAACAGCGCTCTCCTTAGCAGGTGTAGCGGCAATAAGAGCAAGAGCCTCTTCAACACTTGTCTGAGCGTCAACTATTGCAGCTCTCATACTTCCGTTGTCTCTCAATGAGCGTGTGAGCATACGTGTATCTATACCTGCAATACCAGGAACAGAGTTCTCCTCCATAATCTCAGCTATCGTTTTTGTGAAGCGGAAATTACTAGGAGTTTGGCAATATTCTCGCACGATAAGACCGCCTATACCGACTATTTTAGACTCAAAGTCATCATCAGCAATTCCGTAGTTACCAATTACGGGATAGGTCATAACAACAAGCTGATCGGTGTAACTTGGATCAGAAAGAATCTCCTGATAACCTACTACCGAGGTGTTGAAAACGATGTCGCAGACAGCATTGCGGTTTGCTCCGAAACCATAGCCGAAGAACTGCTCACCATTTTGCAGAACAAGTTTCTTTTCTAAATTCATAGTTTGTGTATATTATTTATTCTTTTGTAATCTCTTCCCAAACTTTTTTGCCACCGAATAGTGTTAAGCGGCATTTACCGTACAACTCCCAACCCTCAAAAGGTGTAGCTTTGCCCTTAGATAGGAAATTATTGGGCGATACGGTAAATGGAGTAGTGGTGTCGAATACAGCTATATCTGCTCGTTCACCCTCTTTAAGTTCTCCACCAAGTCGGAAAATTCGACGAGGATTGTCGCACATTAGCTCAATAGCTTTTTCAATTGTAATTATACCAGTCTTTACAAGTTTCGTATAGACAACGGCAAATGAGGTCTCAAGACCTACAACACCCATAGCGCTGCCTGCCAAACCCTTAGACTTTTCCTCTGCAGTATGTGGAGCATGGTCTGTAGCAATTACTTCAATAGTGCCATCCTTAATACCTTCAATAAGGGCATCTCTGTCGGCTGCAGAGCGAATAGGAGGGTTCATTTTAAATCGGCCATCCTCCTGAATATCCATATCTGTCATTGTCAAATAGTGTGGTCCCGTTTCGCCCGTCATAGGCAGACCACGCTGTTTTGCCTTACGCAGAGCCTCTACACTACCCGCTGCGGACATGTGGCATATATGATAGCGACAGCCACTCTGGGCCACAAGTTCTGTATCTCGGACAATAGGGCCCCACTCACTCTCAGAGCAGATTCCTTTATGGTTATGTGCTGCAGCATACTCTCCGTCGTGAATATATCCACCAAAGAGTAGAGATTCATCTTCGCAATGAGCAGCCAAAATAGCGTCAGAGGCAGCTATACGTTTCATTGCAGCAAGCATTACCTGCTCACTCTGTACGCCTGTTCCATCGTCAGAGAAACCTATGCAGAGAGGTGTGAGAGCCTCAATATCTACCACCTCATCTCCTTTACGAGAGGTGGTAATGGTTGCAAATGGACACACCTCAACAATAGCCTGTCTGTCAATCATAGCCTGCTGTACTGCAATATTCTCTACACTATCTGGTGCTGGATTGAGGTTTGGCATAGAGCAGATCGTTGTAAAACCTCCATGAGCTGCAGCAGTAGTGCCTGTGGCAATTGTCTCTTTCTGAGAGAAACCAGGCTCTCGCATGTGGGTATGGACATCTGCAAGGCCGTAGCTTACAATGCAGTTTGAAGCATCAAATACCTCAGCCTGAGCATCTGCTTCTATATTGTTGGAAATGAGTGATATACGGCCATTCTTGATGAGGATATCCGCAACTCTACTTACTCCTTTAGATACTATTTTACCTCCTTTAATGAGTAACATATTTTGGTCCATAACCCATACTATAAAAAACAGGCGACCCCCTAGGCCGCCTGATAAATTGACAATACATCCAAAACAGAGACTCCATAACCCCAATTTTGAGGCTTTAACATGGGCGATATGTGATTGTAAACTCTCACCGTAGGTCTCTATTTATTGGGTACAAAGGTAGTTATTTTATATAAAACTACCAAATATTATCGCGGCAAAACTGTGTATTTTAATTTTGCATAAGCACGCTCAGCCTTTTCGAGTGCCTTCTCAATAGTTTGGTCAATAGTCAGAATAACACCAAAGCGGCGATGACCTACAACCTCAGGCTTGCCAAAAAGACGAATTTGTACCCCCTCTTCAGATACTACCTGGTCAAGATTCTCAAATACAACTTTATCGCTATCGCCCTCTATAACAATAGCTTTAGAGGCACTTGCTCCGTAGAAACGTACAGATGGAATTGGAAGTCCGAGTACGGCACGAGCATGTAGTGCGAACTCACTTAGGTCTTGAGAAATCATAGTTACCATACCGGTATCATGTGGACGAGGTGATACCTCGCTAAAGATAACCTCATCACCTTGAATAAACATCTCAACTCCGAAAATTCCATAACCGCCAAGTGCTCCTGTGATTTTGTGAGCAATATCTTTAGCTTTTGCCTTTGCTACGTCGCTCATTGGCTGAGGTTGCCATGACTCACGATAGTCGCCATCTACTTGATGATGACCAATAGGCTCAAGTATAGTTGTACCTCCACTATGGCGTACAGTGAGCATGGTAATTTCATAATCGAAATTGACAAAACGCTCAACAATCACACGACCTGCGCCGGCACGACCACCCTCTTGTGCAATTTTCCACGCTTTATCTACATCCTCAGCACACTTTACAGTGCTCTGGCCATGACCAGACGATGACATAATAGGCTTTACGACACAAGGGATACCTACCTCTGCAATGGCTGCTTTAAACTCCTCTTCTGTCTCTGCAAAACGATAGAATGATGTTGGCAGACCAAGTTCCTCGGCTGCAAGACGTCGAATACCCTCACGGTTCATAGTAAGCCAAGCAGCTTTAGCTGTAGGAGTTACGCTATAGCCCTCCTTCTCAAGCTCTACAAGTGTTGGGGTAGCGATAGCCTCTACCTCAGGGATGATGTAGTCTGGCTTTTCGGTTTCGATAATGGCTCTGAGAGCCTCTCCGTCTAACATGTTAAGGACATGACTACGGTTTGCAACCTGCATAGCAGGAGCATTAGGGTAGCGGTCGCATGCAACTACCTCAATTCCATAACGCTGAAGCTCTATAGTTACCTCTTTTCCTAACTCTCCGGAACCACAGAGAAGTGCTTTCTTACCAACAGAGGTCATTGGTGTACCTATTTTTACCATAATTTTATCACTTTAATATGATCTGAGTGCAAATATACCTATACTTTTATGATATTACTACTATTGTCTGATAAATTATTAAAAAGTTTTCATCAATATTCTAAATATAATATGTTGTAAAAGTAAATAGATGTGTTGTAAAATAAAGATGTCAACAAAATGTTAAAAAAAACGGTAGTGATATTTGGCTATTTTGTTAAACTGATGTATCTTTACACTCTGGAAAACAATTCTAACTCAATATATGAAAAAAGTTGATGTAGTACTCGGTCTTCAGTGGGGAGATGAGGGTAAAGGTAAGGTAGTCGATGTATTGACTCCTAATTATAAAGTTATTGCTCGTTTTCAGGGCGGTCCTAATGCAGGTCATTCACTCCATTTTAATGGTGTGAAGTTTGTTCTGCATACAGTGCCTTCTGGTATATTCCGAGATGGCTCAATGAATATTATTGGTAACGGTGTCGTTATTGACCCTGTAATTCTTGCAGAGGAGATTGCTCAGATTGAGGCTACCGGTGTAGATGTTTGCTCAAGATTAAAGATATCTAAGAGAGCTCACCTCATTTTGCCTACACACCGTGCTTTGGATGCAGCATCTGAGGCTGCAAAAGGTAAGACCAAGATTGGCTCAACTCTTAAGGGTATCGGTCCTGCATATATGGATAAGACAGGCCGTAATGGTCTGCGAGTAGGCGATATCTTGTTGCCTGACTTTATGGAGCGTTATCAGACTCTCAAGGCAAAGCATGAGTTCCAGCTTAATCAGTATGATTACAAGGTTGATACTACAACTTATGAGCAGGAGTGGTTCAAAGGTATTGAGTCTTTAAAGCGTTTTGAGTTTGTAGATAGCGAGATACTTGTAAATAACTATCTCCAGGATGATACAACAATTCTTGCAGAGGGTGCTCAGGGATCATTGCTTGATATCGAGTTTGGTACATATCCGTTTGTTACATCATCTAACACTCTTTGTGCTGGTGTTTGTACAGGTCTTGGTGTGGCTCCAACACGCATCGGAGAGGTTTATGGTATCTTTAAAGCATATTGTACTCGTGTAGGTAGCGGCCCATTCCCAACAGAGTTATTCGATGCAACAGGAGAGACCTTACGTCAGGTAGGTAGTGAGTTTGGCGCAACAACAGGTCGTCCACGTCGTTGTGGTTGGCTTGACCTTGTAGCTCTTAAGTATGCTGTTATGATGAATGGCGTTACTGCGCTTATTATGATGAAGTCAGACGTACTTAACGATTTTGATACTATTAAGGTTGCAGTAGGTTATGAGGTTAATGGTCAGAAGGTTGACTATTTCCCATATGAGGCTGATGAGAATATCGTTCCAGTTTATCGTGAGTTCCCTGGTTGGAATTGTGATATCTGTTCGGTTCGTGATTACAATGATTTCCCACAGCAGTTTAAGGATTATGTAGCATTTATTGAGGCAGAGTGCGGTGTTCCTGTAAAGATTATCTCAGTTGGTCCAGACCGTGAGGAGACCATTGTTCGCTAATTAGCTGATAACCATACTATTAATAGCTTGTCCGAAAGGGCAAGCTATTGTTTTTTCTGTATAAGTTGAGGTACAACCTATTTACGATGACCGCATTTACAACCATCGCCCTTATGATGCGCAAGGACGGTATGCGGAATATGACCATGACTTACAATCTGGATAGGGCAGTGATAGTTGTCTAATTGCTCTTGGGTAATTATGTTTGAGTCGTGGCGATGTACATTGCGATTTACACAAACAATACTTTTTACGGAGCTTGTTATTGTACCTATATCATGTGAAACCATGATAATTGCCATCATACTGTTTATCTCTTTGAGAAGAGCATACAGTTCATTCTCAAAACTATTATCTACAAAGTTTGTCGGTTCATCAAGAATTAGTAGTTTGGGCTCTGAAATAATTGCACGGCATAAAAGAGCTCGTTGCATCTGTCCTCCGGATATTTCTCCTATCTGTTTAGTTGCAATATCAGTAATATTTGCAACTGATAGTAGTTGCATTGCCTTCTCTCTGTCTGCCTTTGTATATCTATGAAAGAAGCCTTTTTCTGCTTGAAGTCCGGAAAGTACAACCTCTATTACTGATATGGGAAAACTACGATCGAATGTAGATAATTGAGGCATGTAACCAATAAGTCGTTCAGAGTGTCTCATCAGAGTAGGGGAGATGACAATCTCTCCGCTGTATGGCAGAGTTCCTAATATGCTTTTGATAAGGGTGGTTTTACCACCACCATTAGGGCCTATAATGCCAATAAAGTCATCCTGGTATATATCTAAATTGGCACTCTCGATGGCTATATAGTTGTCGTAACTTATCGTTACATCTTTAAGAGATATTATAACCTCTCTATCCATGTTATTCGGTTATAAGGGTTGTTATGTTGAGTATGTTTGTGAATATATCTTCAGCTAAAGGGTTGATTTCTACTGCCTCAGCTCCAATATCTTCAGCAATTACGGTAACACTTGATTCAGGAAACTCACTTTGATAGAATACACTCTTTATACCATCACGACGTGCAGCATCAATAATCTGAGCGATGCGTTTTGCACTCGCCTCCTTACCTTCATTTTCTATAGCAACTTGCTTTAATCCATAATCTCTAGCCAGATAAGTCAGAGCCGGATGGTATATAATAAAGTAGGGGTGTGGTGAGTTGTTACATAACTGCTCAACAGCAATATCAAGAGATGTAAGTTGCTTATTTAGAGCATTGTATCTATTTGTATATTGAATAGAATCAGGCATGGCTGCAACAATGGCATTGTGCATATTATTAGCCATTATAGAGAGTGATTTTGGCGAACACCATATATGTGGATCGACTCCATGGTGGCAATGTTCTCCATGATGTGTATGTGAGCAACTACCTGATATAGTGGTAATTCCATGGCTTAGATTGATAACCTTATTTTGATTGTGAATACGCTTTAGAAGCTCTTGCTCAAAATCCAACAAACCTATGCCAAAAATAAGATTTGATTTGTTTAAATCAACAAATTGCTTCGCAGTCGGCTCGAATGTCTCTGGAGAGGCTCCTGCAGGAACAAGAATCTCTATATCGAAGTCATCTCCCACGATGGCCTCTACAAGAGGTTTTATGGGTGCAATTGATACATATATTCTCTCTTTTTCAACCTCTTTTTTGGTTTCAATGCAACTTGTGAAACAAATACAAAGTGCTATATATATAAATAGGTATAGAGTTTTTTTCATCTTTAAAATATTTTACCTCACAAAGGTAGCACTAATTTTATAATGAGCATACTTTTGTAGGTCGGTTTTTTTATAGATTTGGCACTATAACAGCCCTATTATATATTTTAAAGAGATAAATTTAACATAATACAAATATTGCATCATTTTATTAGCAGATGTTCAATGTATCACTTATAACTATTTCTCTGTTAGAATACTATGATAGTTAAGTTATTTATACTAATATGTTTATAATTAGCATTTTACAGGGTGTTTATCTGCGAATTAAACCTCCTGAGAATTTAATAAATAGAAATAACAGAGGGTTTGTAGGGAGATTTTGGTTTCTGAGAGGATTGAAAACTAAGAACTCTAATGACTTTTCAAGATAAATTACTTTTTGGGCGTGAAACTTTCAAAGCTCTTGTCTTTATAAATTATAATTACTTGCTCAATCTCTGATTGCAATTGTGGCAAAGAGTCGGACTGTCCTTTTGACGGCAAAGTATCAAAAAGAGTTTGAGTAGTCGATATAGGATTTTTATCAAAAAGAGAACTCGAATTTTTTTGAGCAACCTCACTACTTGTTGATGGGGTAGAGTTGACATCAGTTGCAAATTTTACATCGGATGTTCCGAGCCACCAGTAGGGGTTGTACTCCTTGAAGGTCGAGATTATTTTTCCGGTGAGTACAAAGTTGGGCTGGTTGCGACCCTTCAAAATATGAGAAATCACAGCCGGCTTGACTCCAAGTTTTTCAGCTATCTCTCCAACACGAAGAGAGGTGTCTGACATCAAAATCTCGATTTTTTCCTTCATTTTACCTATTTTTTACAAAGGTAATTAAATTTTACAAAACACGCAACATGTTTGTTAAATTTGTAAAATGCAATAAGTTGTTAACAATGTTTACAATTGTATATAATATACAAAATGTTAAATTATCAAACCAATCTTAAATCAATCTGTATGGCATATAATAGATGTAAAATACTGATAATAAATGAGTAGTAGTTTAAATTTGGCCGATATACCCTACTAATCCCCCAAGTCGGCACTAAACCATTATTTGGAGTATATTATTCTTTATATATGACACATAAATAGCTGATTATTCATAAGTTATATATTACAATACAATATTTGAACAAGATGAAAATATGTGCAAAAATGATAATATTTTACATCTATTATACCATTACAAATGTAACAGCCTTCATTAGGTGTTAACATTGTTTATAGTTGATTTAGATAACAAATGTAAATAAATTAACATCTATTTATGTTTACAAATGTAAATAACAATACTGAAAAGTTGATTTTTAAGATGTTTTTTAGATATTTAAACACATTTACTAACATCCAGGTATTCATTCTTTAAAAATATCCTACATTATGTTAAATTAGATTGTTGATAATTCAAATAAAAAGCCCCTATATCGTTAGATATAAGGACTTTAACTTTTGTTAACAACTCCCCTATCGGTTAAGTTGTTCTGCTATTTTTGAAAACTCTTCTGGAGTTAATTTTAACTTTTCTTTGCGAAAATCAACATCATTTTCGCTATTCATTGGAATCAAATGTATATGTGCATGAGGTACTTCGAGGCCTAAAACTACCATTGCAACCTTTTTACAACCTGTCATCTCTTTTAATTTGCCTGCAATTTGCTTAGCGAATAGTGTCATACCAGATAGCGTGTTGTCATCCAGGTCAAATAGATAGTCAGTTTCACACTTAGGGACTACAAGTGTATGCCCTACTGCGAGTGGGTTGATGTCTAAAAATGCGAAATACTGCTCGTTTTCGGCCACTTTGTAGCAAGGTATCTCCCCTGCTATGATTCTTGAAAATATAGTTGCCATACCCTATTTATTTGTTAAAATTCGTAATCTTTGAATTTAGGCCTTAAAATCTCCGAATATACAACGGCGGTTTCTAAGTCGAATGAAGAATCATCTTCTTGTTTTGAGTCGATTTTTGGCTTGTTTTCGACCGTTTTAGGCGTATTTAGGGGTTGCGGAGTGATATTCTCTTCCGATATTACCTTCTCTTTAGGTTCATCGACTATAATCTCCTCCACCTCGTTATTGTCTATATCTGCTAATGTAGATAATATAATATCACTTAGGTTGAATATATTCATAATTAATACCTATTTTCAGTGCCTCTTTTAACACTCTCCATGCCTTTTATCTGTCTAAACTTATCCATAAGGGCATTTAGAGAGTCGGTATCTTGTACGTAGATACTCAAATTTCCCTCAAATATGCCATCATGGCTACGTAAAGATACCTCTCTGATGTTTATGCTAAAGTCGTCAGAGATAACCCTTGATATATCTAATAGCAATCCCATGCGGTCTATCCCCCTTAATTCTATGGTTGATAGATAGGATACCGCTTTGTGTTGAGACCACTTTATTTGGTCTTTAATGATGTTTTTGCCAAACAGTGAGGCGAGACGGTTTAGCTCATTACAGCTCGCCTTATGTACGAAAATTTTGCCTGTTGTAGGGTCTTTAAATCCTGCAACGCTGTCTCCAGGGAGTGGATTGCAGCATGAGGCTATGATAAAATCTTCATTATTAGCCTCAATAGCGGTAATGTCTCTATTACCCTTTTCGTCATTATCTTCTTTAGATACCCTCCAGAGTTTCCAAAATTTTAAAATTTTGCTTGAAGAACTTGATTTTATAATCTTCTCAATATTGTCGAGATTGATAATGCCAGCACCTATTTTACTGTATAATTCATCCTTATTTCGGCACCCATAAGCCTGCATGACTTTACGTAACACGCTGCCACTTAGGGCTATATCGAATTGGGATAGCTTTTCCTCGAATATGTTGATTCCGTGTTGTATATTATCCTCACGCTCACGCTTAAGGAAGTTCGAAATAGCTTGCTTTGCTTTGGTTGATATGACAACATCAAGCCATTCTGCCTTTGGTTTGGCGTTATCTGCCGTAATAATTTCGATTTGGTCTCCAGAGTTTATCTGCTTGGTTACCGGCTCAATCTTGTGGTTAATTTTTGCACCAATTGCTTTATTTCCAATCTTAGTGTGGATGTCGTATGCAAAGTCTAAAGCTGTGGCTCCAAAAGGAAGTTTACGTTGCTCTCCCTTTGGTGTAAATACTGTAATTTCAGAAGTATATAGGGATAACTTAAAGTTATCGAGGAACTCAACCGCATTCTCTGTTGTGCCACTTAGAGCCTCCCTTATTTTGCTAAGCCAATTGTCGAAAGCGTCCTCGTTTTGTGAGAGTGTGGCATGTTTGTATTTCCAATGTGCTGCAAAACCATGATCTGCAATCTCCTCCATGCGTTGAGTGCGAATCTGAACCTCTACCCAAATACCATCAGTGCCCATTACTGTTGAGTGTAGAGCTTCGTATCCATTGGCTTTAGGCATGCTTATCCAATCGCGCAAACGATCTGGTTTTGGCGCATATATGTCTGTTATTGAAGAGTATATTTGCCAACATTGCGTCTTCTCGGATGGGAATGGTAGAGCCTTGAAGACTATACGAATGGCAAATAGGTCGTAAATCTCTTCAAACGGAATCTGTTTACGTTGCATCTTGGACCATATTGAGTAGATGCTTTTAACTCTGCCGGATATTTCGTATTCTATACCGTTTTTATCAAGTATTGCTCTAATTGGAGCGCAGAACTTGTTGATATACTGCTGTCTTTCGGGTTCTGTATCCTCTATCTTATGCTGAATTTCGTTATACTCTTCCGGAAATCTATACTTCATACAGAGGTCTTCCAACTCACTTTTGATTGGGAATAGGCCAAGTCTGTATGCAAGAGGTGCGAATAGGTGTATGGTCTCACCTGTGATTTTGATCTGTTTATCTTTGGGCATATAGCCGAGGGTACGCATGTTGTGTAGGCGGTCGGCTATTTTGATAAGTATTACTCTTACATCATCAGAGAGAGTAAGTAGTACTTTTCGGAAATATTCGGCTTGAGCTGATGTGTCGGCATTAAATACTCCCGACATTTTTGTTAATCCATCTACCATAGAGGCAATTTTGTGCCCGAAAATACGCTCTATATCCTCTACGGTGCAATCTGTGTCCTCTACAACATCATGAAGAAGTGCAGCCACGACTGATTTGACGCCTAATCCAATCTCTTCGATTACGATTTTGGCAACAGCAATGGGATGCAGGAGGTAAGGTTCGCCTGAACGACGCCTTACCCCCTGGTGTGCCTCTTTTGCTAAGAAGAATGCACGTTTGATAAGATTCCAGTCATCTTCTCCTTTGCATATTGTTTTGCAAGAGTTGAGAAGATCTTGCCATGCCTTATCTATAAGTATTTCATCTTCTTTGCTATAGTACATATTATTTAAAGAGATACTTTATCTCTATTTGGCCATCATTGCCTCACGAACTTTCGCCTCTACCTCTGCGCAAAGTTCCTCATTTGTGCTCAGTAGATCCTTTACTGCATCTCTACCCTGTCCGATCTTTGTATCTCCGTATGAGAACCAAGAACCGGCCTTTTTGATGATTCCGAAATCTACTGCCAAATCAATAATCTCGCCAAGTTTGGATATTCCCTCGCCGAACATGATATCGAATTCGGCCTTCTTGAATGGAGGTGCAACCTTATTCTTGACAACTTTTACACGTGTGCGGGTGCCGAGCTGCTCTTCACCATCCTTAATAACCGATGTGCGACGGATGTCGATGCGTACACTTGCGTAGAACTTAAGTGCATTACCACCGGTTGTTGTTTCAGGGTTACCATAAACAACGCCTATTTTGTCTCGTAGCTGGTTGATAAAGATGCAGACTGTCTTTGTCTTTGCAATGCTTGCGGTGAGCTTTCTAAGGGCCTGAGACATGAGTCGAGCTTGTAAGCCCATCTTCGAGTCGCCCATTTCGCCTTCAATCTCAGCCTTTGGTGTAAGTGCAGCTACTGAGTCGATAACGATAATGTCAATTGCGCTTGAACGAATGAGTGAGTCAGCAATCTCAAGCGCCTGCTCTCCATTGTCGGGCTGGGAAATGAGCAAATTGTCAACATCTACGCCCAATTTCTGTGCATAGTAGCTATCAAAAGCGTGCTCAGCGTCGATAAATGCGGCGATGCCACCCTGCTTTTGAGCCTCTGCAATAGCGTGAATTGCGAGTGTTGTCTTACCAGATGATTCAGGGCCATAGATTTCGATTACACGACCCTTTGGATAGCCACCAACTCCAAGTGCGACATCGAGGGTTATTGAACCTGATGGAATAACAGGAACATCGGTTACCTGCTCGCTATTCATGCGCATAATGGAGCCTTTGCCAAAATCCTTCTCGATTTTGTCCATTACCGCTTTGAGAACCTTTAATTTCTCGGGATTAACTTCTGCCATAATAGTCTATTTTTATTCAATTTCAAATACTTGTCCAATAAGAGTTACCATAAGTAGGCAACTGAAAAATATTACAAATAACATTTTGCATCCAAAGTTAATAATTTCTTTTCAATTTACCAAGTCATTACAGATAGAATTTGCTCCTCTAACTCCTCCTCTGTTTTGTTGACTCTCTTCATGCATGCGGGGCATAAAATCGGAGATTGTGTCTCTATAGAACACTCACAACCAACGCATGCTCTGATAACGCCAAAATCATCATCGGCAATGTGCATAAACTCAGTTCCGCAGTGTTTGCACTTAATGTTGTAACTTGCTCCCATAATCAAAATGTGTTTTATAAATTATTAATTAGTTAATTCTTTTACTATTTGCTCCAACTGTCAGAGCCTCCGCATATTGTTCCTAATACATTGGCAACTATGCCGATAAATATTAAAATTGCAAACATAACTTTATAAGTTTTTTGTGTTTCTGAGTGCAAAGTAACAGCTCTTTTGTGTCAACTTATGACACAGTTGAAAATGGGTGCAAAAAAATGTGCAACTTTTTTGTTGCACATCATTTTTCGACTTTACCCTTGATGGTATTTCATAAACAAAAAAATGACATATGAAGAGATAAAGCTCATTACATATGTCAATGTTGTATTGTATTACTTGTGTCTAATTATTTTACATCCACATTTAATGAGATGCGGCTTTGTGTGGCTAATTTATCTACTATCAAAGCTTTAGTCCAGACGGGTGCTTCGTCAGTCATATTTGTTGTTATCGCAATGTGTAATGCCAACTCTGTGGCTGATGTTTGCACAAAATTAGTTATGTTGATATTAGAGATTCCGTTTATGCAACCGCCATACGCTATAACCAGAGAGTGCTTTGTGAAATCCACGCTTGGATAGCCGCAGTCCTCCTCGCACATAAGATGTGTAATCAAGTTGCTCAGTTCCTCATCACCGTTTACAACAATGACATAGCCCTCCTCTTTTACAGAACCCCATGAGAAGTTCCATTCACAAGTGTTAAGTGTGTACTCTGTATATGAAACAGAACGGCCACCATTAGTTCTACCTGCCTGCACACCTCGCCAGACTGCCTGCCACTCCTCCCAATACTCCTCGGAAGCGTCAGCATTGTCGCATACGCCAGAATCAAGATACTTGCCATCATCAGATAGGTGGAACTCTTTTGCTTTGGATATTTCAAGCACCACGTCGCACTCTGTATTACTCTCATTAGCTGGCACTATAAACTTTAACCAGTAGCCTTGGTCTGAGTGTAAACTATCTCCTATGTTGTCGCCCAAAACAAGACGATAACGGTAACATTTAAATATCTCACCCGGGTCGTAGGCTCTGGTTGTGCCAACTTGCTTGTACTCAAACTCTGAAAAATAGTATGTTCCACCTTGTTGTGGTACCTGTACTATTTCACTTTGGGGCGTAACCTCCCAGTCAAGTAAGTATTCAAAGCAAGAGGTGAATGATATTGCCGCAAAAATCATTACGGTAATCTTCATTAAACGATTTCTCATATAGTTGTATATTAGGCTATTTGGACTTTAGCCTCTCTAAGTTGCAGTGCATAAGGCAGCGGTTTTGGTCGTAGAGGTGCATGCCATTGCCTTGGCAGTATCGCCAAGATGGGCAGGTGGCGCATTTGCCCTTTTTTGTCCAACTGCGGTCTCGATACTCCTCAAAGCGGTTGTTCCAGACCTCCCAAAGATTATCTTTGTATATATTTCCTTGGTCGAAATTGGAACGGATACTTGTGCAGCCTGAAATAGAGCCGTCTATGCGTACTCCGGCAATACCTATACCTGCCATACAACTGAAAAAGTTGTCTCTAACTTCAGTCTCATAGCCGCCTAAAAATCCTTCGCAAGCATACGAACAGGCAATCTTACCCTCTTTACGGGTCTTGACTATAAAATCCATAAGTGAGCAATATTGCTCTGACGAAAGCTGTAATTTACTATCCACCGCAGCCCTGCCAACGGGGAAAATGGTAAAGATGCGCCACGCTTTACAGCCATTGTTTATAAGTAGCTCTTTGAAGGCTGAAAGAGTGTCAAGATTGTCCGGTGTTACGCATGTTACAACATCATAGCGTATGCCACTCTGTACAATTGCGTGCAGGGCACGCATAGCGTTTTGAAAACTGTGTGGATTACGACGGATTGCATTGTGTTGCTCCTCAAAGCCGTCAAGAGAGAGGGTTATAGCATCAATTCCCGCTTGGCAAAGCGATTTCATCCTCTGTTTGTCGAGCAACATACCATTTGTAACTACGCCCCATCTGTAGCCCCTTTGGCGAAGTTCAATTCCAATACTCTCTATATCTTTGCGTAGCAGAGCCTCTCCGCCTGTCAGGGTAACCAATACTTGATGAGGGTTAATATGTGGTGTAAGGGTGTCTAAAGCGCACAAGAAATCCTCTGCAGGCATATCCGGAGTGTTGGAAATGGCGCGGCAGTCGCTACCGCAATGTTTGCAACTCAGATTGCAGCGCAAAGTACACTCCCAAAAGAGAACTTTCAGGTCGTGGCTCTCTATTAAGTCTTTTCGCACAGAGCGAAATAGCTCTAAAGCCAATCGTTTTCTGAGTGAGATTTTGTGGCTCATTTTCTCTCTGCTTGCAAAAGAGAGATTTTTATATTGTGGTTGTTTGTGCTACGGACCTCTTCGCTACTTTGATAGTAGTCTCCATTTTCTGCGCCGTCTATATCTTTAGCTCGTATCACTACAGATGATGTAAAGTATTGGTCTATATAGAAACTACCATTGCTGTCTGTAGTGGTTTTGATGTCAGTACCGCGTACAGATACCTCAATACCCTTAATAGGTGTGTCGGTTTTGCGGTCAACAACCTGTCCACTGATGTCGTCAAATGGAGTATAATCTGTAGGCTCATATTCAGTTGGCACGCCGTAGCAAGCTGTCAGCATAGGAGTTGCCGAAAAGCCGAGTAGATACATTGCGGCTCGTTTGAGACGAGATTTAAAAGACTGTTTCATAGTAACGAGGTGTTATGAGTTAAATATCAAAAATACCCCCCCCCTTAATAGGAGGAATCCGTTACAAAACTAAATAAAAATCCCCTATAAAGCAAATTTTATAGGGGAAAATGTAAAATAAACTTTACTTTTACTTTTTTGGCATTGATGCAGCACGAACTCTAAACCAATTGGTGTTGGCATCTGTTGACTCCCAAAGTCTATATTCGGAGTGGTTGCCCCAACCTGCAGGACGGTCCTTAATCTTGGTATCTTCACCGGTATCGTTGTCAACATACTTCTCTATCATTGCATGCCAACCTTTGATGCGTGCAATAGATGTAGTGTAGTAGAACTCGCCTGAAGAGGAGCAGAGTTCATTCAGAGCATCAATATATATCTTCTTAAAGTCATCAAACTGTAGAATCTTTGCAAGCAGTGGTGAGGTATCACTATTACCCCAATTTAGAGGGTCGTGGCGTCCTGAATCACTCTGTACGCCGCAGTTGTGTGATGTTCCGAGGGTGTTGTCGTAGTCGTATGGAATAAGGTAGAACTTGTAGTTCTGAGTATCGGTAGAGTTGAAGTAGATGTAGAAATTGTTAGTATTATTCCAATAGTCATCCCACATACCTACGGCCACATTTACAGCATAAGTACGCATAAGAAGCTCTATATCGATGGCCTTCTCAAGCCAATCGTGGAGTTGCTGCCCCTTAAGGTCGCGTAGTTGCTTCATAAAGTGGAGTAGTTGATTTTTTGCAGCAATCAAATCGTCATCGCCGAGCTCTTCTATTTCGTATATAGGGTCGTAGCTGCCATCACTCTCCCCTATGCTGGCATTTTTATCTCGGTCATAGTTGAGAGATGCTCCATAATTGCACTTCCAAAGGTTGCCCTTATGACTGCCAAATTTGTCTTTACGCATCTTGAGATAAGTGTCATCAATAGTCTCATTCATCTCATAAATACCGTAATATGCAGGCTCTTTGTCGCCTTCTACATGTACCCAAAGGCGGCAGTAGCAATTCTCTATGGCGGTCCAAACTCCGAAACGACGGAAAAGGTCGTAGCAGTATATTTCACGGCAGTATGCTGCATCATCTTTAAACCACTTAAGGTACATTTTACGCACACCACGAATAGTATGCTCCTCATCTTTGTTGTACTTGCGGAAGTTGAATTGGAAGTGGCAGTGTTGCCAATCGGCATTGTCTTTAACATGCTTGCCATTACCATTCTCTGGACGACGACGTGAGGTGTTACCCTTAAGACGTACACCTGCATCTGCTACGGTGTAGTTTTCACCCTTGAGTTTCATATCTACATCGCAGTGAAAATACTCTTTGGTATTGTTGTCTTTGTCATACTCTGCAAGCATGCGGTTCCATTCGTCAAGAGAGATGGTCATATAAACCTCTGGCAACGAATTTAAGTCAAAGACATAGCTACGCTCATCACCCCACTCTTTTGGAGTCTCAGTGTTATCTTGATTATTGTCATTCTTTGATGATTCTATATCATCTTTACCACAAGAAACGAATAATAATAGTGTTAAGAAAAGTATTAATTTCATATAAAGTATTTATTTATGTAATTGTTTATATATTCTTTTAGTTCAGGTGATTCTATTATCTCAATATCATCTAAAAGCCCAATTGTAAAACGTCCTATACCTTGGAGGTTTGCTACATTGGTATCGAGTAGCCAATGGCTGCTATCTATCTTGGTTATATACTTCTCTGAGAGTGGATACTCTTCCATTAGAAGGTTGTATGATAGGTTACCTAATTTAAGCTTTATTCTTATCAGTGGTGCATCTGGAGGCGCTATCATTCTGAATATATCCATAAAGCCCTCTTTGTGCAGCTCTTTATGTTGCCAGCTATTATTGGTTATCTCGACTTTGTCTATACGAGCTGTTTTGAAGATTTTACAACTCATATCCTGGCAATCGAAGCACCATACATTGACATAATTTGTTGTAAAGGCAAATGGCTCGACATGGCGATTACGAGTCGAGTGGGCAGATTGGTAGTTGTATAAAATAACCTGCTTTTCAGACTCAATAGCCTCGATTAGAGAGTGGATATTACCTGAATTACGCCCCTTGACAATGGTGTCGGCTAATGTTTTGCTGTCATAGACAGAGTATAGTTTGCGCTTTAGGTTCTGTTTGAGCATATTGGTATCGTCAATACCCTCTATTGCACGACGCAAAATTACAGCCTCCTCCTCTGTGAAGTGTACAAGTTGAGATATATCCTTAAAGTGTGGAGACTCTTTGTCTAAGCGGATGCAATTACCACTCTTTTTGATGACAAAACCAGCCTCGCGGAATGTATCTATATATCTGTATATTGTGCGACGAGACATGTCGAGTCTATCGGCGATATCATCTACCGAATACTCAACATTCGCTGTAAGCATCTTCATTAGACGTAGTAGTCGCTCTAATTTAGGCTGATCCATACGGCAAAGATATAAAATATGTTTATAATTTGCCAAATAAAAAGAAATCAGCATAGTTTAAACTATGCTGATACGGCTCTTTCAATCTCTTCTACCTGTAATCTGAAAGATTTATCGGTATCCATCAGATTTGATATTGTTTTGCAAGAGTGGAGTACTGTTGCATGGTTTCGTCCACCGATTGCAGCTCCGATTGCAGAGAGTGGTGTTTTTGTTAATTGCTTTGCTAAGTACATGGCTAACTGTCGAGCTATTGCAACTTCACGAGTACGCTCTGCAGAGGCTAAACGCTCCTTGTCAATATTCATGTAGCTACATACGGTATCAATAATGTGCTCAATAGTTATTTCCTTCTGATAGAGTGAGATATATCCCTTTAAAATATCCTTTGCCAGTGATATGGTTATCTTTTTACCCATAAATGAGGTATTAGCAACAAGTGAAGATATTGCACCCTCAATCTCTCGTATGTTGGCAGAGATATTGTCGGCCAAATAGTTGATTACATCCTCAGGAATTTCTGCACCTAAGCGAGCTGCTTTAGACTTGATAATCTTAATCTTTGTCTGAAAGTCAGGAATATGAATTTGCGCAGATAGACCCCACTTAAAACGAGTGAGAAGTCTCTCTTCTATATCTTTCAACTCTACAGGCGGCTTATCTGAGATAAGGACAAGTTGCTTCCCGGACATCTGTAAATGATTGAAGATGTTGAAGAATGCATTTTGAGTACCAGGTTTGCCCGATAACTCCTGAATATCATCAAGAATAAGCACATCAACACCCTGGTAGAAGTGGATGAAATTAGGAATATTCTTCTCTATGGTTGCAGCCTGATACTGAGACTGAAATTTGCTCATGGCTACATATAATACCTGCAATTCTGGGTGTCTTAAGCTAATCTCATTACCAATGGCCTGTGCGACATGAGTCTTGCCAAGTCCCGAATCACCATATATATATAAAGGGTTAAACGGAGTACTGCTGCCTGGATTGATTGCTACAGCCATGCTTGCAGAGCGAACAAGACGATTACATTCTCCTTCAATAAATGTTGAGAATGTATAACTCTTATTTAGCTGAGGGTCAAAACGAGGCGTTGTTTTCTGTACAAGACCTGGTATAATTAAGCCCGGATTTTGTATATTTGTAGGATCAAACGGAGTTGGAACACTCTGTTTACTTGTATTTGCAGATGATGATATTGTTTGCTGCTCGTCCTTTGGTACGGCGTAGCATAAGCGAGTTTGATAACCAAATGACTCAGCAATGAGAGGACGAAGTACATTTAGATAACGCTCCTCTATGCGATCAACGAAAGATTTGCTTGGCACTCTCAGGCGCAAACGTGAACCATCGAACTCAAGGGGTACGATGGGAAGGAACCACTGGGCAAACTCCTCTGCTGTGGTCTGAGCCTTTATCTGGCTGAGGCAGTTTTGCCAAGCGTCTTTGTATGCGACTGAACTTGTGAGCATATAGTTGGTTATCAGTGTGTTATATTTGGGTAAAGTCTGTCAAACAGATGGTTTGAACTCTCCTCTGTTTTTTGGCATTGCAAAGTTGTGAATAAATTTATATTAAAAAAAGTATCCCACCTATTGTTTATTTGATTTTTTATGTTATAGGAAAAAATAGAGAAAAATCATTGTAAAATTTAACTCGTTGATAATGAATAATAGAAAAAATTTCACTATATTTGCATTTAGAGAAATAAAGTATAGCAGAGAGTTTACTTATAAGAAAAACCTATATAAAAATTAAATTATAAAAAAATCTAAAATGAGTAATTTGGATCAATTAGTACAGTCGAAAGCTCAGTCATGGCTTGATGGTGAGTATGACGAGGCTACAAAGGCGCAGGTGCGTCATCTTATGGAGAATGACCACAATGAGTTGGTTGAGAGTTTCTATAAAGATCTTGAGTTTGGTACCGGTGGTTTGCGTGGTATTATGGGTGTAGGTACAAACCGTATGAATAACTATACAGTCGGTTTCGCTACACAGGGTCTGGCTAACTATTTGAAAATCAATTTCCCAGGAGAGCAAATTCGTGTTGCTATTGCTCATGATTCACGCAATAACTCTCGTACTTTTGCAGAGCGTGTTGCGGATATCTTTGCAGCAAATG
The DNA here is from genome assembly GCA_017381935.1 of Alistipes sp. Classification (GTDB taxonomy): domain Bacteria; phylum Bacteroidota; class Bacteroidia; order Bacteroidales; family Rikenellaceae; genus Alistipes. Next base: position 31,896 of record JAFOBG010000013.1, read on the forward strand.
ACTTTAAGGTCTATCTCTTTGATGCTCTCCGCCCTACTCCTGAGTTGAGTTTCGCTATTCGTGAACTTAACTGCCATTCGGGAGTTATGGTTACTGCATCACACAATCCTAAGGAGTATAATGGCTACAAGGCATATTGGAGTGATGGTTCTCAGGTAACCTCTCCACACGATGTTAATATTATAAAGGAGGTGGAGAAGATTACTGAGGTTAGCCAAGTCCTTACAGGTGGCAATCCTGAGAATATCACTATTCTTGGTGAGGAGTTTGACAAGACATATCTTGCAGCTATTAAGGCCCTTTCCCTCTCTCCTGAGTGTGTGGCAAATAATGCAGATATGAAGATTGTTTATACTCCACTTCATGGTGCGGGTGTAAATCTTGTTCCTGCATCACTTGCAAACTATGGTTTTAAGAATGTAATTACAGTAAAGGAGCAGTGTGTCCTTGATGGAAACTTTCCTACTGTTGCATCTCCAAACCCTGAGGAGCGCAAGACTATGCAGATGGCTATCGACCTTGCTCAGGCTCAAAGTGCAGACCTTGTACTGGCTACAGATCCTGACTCTGACCGTCTTGGTGTTGCTCTTCGCACAGGTAAGGGCGATTATGTTCTTCTTAATGGCAACCAGACACTTGTTCTTATTATGTGCTACCAACTTACTCGTTGGGCTGAGCTCGGATTGATTAAGGAGGGTGATTATGTAGTTAAGACAATTGTTACCTCTATGATGCCAGATGCTGTAGCGGCACACTATGGCGTTAAGTGTTACAACTGTTTGACCGGATTTAAGTATATCGCAAAGATTATCCGTGAGCAGGAGGGTAAGCATACCTATATTGGTGGTGGTGAGGAGTCATTTGGCTACTTAGCAGGTTCTTATGTCCGTGATAAGGATGGCGTTTCAGCATGTTCACTTGCGGCAGAGGCTGCTGCTTGGTGTCGTGATACAAAGGGCATGACTCTTTACGAGTGGTTGCAGGACCTCTATGTGAAGTTTGGATTCTATCGTGAGAGCCTTGTAAATGTTGTTCGTAAGGGTAAGGATGGCGCAGAGCAGATTCAGAATATGATGGTTGAGTTCCGTGCAAACCCTCCAAAGACCATCTTGGGCTCTCCTGTGGTTCAGGTTTACGATTATAAGACCCTTGAGGTACTTGATACAGTATCTGGAGTTAAGTCTCCTATTGAGGGTATTGAGGATAAGAGCAACGTTCTTCAGTGGATTACAGCTGATGGTACAAAGGTGTCAGTTCGTCCTTCAGGAACAGAGCCTAAGATTAAGTTCTACTTCGGCGTTAAGGCTACCCTACCATCTGTAGATCAGTTTGATGAGGTTCAGGCTGCTCTTGATGCTAAGTTTGAGGCTATAAAGGCTGAGTTGAATTTGTAATATTTTATCGTGATAATGCGGATATCTACTTCCGCTAGCAAAAAATCTCGACAATGGCTGTACGTTTTAGTACTATCCATCGTCGGGATTTTTCGCTGAGTGTTGTATCTACTGCGTTCTGATGATAAAATGTGCAAAAGGAACTCGGTGTGCAAGATGTGATGTCGAAATATATGCTATTTTAATATTCCTCGTTTCTCTGAATTAATTTCTTTCTTGAGTTCTGCTTTCCACCTCTTTGCATGAATACGATGTGAAGCGTTAAATAATACTCCATCCAATACAAAATAACCGTTTTCTTTTGCGATAATTTCTTCTCTTAACATCTGTAGTTCCTTTGCTGTAAGGTCTGTAATGTCAAAATCGTAATCGGATAGTTCTTCTGAAATATTTGCTTCTATGTCGTTTATAATGCGTCTTGTGATTAATATGTTGGGATGAAAGTGAATTGTAGATTGAACTATTACTTACTCTTATACGGTCCGTGAATAGACTTTATATTGAAGTTGAAATTACTATCGTCGAGTAGATATACATAGAACTGATTACCGTCAGGTGCTACTCGGAGAACTATATGGCCATTGTATGCAGTAATTTTGTCCATCAGTCTATTTGTTTCAACCTCAGGATTTGCGATAATGTCCGAGTGTATATTGGTTGCAAAGAAACTTGTAATTCGAGGTAGAATGTATGATAGTTTCTCTACATCAGGTTTATTGCTTGTAAAACAGTGATTTAGAACAACACGTGGGTTGAAATTGCAATTTTGCATCTGTGAGCCCCATGAGTTGGATGCCAGGTGATGGTGGCATTTGAAAGCCTCAAGATTACCATCTCCTATAAAGTCGCGGAAGTAGTGCGCAACTAAATTTTGCGGAGAACTTGTCAAATCACCACAAGCTATGTAGTCGAACTTGCCATAGGTGATGTGAAAACCGCATGAGGAGGAGTTTCCTCCATTTTTCTGCTTTGAACCTAATAGTGTCTGCTTACCTTCGCTATTCTTACCCCATACAAAACCGTTGGCGCAGATATTGAAAATAGAGAAGTCGCTGTACTTATCGGCATTATTGACCAAAACAATCTGCTCTTTGCCTGGCGTAAAACGCTCTGCCGTAAATTTACCCTCTTTGACGCCCCAAGTAACAAATTTAGCCCAATCTTCAGATAATTCACCACTTAGTGGAGGTGTTACATCATCCTCTGCGTATGTTGGATAGGCTCTATCGAGAATATGGTTGTATGGGATAACATCAAATAGAGATAGCAATCCAGATTTACGATAGCCGACAGGTGCACTCTCTGTTACAGCATCCTTTGAGCCGATATGGTCTATATGGAAGTGTGATGGAGCGCAATAGTCAATAGTATTCTTGCCTTTTGGTAGGAAGTGTTTTATGTAATTTGCATAGACTCTATATGGGCGGATAAATGCATTTGGACGCTGTGGAACGGTGATATTGCTATCCACAATCTCGCCTGCATCTACAAGAAGAGTCGTGCCGTCAGGAAGAATATAGAAGCAACATTCGCCACGTGCAGCGTTGATAAAGTGAATATCAAGATAACCCTCACTCCATGCCGGTAGAGTCTGGTTTATTTCATAGCTGGAGGATGGAGTCTCCGTGTTTGTAGTATCGTCATTATTGATACATGCAATGTTAAATAGTGCAAAGATGAATAGTGTTAGCAGATATACTACTTTCATGTTGTTAGGTTTTTAGATACTACAAATATAAGAAAATATAAAAAACGAACAAATACCTGTCCACGAAGAAATTGATTCGTTAAAGCGCTATTTTAAGGCGCTGAGACGCCATATCGTACCCTCTATGAAGCTCACCCATATATCGCCGTTACTGTCTGCTCTAAGGTCATTGGCAGCTGAGTTTGCAAATTTACCTACACACTCTATCTTGCCATTTTTATCTACTGCAGCCACTTTGCCACGACGATTTGCCATATAGATTACACTATCTGTAGCGGTTAGGGGGCAGAAATTATGGTCGTAACCCCATCCGCAGTCTGTACACCATAGCTCTGTATAGCTATCAGCCTCTATAGGAATGGCAACCATCTGACCATCCATCGTTTTGGCATAGAAAACAGTACCATCGTTACTTATGCCTGTACTTTCTCGGACTTTGCGCACCTTTGCACGCCAAATCTCTCTACCTTGCTCAAGGTCGATGCAGGTCATATATCTATCCGGAGCTACAATCATAACTCTGTTATTGGCAACTCGAGGAATAACATGCCCTGGTGAGTATAATCTATTTTTAGAGCCGTTGTTCCATCTCCATAGCTCTTTGCCGCTGTTGCAATCTATACAATATAGATAACAATCCCATGCTCCAAATACCAACTTGCCATTTGCAACGGTAGGCCTTCCCTGCGGATGACCATATCCAAAGTGGTTTGCCCAAATAATCTTTCCACTTGAGCACTCTATTTTTAACATTGTACCGAGCGTACCTATATATAAATAGTCGTTTGCAACAATACCATTACCAATAAATGTGTTGTAGTCTTTATTGCGCCATACTGTTTTACCCGTCTTTTTGTTAAGGGCAACAATACCATCAGATAGTGTAGCTACTATCAGAAGCTCTTTATATATAATAGGTGTGGAGTATATCGGCTCATTGAAGTTGCGACACCACTTTGTCTGTTGTTTCTGCACATCGTATGCCTTTACCTGGCCTGCAGAGTTACCGTAATATAAAAGACCTTCAGAGTGTTGAGCAGCTGTATATATGGCTGCATTGTCAGTAAGGATTTGCTCTGCAGTAAAACCTCCATTGAAAAGCGATTCTGTCTTAGGAGCACATTCGATGCTATTTACAAGACTGTCTCGATAGCCACAGACCGTATATCTATGGGTTGCAGGCTCTCCGATAAGCTTATCGGCTACATGGATAGAGTCGCCATTAAAAGTGAGTACACTATATCCGTAAGTCTTATTTTTACCATCTGGTAACATTAAACTACGACCTAAAATGCCAGGTATAGAGTCGAAGTTCATTAACTGTGGCTTATGATAGTGTCCACATAGAGAGGCATGAACTCTGTATCTGTTCATCAACTCTGTAATCTGCTCTCGGTTTGTTAAATCATTGTTGAGGGGATAGTGGCAGATAGAGACGATACGCCTCCTACCCGCCTTTTTTAACTGTTTCTCAACCCATACCAGACGCTGACCATCTTGAGCTGTGCCATCTGCCATCTTTACAAACGGGCCTGCAGGATAGGCTACAAATAGGTAATCTCCGACGCTCTTTGTTGTGCAACCATTGTGGCCGAAATACTTTTTAAAGTCTTTTCCTCCACTCTCGCTCCATGTGGTCTCATGATTGCCATGAGTGATAATCTGACGGTGCGAAATCCTCTTCAGATGATTGTAGGCACACTCTAACTCCTTATCACTGCCCATGTTGGTTATATCTCCGGCAACAATAACAAGGTCGTACTTTTCGCTATTTATATCATCTACAAGGGAGTCCATTGTAGAGTCGTTGTAGTTCCCTGGTGTGATATGCAAATCGGCGAGTAGAGCCACCTTTATAGGCCTATCTTTAGCAGTGGTTGCAATGCAAGAAAAGATAATAGCTATCAGTAGTATCGTGTATCGTCTCATAGAGTCAAACCTTTACGATGTTCGATAATATCTCCCGGCTGACAATCTAATGCCTCGCAGATAGCGTCGAGTGTAGAGAAACGAACAGCTCGAGACTTGCCGGTCTTTATTTTAGATAGATTGACTATAGAGACGCCTACCCTCTCGGATAGCTCCGAAAGGGTCATCTTACGACGGGCAAGCATTACATCGAGATTAATAATTATTGCCATAATGATAGTAGTAAAATATTTAATGTTTTACACTAACAAAGATATGACAAAATTATGACAAAAAAAAAGATCGATAAAATCGATCCTTTTTTGACTGTTAGAATATATATCCCTCAATGATGTTCCAATAGTATTCTCCCCAACCAGGAGCATTTGTGTAGTCATCAACAGATGTTATTGGAACATAAATCTTACCTGCAGGGTTAATCAAGAATGTGTTATTCCAAGGATGCATCCAAGAGCCTTCAGCCTTAGGTGGTGTAGTTGGCTTACAATATACAGCTTTACAACTTTTGCAGTCAGCGAATGCCAATCCTTTTATCAGATTTACTGTTGATGGAATAGTAACCTCAAGCAGTGATATACAATTACGGAAGGCCTCAGTACTGATTGTGGTTACACCCTCAGGAATAGTAACCTCTACAAGGTTTTTACAACCTTCCAATACGTTCTCTGAAATTGTGAGCAAATTCTTAGGGAAGTGGAACTCTGTCAGACTCTCACAATATCGGAATGCTCGGTTGTCAATAGATGTAATCGACTGAGGAATATTTATATTTTTCAGTGAAGTACAAGAAGAGAATGCATCTATCCATATTTGAGTAATGGTTGATGGCAATACTACACTCTCAAGGCTTGTACATGAGTGGAACATATACTCTTTAATATATTGTGTACCCTCAGGGATAACAATACTCTTAATAGAGCTACAAGAACTGAATGTAGAATTACCAAAAGAGGTTACAGACTGAGGAATAGATATCTTATTTAGTGCTGTACAATTGGCGAAACACCTATCCCCAATTGAAGTAAGAGTACTTGGCAGAACTACCTCCTCTAACTCCTTACAATCGCTAAATGTACTACCATCTAATGCTGTAATGCCATCATGAATAGTAATTTTCTTGAGCTTGAGGCAAGAACTGAAGGCTGAACCTCCAATAGTTTTGAGAGTTGTAGGTAATGTAATACTCTCAAGTGATTTATTCTCATAGAATGCAGAAACACCGATTGATGTAACGCCATCAGGTATAACAATACTCTTTATCTCGTAGCAACGTATGAACGCATCACGTCCAATGGTTGTCAGCTTAGATGGAAGAGTGATTGATTTAAGTACATTACATTCTGCGAATGCATTCTGTGAAATCTCAGTAATATTCTCGTGTAGAGTAATACTCTCAAGAGATATACAGTTTGCAAAAGTACCAGCTGGAACAGTAGTAATATTTTGAGGAATGTTTACATTCTTAAGTGATGAGGCATCTGCGAAGACACTACTACCAAGGCTCTTAAGGCTGTTTGGAAGTACGATAGTCTCCAATGCGCTACACTTCCAAAAAGCTGAATCATCGATTTTCTCTATACTTTCAGGGAGATTAATCTTTTTAAGGCTACGACAAGCCTCGAAAGCTTGTCGACCAATTACCTTTACGCCATTACCAATAACAACCTCTTCAAGACTGGTACAATAGTAGAATAAAGTCATTGGAAGAGTCTCTATGCTTCCAGGAATTTCAATCTTTTTGAGAGAAGAACACTCGTAAAAATTGCCGTAGAGTGCAGTTACGGTACTTGGTATATTTATAGACTCAAGTGCGTGGCATCTAAAGAATGCATTGTGTCCAAAAGAGAGCAATCCTTCAGGATTCTTTACACTCTTAAGAGAGAGGCACTCATAGAATAAATCTGCGCTTAATTCTTTGATTTTATTTGGAATAACCATACTCTCTAATGCGCGACAGTACCCAAATGCTCCTTTTCCAAGGTGCTCCAAAGCGGCTGGGAGCTCAATATTCTTTATCTTGTTGCAATACATAAAGGCATGGTCGCCTATACTTGTTATTGTGGAAGGTAGTTTTACAGATAAGAGCTCTCCACAATCACTTAACGCTCCTCTTGATAAAGATGTCAAACCCTCAGGCAAGACAACATGCTGGAACTTACAACAGTTAAATGCGTTAACACCAATAAATGTAACACTGTTTGGTATAGTTGTAATATTAGAACCGTTGTTAGATACGAAGAGCTGTTTGTTACCAATGTTAATCTCCTCTACAAATGAGATTTTTTCCAAATTAAGGCATCTTTGGAATGCGCTGTCATTAACAGCATTGATCGAACCAGGAATAATCAAACTCTTTATCGTTTCGCGACCATAGAACATAGAGTTACCGATATGGGTTAGTTTTCCTGAGAATGTAATTGTACCAAGACCCTGCTCATATACATGCGAAACGATAGATATACCATCATAATCATACATATTTGGATCTGTAATGGCTTGGTCGTTAGTTGTGATGTAGTAGATTACATTATCAGCATAAGACTGAGCGGTCTCATCCTCCTCGATAGTCTCATTCTCCAAAAGTTCACGAATCTCTATAGGGAATTTGAGATCCATACGCTCTGGGCTTACATATACAACAGCATCTTGGGCAAGATCATCAAAAGCAGATTCAGCGATAGTAATATCACTCTCACCCTCAAGAACAACAGTTGCAAGGGAACTACAGCCATCAAAAGCGTCCTGCTCAATAGTATTTACGCATGGAGGAATGACAATTGCAGACAATTTGCTACAATTGCGGAATGCCTCAGCGCCAATAGTATTAATATCTGCATCAAAAACAATCTTACCATAACCTGTTACGCCAGCACGAGACATAGTTTGGCTATTGGTTATCCATGTATTTGAAACGATATTTGCACCAAATGCTGAGCTGTTAGGTGTGATAACACTTCCATCAGTTGTGGTATAGATGATAGTATTGTCAGACTCTGTAGTAGTTGGTGGTGTTGGCGGTGTAGGAGGTGTTGGGTCATCTGGACCAACATTCTCTTCACCTGCAAAGCCTGGTAGAATCTCAACATTAAAGTCGTATGGGCTTGAGATAATCTGACCCAGGATATTTGTGCGATAGTTGCGCTGAACAGGAACCTGATAGTATTTACGCTCATACTCAATGCCCGCTTTGTCTGTAAATACAAACTCAAGGTCTATTAGCTGACGCTCGTCAACAAGCAGATAGTTCATTGCAAGGTAGTTATAACCATCGAGGTAGAACTCCTCGCTTGGGATAACATCTAAAGTAAGTGCGACAGTAGTCTCAGTACCATCTACCAACTTTCCATCCTGCATGTTGAGGGTGTTTGCAATATTTGAAACAACCTTAAAATTACTCTTCTCTATAATAGTGCCATTCTCTGCGATATATTCTACATCCTCATCGCTATTGGCTACATTAATCTGTGCGAAAGGGCGACGCAGTGTGAATGATGTCTCATCATGACCAGCCTTGTAGTTGTTCCTGATAAGGAAGAATGCATCACGCTCCTCAGCATTTGCACCCTCAGCATAATTAGCTACAATAGTACGCTCAGTCTTGAGGTTGAGTGTGTAAGCATTGGCCTCGTTGTTCTGAGCCCAGAATACAAGGTCATATAATTTACCCTCTAGTAGAATAACACTTACCTCAGCAGTGCCATTTTCTACAGGGACACCGATTAGGTTAGAGGTCTCTAACGCCTTAGTTTTGCCTGGCTCGTAAAGAGCGACAAAAAGTTTATTGACTGTAGAACCATCTCCTATTGTACGAGTATTGATGTCAGTAAGATTGACATTAAAATTGTACAGTACTTCTTTTGCATCGGTAGGATTGGTGGTAACCTCAGAGTCAATACAAGATACTGCACCAAAGAGAGTGGTAATGAAGAGGAAAAGTTTAAAAATGTGTTTCATATAATTTGTTTTGTTTTTATATACAAAGCCTAATAATGTATGTATAATTGTTAAATCGTAGTAAGTGGTTCATTTATAGCACAATATTCCTTACCTATCTGTTGATGGGTAAGGAATAGTAGAATATTGTTATCCATATACTTTGCCACAATTACACTATATCACGCGCCAAAGTTAGCAATAATATATGTATAAAGCAAATAAAAATATATTTATTTGACTCTGATTAAATTGATTCCATCACGAATAGGAAGAATAACATTTTCTACCCTGGGGTCAGCAATCACAGCAGCATTGAAATCGATGATACCTTGAGTCTGTTTGTCGCCCTTTGCTACGGTCTCTACAACCTTGCCGTACCAGAGAATGTTATCGGCCATAATCCAACTGCCGCTTTTTACTAAATTGTTGTCAAACAGCATGTTATAGTAAGCTGTATATTCACGTTTGTCGCCATCTATAAACACGAGATCATAGACCTCTCCTAATGTTGGCGCAATTTCAAGTGCTGAGCCGATATGTAGGCGCAAGTTTTCTGAGTACTTTGAGCGTTCAAAAAAGTCAAGAATCATCATCTCCAATTCATCATCCACCTCGCAAGTGTCTATCACTCCCCCATCAGGTAACCCTGCAGCCATAGATAGAGCTGAATAGCCTGTAAATGTGCCTATTTCGAGGACTCTTTGCGGGCGAATCATACGGACAATCATCTCAAGAAGTTTGCCTTGAATATGTCCCGAAATCATACGAGGGTTGAGTACACGCAGGTATGTTTCACGTTCTAATTCGTGTAGTAGAGCATCCTCAGGAGAGGACATATTGTCGATGTATTGGTCTAATGCTGTCATCGGTATATAAGGGTTGAGTTGTTGGTAAAGATTTCGTTTGCTACCTCTAAAATTTGACTTGCAGTAACGGCATTTATCTTCTTGTATGCCTCTTCGAGTGTATCTACCTCGCCATGTACAAGCAGGCTACGACCAATGCCGAGCATATAGCCCTCATTGGCTTCTGTTGAGATTGTCATTTGCGCTATATATTGGCGTTTTGCCATAGCGAGTTGGCGTGTAGTGAGTTGTATATCCTGCAGTTTGCGAATCTCGTTGTCAATTATCTCACGACAATGGTCTGCATTATCATGCTCAGAACTGAAGTATATTACAGCCATACCACAATCCGAATATGGAGTATAACTTGCCTCTATATTGTATGACAAGCCGTTGCGCTCTCGAACATTAACATTTAGACGAGAGTTGGCGCAAGGACCGCCTAAAATGTTGATTAACAGAGAAAATGGAAGTCGTTTGTCCTCTGTAATACTATATGCACGATTACCGATTATGCAGTGGGCTTGATGGGTGTGTTTGACAAGTTCTTTGTTGAACTGCTTGTATGGATTTGGCGCAGTACGAGCATAAGTGCGAGTAGTAGCTTCATGAGAAGCGAAATAGCGATTTGCAATCTGCTCAATACGGTTGTTGGATATATTACCAATAGAGGCAAATACCATTTGGTCTGTAGTGTGTGTGCGATCTACAAAGCAATGCATTGCTGCGCTGTTGTGGCGCATCAAATCACGTTTGCGACCTAAAATGTTATGACCTAATTCGGAACCCTCAAAAATCATATCCTCAAAAGTGTCATAGATCATATCCATTGGCGAGTCTTTGTATGTGTTAATCTCATCTACAATCACCTCTCGCTCCTTATCAAGCTCCTTGTCAGGGAATATAGAGTTGAAAACAACATCGGATAGTAGTTCAACGGCCTTTGAAAAATCACTACGCAAAACAGTCGCATGTACTGTTGTATCCTCCTTTGTAGTAAAGGCATTTAACTCTCCACCGAGATTTTCAAGGCGGCAATTTACTTGATAGGCTTTACGATGTGTAGTGCCCTTGAATAGACCGTGCTCTACAAAGTGTGCAATGCCATACTCTGTTGGTATCTCGTCTCGACTACCTGCACCTATGATAAGGGCGCAACGTGCAGCACCACTTTTGATATTGCGATGTATGCCTCTTATTCCATTTGGTAGAGTATATGTAAAAAATTCCTCTTTCATTTATTTATAGTGTGGCTTTAAATAATGCCCTGTATAGCTTGATTTGCAATTTAATAAATCCTTAGGTGAGCCTTCGAAAACAATCTCTCCTCCATTATCTCCAGCCTCTGGCCCGAGGTCTATAATATGGTCTGCGCATTTGATTACATCCATATTATGCTCCACAATAATTACAGTATGGCCATTGGCTATAAGGGCGTCAAAAGCAGCCAAAAGACGCTTGATATCGTGGAAGTGTAATCCGGTAGTAGGTTCGTCAAAGATAAAGACGATTTTACCTCGTCCTGTATCTTTTGTTAGGAACGATGCGAGTTTGACACGTTGACTCTCGCCACCTGATAATGTTGAGGATGATTGACCGAGTTTGACATATCCTAAGCCGACATCTTGTAGAGGTTTTAAACGCTCGACAATGCGACGACAAGTGGTATTCGAGCTGTCCTCTCCAAAGAAGTTGATTGCCTCGTCAATACTCATATCGAGTACATCGCATATATCCTTATCACGATATTTAATATCGAGAATCTCTTGTTTAAATCTTCGTCCATTGCAAGCATCACAAGTGAGTGTAACATCAGCCATAAACTGCATGCCTATCTTAATTACACCTTCGCCTTGACATTGCTCACATCGACCACCTGCAACATTAAATGAGAAATTGCTCGGTTGTATATTAGTGCGTTGAGCATACGGCAAATCTGCATACAATCTGCGAATCTCATCGTAGGCCTTAATATATGTTACAGGATTAGAACGAGAAGACTTTCCAATAGGATTTTGATCAATCATCTCTACCCCTTTAATCAACTTTAAATCACCACTTAAACCATCGAAATCACCTGGATTCTCTCCACTCTCCATAATTAGACGACGTAAAGCAGGATATAGTACTCCTTTGACTAAAGAACTCTTACCTGAGCCGCTGACGCCCGTGATACATGTCATAACTCCAAGAGGTATCTTTGTTGTGATATTCTTGAGATTATTGACTCTTGCGCCATTGATTTTGATGTAGTTATTCCATGGGCGAATATTTAGAGGGGTATCAATACTCTTTCTGCCACACAGATAATCTGCAGTAAGGCTCTTTTTAGCCTTGCATAGATTGCTAAATGCTCCACAGAAGACTACCTCTCCGCCATGTTCTCCAGCTTCAGGGCCTATGTCAACAATATAATCTGCAGCACGAATAATCTCCTCTTCATGTTCAACTACGATAACGGTATTTCCTAAATCTCGCAGTTGTTTTAAAACAGATATTAGTCGATGTGTATCTCGAGGGTGAAGACCAATACTTGGCTCATCTAAAATGTATAGAGAACCGGTTAGATTACTGCCTAACGATGTAGATAGGTTAATTCGCTGACTCTCACCGCCAGAAAGTGTTGAACTGAGACGATTTAGAGTGAGGTAACCCAAACCTACATCGCTTAGATAGATAAGTCTGTTGCGTATCTCTTTAAGGATGCGTTCAGCTGTGGTGCTATCGTGGTTGTCGAGTGAGAGATTGTCAAAAAACTCGATTAGCAAATCGACATTCATAGCTGCTAATTCAGCTATGTTTTTACCTCCAATCTTTACATAAAGTGCCTCCGGACGTAAACGGGCTCCATTGCAGGCCGGACATGGAGTTTTGCCTGTATATCGGGCCTTAAGAATGCTAAATTGGGTCTTATGTTTCTTCTTTTCACGCTCTAAATAGTCAAAAAAGTCGTTTAGGCCCTCAAAATACTCATTTCCTGTCCAAAGCATACGACGTTGTTCCTCTGTAAGGGTATGATATGGCTCATGAATTGGGAAGTTGAACTTATAGGCGTTTTTGACTAATTTATCACGAAAGCGACTCATTGACTCCCCTCGCCAACAAGCAATTGCATTGTCGAAAATACTCTTTGACTTATCTGGAACAACCAGATTCTCATCTATACCCGTAATCTTTCCAAAACCCTCGCATACAGGACATGCGCCCAATGGGTTATTGAAACCGAATAGATGTTCTGTAGGATGCTCGAACTCTATGCCGTCTGTCGTCATCGTTGAGGAGAACTCTACTAAAGTCTCCTCGGATATAATCACACAACTATTTGTGCCATAACCAAAAGCGCCTGATACAGACTCACGCATTCTGTTTAGTGTATCATCATCAGTTGCAACCTTGATACGGTCAATAACTATATAGATACCCTCAGTTGAGGTCTTAGGACCAATAGTCGGTATAAAGTCTTCAAGCAGTATAGTTTGATTGTTGATATATAGGCGTTGTATGCCATCTGAGACAAGCTGAATTAAGCGGTCGATTAGTCCTTGTCCGACTTTAAGGGTTAAAGGAACGGCTATAATTACTCTTTTGCTATCGCCTAATGATTTGACATACTCAATAACATCATCTGTAGAGTAGCATTTTACCTCCATTCCCGATATGGGAGAGTAGGTTTTGCCTATGCGAGCAAAAAGAAGTCTTAGATAGTCGTAAATCTCTGTCGTTGTACCGACTGTGGAGCGAGGATTGCGAGTACTTACCTTCTGCTCAATAGCTACAGCCGGAGCAATGCCGGATATAATATCAACCTCCGGTTTACTCATGCGCCCGAGAAATTGACGGGCATAAGAGGATAGAGACTCTACATATCGTCTCTGCCCTTCTGCAAAAATAGTGTCAAAGGCAAGTGTACTCTTACCGGAGCCTGAGAGACCTGTAACCACTATAAGGTTGTTGTGAGGAATCTCAAGTTCTATATTTTTTAAGTTGTGAACACGTGCTCCTTTTATGTAGATAGATTTACAACTCATTGTCCAAAATTTCAATAGTAGCCCCGCTGACCTTACTCAGCTTACCAATAAGAAGTTGTGCTTTACTCTGACGAATGGCTAAGGTCATAGAACATAGATTGTCAAATGTCTGCTCAATGATTTGAGGAGTCTCATCCTTGATAATTCTCATAATGTCGTTCATAACTATATATGAGAAGTCCACTCGTAGGTGGGTATCTACCGTCTTTTCAATAATTTTACTTACTGCAATAACATCTGCTGCAGACTCTTTATATGCTTGTATAAGGCCGGAGACGCCAAGTTTTGTTCCTCCAAAATATCTAACTACAACAATAAGACAGTCTGTGATATCATTTGATAATAACTGACCTAATATGGGCTTGCCAGCAGTGCCTGAAGGCTCTCCGTCATCATTTGCACGAAATTGCTCGCCGTGTGGGCCTAAGCGCCAAGCGTAGCAATGGTGTGTAGCATCGTAATATTGTTTGTGTAGAGTGTCAAGATGTGTGCGAATCTGCTCCTCATTGGTTACCGGGTAAGCATAGGAGAGGAACTTGCTACTACGCTCACGCATAGTGCACTCTGCAGGCTCTGCAATGGTCAAATAGCTATCTTTTAACTCCTCCACAATAATTATCTTATCTTTTTAAATAACCTATTCCAACGAATACCCTCTTCACCTGTTGAGAAGGCTATAAATGAGGCTTTTCCAACAATATGATCCTCTGGAACAAATCCCCAAAAACGGCTATCTGCCGAGTTATGACGGTTGTCTCCCATCATCCAATAGTAATCCATGGCAAATGTATATTTATCTGCCACCTCTCCGTCAATAAATATCTGGTTATCAATAACCTCAAGAGTATGACCCTCATATTTTTCTATGATTCTGCTATATAGAGGAAGGTTGTCGATGTTGAGGTTGATTGTTGTGCCTTTCTGAGGAACCCACATTGGACCAAAATTGTCTTGAGTCCAAGTGTAACTTTCATTATGTGGGAAGAATTCCGGACTACTCTCTGTATTGTCATATTTTACGACAGAGGTAACAATAGGTATTTTTTCTACCGTAGCTGCAGCTTCGTCTGTCATTGTAAGGTAATAATATGGCATGTTGCCACCCCACTCTCTTACACCGGCTTTTCTCATTGCATACTCTGTAAGTGGTGCAGATGTCTGAACGAAGTATATAAATTGCTGTGAAGGTAGTGTTATCTGCTCAATATCGTTTACAAATAGTTTTGTACCCTCGATTTTGATTTTATCTCCAGGGATAGCTACGCAACGTTTAATATAGTTCTCACGCTTATCAACCGGACGAGCGATAATATCGTAGTCCTCATATAGACGCTTTCTGCCATCTGTCGTACCGTATGTCTGCTGATAGCTACGTAAAACATCGTAATAGCTTGCACCGGCAGTTGGATATAGACGTTTGGCGAGCAGTACTGTATCTCCCTCTGGATAGTTAAATACTACAACATCTCCACGCTTAATTGTCTTTAGGCCCTTTAGACGGTGATAATCCCATTGTATTGCCTCACAATATGATTTTTGTGAAGTGGACCAAGGCATGGTGTTGAATACAAATGGCATTGCTATAGGTGTATTTGGCACCTGAGGACCGTATGAGAGTTTACTTACATAAAGATAGTCTCCAATGAGAATAGTCTTTTCCATTGAAGAGGTCGGAACCTTATATAGTTGAAATACAAATAGATGTAATAGCGTAGCTGCAACTGTGGCCCATAGAATGGCATCAATCCAACTCCAAATACTCTTGTAGAGAGGAGATTTTTCACACAACACTTCGTTGTAATGCCATACATACTTGTAGAACAGACGAGAAATGTAAAGGTCATATATCAGAGGCAGACCGAGCAACATCCATAAATTCCCTGTCCATACAACACACAGAAGGATGTATAGTATAGATACGGTAGAGAATTTAAACCACTTATTTTTCCAAAACTTCTTCATATTTACTCTTTGAAAAGATCATCCATTGTAAATACACCCTTCTTACCACAGATAAACTCTGCAGCAATAACCGCACCTGTTGCAAGTGCGCTTCTACTCTTAAGAGTATGCTTTAGTACAAGAGTATCATCATCAGACTCGTATGTTACTGTATGTGTGCCAGGGACTGTGCCTTCACGTAAAGATGTGATCTCTATGCTGTCTGCTGTAGCTTGGCTTTGTTCGCCCTTCTGAGGCTCAATGCAGTTCCAACAGCTCTTTCGGTCAAGTCGGGCAATTGCCTCTTGAGCAAGTGTAAGTGCTGTTCCGCTTGGAGCATCTTTCTTTTGTGTGTGGTGAATCTCCTCTATACGGACATCATAGTTGTTGCAACCGTTCATCAACTCAGCAAGGCGTCGATTGATACGAAAGGCTATATTGACACCAAGTGAGTAGTTTGAAGAGTAAATCATAGCACTACCCTTTTGGCGGCAAAGTTCTTGCAGTTCAGGTAAACGCTCAGTCCAACCGGTCGTTCCGCTTACAACAGCTACGCCGGCCTCTATACATGTGCGTATATTGTTATACGCAGTTTGAGGTGTTGTAAACTCTATGGCAACATCAATATCTTGTAGTTTTTCAGCATTAAGATCTGCAATGTTATCTTGGTCTATGATAAGGCCTACGGAATGACCACGTTGCATGAGAATTTTTTCAATCTCATGCCCCATCTTGCCGTAGCCTATAATTGCTGCTTTCATAATTATCTATATAGTTTTGTAATAAATTACAAAGATAGTTTAAAATAGGGAATAATCCAAAAAAAGAGGGGTTATACCCCTCTCAACTATTTAAACAACTCTTTTAATGTTCCTGTTACTTCATTTATAAGACCTTCGACTTCATCAAAAGCAATTGATGCTTTGTTGCGAATTATTATAGCGTTAATTTTATAGTTGAGGTTGTCTATTTTCTGCTTCTCCTCTTTTGACATATCGTCGCTTAATTCTTTGTATTCGCTACGAAGATCGTTGTATTTTGTCAATACCTTTGTCCATTGATCTTTATCGAATGTTTCATGCTTTTCTATAACATGGTCTGCGAAGTTTTCATACTTCAATACAAAGTAAGAAGTTTTGATTCCGAATGTTGTAGATATTAACATTGCCAATGTGAGTAGTGTCTTCATAATTAATTAGTTTTGCTTGGTAGTTAAAGTTTTACTTACTGTGATTTGTACTTAATTATAATCTACTATTTTCTCTGCTGTTTTTGTAGATTTGTTATCTCTTCAAAGGTTATATTTTTGTCAAAAATTACTGTTTTATTATACAACTTTTCGAGTGTAGTAATATATTCTGAAATCAGCGACATCCCTATTTGGGCACGACGTATATCTAATCTATCAGGCTCATATACGGGATATAGATATATGGTGTCGCCAATCATGATAGTTTGAGAACCATATATCTGAGCTACGCTTTTATACACTTTCAATCTGTCTTCCATGGTGGCAATATCTATTTGCGATATCTCTCCCTTTTTTGAGCCCTCTTTTAGATAAGGCAGATATTTCTCTATATTTTTTAAGTCGGAGTGTTGTACAACAAGCCAAATAGCTTTGAGAGCTTGCTCTGATAGGTTGTTTGGCCAGCCGTGCTTGTCAAGTATGTTAAAGACAATCTTTTGATTGCGCTCATCACACTTTTCCAGTCTCTTTGCCGCACTTATAAGTCGTGTAATATCTCCACTACGTTGCGCTGTGATAAACTCTTTACGTACACTCTGATCTATATTATAGACCTTGCAAAGGACTCTGTCAAGGTTCCTTGCATCTGCACTTGCGATGGTGTATAATATGGCGCAAAAAATGGTGAAAAATCTCTTCATAGCACAAATATAACGAAAAAATACCAAATATAATTGTGCCTACTACATTATATTTGTACGACCGTTACAGATGGCGTCAAAGGCAAGTGTAAAATCTTTCAAGCGATAAGTACCCCAAAAATACACCAATAAATCTCTTCTCTGGGTTAATGTAGAGCACTTGACCATATAGACCGTATGCCTAATATCCGCCATTGTGCAAAATTGCATAATAGCCGATGCGATTGCACATATTCGATACACATTCATATCGGATTTATATCGGTAGAATATCTGCGTAATAACCAATTAACTGTCTGATAGTAAGGTGTATAGTTGTGTCGGTTTTTGCTCTGTATATCTCAAACTTCAGCGTGTCGAGTGCATTGTAATCCTCCTTCTTGTTAAAGTCAAAACGGGTTCTCCATGTCGAACAATATCCTGTTCAAAGACGGTGTAGTTATCAACAGCAGCGTTGCCATATTTTATATCCCTTGTGATTGTGCAAGAGGCTAAAATGCTGGTGAGGAGTATAACTAATATGTATCGGAACTTTATATACGCATATTTTGTATGAGCGATTCAAACACAAAGGTATAAAAATTTTGTGATTTTGTTTTTAATTTGTACTTTTGTATATGCGATATTTTATAGAGCTAAGATATGATGGTGAAGCATACTGTGGTTGGCAGCGTCAACCCGATATGCCGACCGTGCAGCAGACTATAGAGGAGGCGTTGACTAAGTTATTACGCACAACAACTGAGATTGTAGGCGCAGGACGTACTGATACGGGGGTTAATGCTTCGTATTATGTAGCACACTTTGATAGTGGTGTGGAGTTTGATATTGAGCAGGTTTGCTATAAACTCAATATGATGTTGCCTAAAGATATAGCGATCTTCTCTATCACAAAGGTCGCAGATGATGCACATGCTCGATTTGGTGCTGTAGAGAGGGAATATACATATTTTATTTCATCAGTAAAAAATCCATTCCGTCGTCATTCTGCATGGTTGTACTATGTGCCACTTGATGTTGAGAAGATGAATCAAGCAGCAGCGAAATTACTCACTTATAGTGATTTTACATCGTTTGCAAAGCTTAATTCGAACAATAAAACCAATATATGTCGTATTATGGAGGCGAAGTGGAGTGTAGAGGCTGATGGTGTGTTGGTTTTTACAATTCGTGCTGATCGTTTTTTGAGAAATATGGTGCGTTCTATCGTTGGAACATTGGTCGATGTAGGTCGTGGAAGATATACGATAGAGGAGTTTTGTGCTATTGTTGAGGCGAAGAATTTATCACTGTCAAGTGCAGGAGCTCCAGCTCAAGGATTGTTTTTGAGTGATGTCGTTTATAGAAGTGATATTTTTGAAAAAAGAGTATAATTTAACATTTCTAACTTTAAATTTTATAACTATGATTGCAGGATTAATTGGAATTATCTTCTTGTGCTGGGGCCTTTATTGTGTATATGATCTCTTTACAAAGAAACCAGGTACAGACTTGGTAGTTAAGATTTTGGTAACTTTGCTTATCCTTTGCACTAACTTCGTAGGAACACTTGTTTATCACTTCTATTTGCGTGATAAGCTGAAGTAAGATTACTTACTAAAACAAATACGCTCATCTATTGATGAGCGTATTTGTTTTTTATAGTCATTAGTTAGATTACCCTACAGAGTGCAAGAACAGTGATAGTCATACTTGCGATAAATACTATAAGGAGCATCCCTAATGCATAAGGCCTAACTTTATAGAATAAAGGGTCAGCTACATAATGGTGATAAACGTGTATGTTCTTTCTATTATTCATAATATATTAATTTAATTGGTAGGAGTACTGCTATTTAACAACTTCAAGAATTCTACCATTATCTGCCGCAACAGCTCTCTTCCACTTCTCGCTATAGCCAGGTTGTTCAATCTTGCCAGGTATATCTTTGCCGTTACCGTTGTCGATAAAGCCATTCTCATTCTCGCCCTTGACATTTCCGTCAATATACTTTACCATCAGATACTTGTCGAGTTTTACCCAAGTATCAAAGAGTAGCTGTGCACCCTTGAGAGTAAACTCAGTTGCAATCTTAGCCTTCTTCTTTGGCTTTGGAGTGTTGCTAATAGCAATGTCAATTCGCTTTACCTCCTCAAGCATCGTATTCTCCCAAGCATCTACACTCTCGCGCACCTTTTTGCCGATAATATCGTATCTGAGGTATGCAAACTGAGCTACACGATTTGTAATCCAGAACATAGAGGTATCTGAATATTTGAGCATAGAGCCATTCTCTTCACTCAAGCACCACGGAATCTCTGTTGTATTTACATATATAGGTGTGAGAGCTGATGTGGCAGCGTCGTCTGTACCGAACCAAAGAATACCTACCTTATTCTTACGAGCCTGGCCACAGAGCCAAAAACCGGTCTGCTGAGTAGCAGTAGCACGCTCATTGCAGTACTCTACGCCATCAACAGTAAAGTACATCGGACGCCAACGGTATGGCAGATGGTGGCCACCTGCGCCAATATCGGTTGTCATATCAATAGGTGTGCCCTCATAGTGGTCGCGCATGGCATCAAATAGAGTCTTTGGAGAGACTTTTGTGCGAGGTTTTACCCAAAGTGGCATCTTGTTATCAGGATTTACACCTAATGCAAAATCTGCATAAGCATCCATGCCGTCAGCAACTGTGCGGAAGAAACTCCATACTCGAGCCTCACAACCTCGCATGCCGCCAAAGTCGATTGGTGCATAAGTGTCGCAGAAAGAGAACTCTTTGTCCTCACCCTTAAATAGGTCTGCTTTTCGAGCAAAAGAGATTACATCAGCCGAGTAGAGGCAGTTCTCAGGGTCATTGAGAGGGAATGTTGTAATACGAGCTTGATTTGCATGAGCAGAGACATATCCATCAGGAATACGGCGTGCTACCCATACAATACCCTTACGGGATGGGTCGTTAGTAGAGTCGCCTTTTCCAATTAACTCCATAATCCAAGCCTCATCTGCATCTGCAATCGAGAAACTCTCGCCTGAAGAGGCATATCCGTAGGTATTTGCCAACTCAACGATTGTAGCAATAGCCTCACGAGCTGTTTTAGCTCTCTGAAGAGTGATGTAGATAAGCGAACCGTAGTCGATTTTTCCATTAGGGTCAACAAGTTCCTCTCGGCCTCCCCAAGTGGTCTCAGTGATGATGAGTGAATGTTCATTCATGTTACCAACTGTGGCGTATGTATTCTCTTTCTGTGCTATATCGATAAGATATTTACCTGTATCCCACTCATAAACCGGCATTGTTGCTTGAGGCTTTTTTGCAGGGGTGTACCTATATAGTGCACCGTAAAGTTGATGAGAATCAGCAGCATAAGTTACCATTACAGAACCGTCAGTTGATGCACCTTTGGTAACAATAAAGTTGGTGCATGCATAGGCTGAAATTACTCCAAGAGTAAAAGCAAATGTAAGAATTAGTCTTTTCATATTTATTGTATTAAAATTTCATTGTTTATAATCTCTTTTCCCTCTGCATCTGTAATTTTATAGATAATCTTCTCTTTGTTAACCTCTACATCCATTCTTGTTCGGTTAGGGTTGCAGATAATTGGGAAGTTACAGCATGATAGAGGGTCGTTAGCCTCTGTAAAGCGGTATTTGTGAATATGAGCACAGAACATGACATCTATCCCTACATTATTTAAAATAGGCGCAAAGAGTTTGCTTATCTCGGCCTCGCCATGCCAACCGTTGCTCTTAGGAGGAACGTGAATAATCACAATCTTTACAGCAGCCTGCTGAAATTCTTTGCTCTCTACAACATTTTTGAGCCACTGTGCCTCTTGCTGGCGATAGTGGTCGTATCTGACAAGGTCATGGTACTCTATATCACTATCAGGCTTATCTTCTCCACTATCAAGGACGATAAAAAATGCAGGACCATCACTAAATGTGTAGTAAGGTGTGCCGGTCTGTGTAGGGAGGTAGTTCTGATAGTTTATAGCCCATGCTCCTCTGGTTTCGTGGTTGCCACGAGAGAAAAATAGAGGCACTTCAGAAGCAAACTGTGCTACTGATGGAGCAATAACGCTCTCTACAAGCCTCTGCTCACTCTCAAAACTACTCACCATATCGCCATTATAGACTACAAAGTCGTATTTAGATTGATTGATAACTTCTTTTGAGAAGAGTTGTGATAGCAATTCCGGCTTGTCGTGAAAATCATTGCCGATAGCAAAACGAGTAGTCTTGCTATCTGTATCTAACGAGCGTACCTTATAAGGCTGACGGCGATAGACATTACTACCCTTACTTTCGCTATAACGAACACGTTTGTTGCCTTGGTTGAGAAGTACTCCCTTGTTGAGAATACGGTAGCGATATACGGTATTAGGCTCAAGCCCTGTAACTGTTACTACGTGCCATTTGCCGATAGGTCTGCGACCATGTATGGTCTGATAAAAACGCTCTCGTTCAGTGTTGTAGAAGTGTGTACCATCGTCTGGAGCAATCTCAACCCAACATACAGCGTCGGTATCTGTTTGCCATACAACAGTAAATTCATTTTGGCCGCATGCCTGAATATATGGCCCTAAAATAATTTTAGGAGCTTTTGCCTCCTCTGCAACTGCAGTGTAGAGTGCAAAAAGAGTAAAGGTTAATAATATTAATCGTTTCATAGCCTACAAATATACTAATTTTCTTTGAAAATCTTGTTTAGGCTTGCTCTTTGATTTATCTTTGCAGTAATTAAAAGTGGAATTATGACAGTAAAAGCAAATATATCAGAGATTAAATCGGCCTTGCCTGCGAATGTTGCATTGGTTGCTGTCTCTAAATTTCATCCTGCTGAGGCTATTATGGAGGCGTATAATGCAGGCCAAAGAGTCTTTGGCGAGAGTCGTGTGCAAGAGCTTGTCGCTAAATATGAGCAACTACCAAAAGATATAGAGTGGCACATGATTGGTCATTTGCAGACTAACAAGGTGCGTGCTATAGCCCCTTTTGTGTCGCTTATACACTCTGTGGATAGTCGCAGATTATTGGAGTGCATTAATCGAGAGGCTGAAAGATGTGGTCGAGTGATAGATTGTCTGCTGGAGGTACATGTGGCGAGGGAGCAGACAAAAAGTGGTTGGGATAGTGAAGAGTTGCTTGCTTTTGTGTGTAGTGGTGAATTGGCCGCGATGAAAAATATCCGTATTCGTGGCATTATGGGCATGGCAACTAATACTGACGATATTGCGATTATTCGGTCCGATTTTGAGCGATTAGCAGCTATCAAGGCACAGATAACACCGATGTTCGATAGTAGTTTTAATGTGCTCTCTATGGGAATGTCAGACGACTACCCTATTGCTATTCAGTGTGGTTCTACAATGGTGCGTATAGGTTCGTCAATATTTGGGCAACGAAATTATTAGAGTATATTGCAAACAAAAAAATCTCGCAAGACTGCGAGATTTTTTTGTTACTACCAATCAGAGGCGTTGCATGTACTCTTTGGAGCATTCGGAACATTTACAAAAAATGTAAAGCCGGTTAAACTCTCTATTTCGTTTACACTCTTTAGCTCCGGGGTGGCTGAGGCTTTATTCTCAACCCAATACCCAGCACAGATAAGCTCGTTTGCATTGCAATCAGCCACTCGCTTACCGCTATTGCCACTCTTTGTGCGGAGCATTACCTTGAAGTAGTGCGTTGGTACGGGGCAACTTTTACCATCATTATTAGCAACCTTGGTATTGTAGTTGTCAAAGTGGCAACCAGAAACCATATAGAGTGTATCACTACACATCCACTCTCCACGCTCCTTTGCCTCTAACTGAGCCCACTTACCTCCATTGAGTGTGCTATTTTGCGGCGTCATGTTGGTAAAGTAGTTGGTTTGCTGACGAGCTATATAGGTTACGGTGCGCTGAGCTTTGGCAATCTGATGTCCTCGGTTGTAGCCTGAGCTGCTATTATAAGTGCCTCCAATCTGCTGCGCTGTTGTGAAACTTGGATCTGTGTAGAATGTCTCACTTTTCTCATCTCCTGATGTGTAGTAGCTGTGCATCGGATAGGCAACCCAACGTGCTACATAGTTTGTCGCATCGTAACAGATAGAGTAATTTCTACGATAATATCCGTTACTCTGCTTGCCACCATCAGTTATCAACTTAACACACTTGCTGTACTCCTCTGTGTAAGAGTTGCTCTCGGACGCCGCAGGCAATTCTGCCCACGACTGTCCGAATGCTGCACTCTTTACTACATCGGGCTCTCCACCCGGAGAGTCCGGAGTTCATTTACTCATCTTGTATATTACAACAGCCTTCTGAGAAGCACTCGCATAACAAGCAAATAGTGCACTGCTTTGGTTGTATTGGAGGTATTTTCTTGTATTGCTGCCTTGTGCTACAATTGTAGCGGTACCATTAGTAGCGACAGTTATTTTCCAAGAGCTATTATTATCCTTTGTAGTCTGTGTTTTTAGATAGTTACTACTAGAAGATGCTGCATATATATATCCTTTTGAGGACCCTACAGATGCCTTGAATGCAAATGTTCCATCAACGCTACCAGCCTCTACATCGAATATCTCTACATCGCTACCAAATGTAATAGTGTTATCACTCTTAGTGATAGAAGCTTGATCTCGGTTATTACTCTTTTGGGTTGTACTTATTGCATAGTTATAATCCTTTGCAGCAATTACAATCTTATCACCAACGCTAAGTTCACTAATGTTGGTGAGTAAAGTATAAGTTTCATTGACCGGAGTCTGTTTCTCTACAACTGTAAGTGTATAGCTTGCACTATCTCCGTAGTAGTTCTCGTTAGACTCAGCAGTTGCAGTGATTGTTGTAGTTCCTGCTGCTTTGAGCTCGACTGCGCCTGTTGACGCATCTACAGTGGCCACTGAGGTATCGTTTGAAGAGTAGGTAACTGTAGTCATAGCTCCAGAGAGTGTAGGGAGTGTAAATGTCTCTCCGATAGTTGCAGTAACTTCAGTCTTGTCAAATTTAAGCACCTGATTCTCAGGAATAACAACATCACCTGTAGATACATAGCTAACGGTTAGACTATTCATTCTCACTGCACCAGAGAGTGCTGCAATAGTAAATGTCGTGCTTGATCCATTCAAAATAACAGTTACATTAGAGCCGTTTGCAGTTGCTGACTCTTCAATTGAACTCTTTAATACTGTTGCATATTCTGCACTATTACATACGAACTTAATTGCAGTAATATTACCAAGAGCCTCTACTGTTATCTTAGAACTCTTGTAGAAACGTGCAGGGTTTGCGTAATCAGCAACATTACTAGTACTAGAACCCTTATCATTGGTAAGTGTAATACCATTCTGTTGCCAAACTTGCTTTGTTGTTGATAAGTATGTTCTTTGGTTAGTACTTGCAAAAGAGAGAGTTGCGTCAGTAGTCTTAATAGACGGATCTACAACTGTAAGTTTATAGCTTGCAGTAGCTTCATTGTACTCCTCATTACCTGCAGCAGTTGCTGTGATTGTTGTTATTCCTGCTGCTTTGAGCTCGACTGCGCCTGTTGACGCATCTACAGTGGCAACTGAGGTATCGTTTGAAGAGTAGGTAACTGTAGTCATAGCTCCAGAGAGTGTAGGGAGTGTAAACTCCTCTCCGATAGTCGCAGTAACTTCAGATGGGTCAAATGCAAGTGTCTGATCCTTCTTTGAAACGACTTCACCTCCTGATTCTGTAGATTGATAGCTAACTGTTACGCTATTGAGTCTTACCTGAGCAGTGAGTTTTGCGACAGTAAATGTATTGCTTGATCCATCCAAAGCAATAGTTACATTTGAACCGCTTGCAGTTGCTGACGTTCCGATAGAATTCTTTAATGCTGTTGCATATGTTGTACTAGTACATACGAACTTAATTGCAGTAATATTACCAGGAGCCTCAATAGTTATATTTGAATTCGCATAAAGACGTGCAGGGTTTGCGTAATCAGCAACATTACTATTACTATCACCCTTATTATTGGTAAATATAATACTATTCTCTTCCCATTTTTGTATAGACGTAGAATATTCAGTTCGCTTACTTTTATCGTCAAATGTAAGAGTAGCCTCCTCAATTACAGGGTCATTAGAGCCTCTATATGTGCACAGCGTCTCGGCTACGACTGATTGAGGCTTTCCGTCTGCAGTTGCAAATGCCTTTACAGTACAATCCGCAGAGATGCTAAATGGCGCATCGTACTGAGTAGATGATGTGGTTGGAGTATCGCCATTGGTTGTGTAATAGATAGTTGCACCCTCCTCGGCTGTAATGGTTACAATATTATCTTCGCAATCAATTACAGGAGCTGCGCAAGATGCAACATGCGTTACATAGTATGCAGGGCCACCAACCTGAGGTTCATCATAATGATCATCCCTTGTACCAATAAGAGTAACAATATCACCCTCTTTCAACCCAAGAGATGCAAATGACTGATTATTCGTATCAACCTTAGTCTTTGTCAAACCATATACATAAATAGAGCCTGTCTCATCAACAAGATCGAAGTTACCGTATATGGCATTTGCTAAATTTGTAATTGTTCCGGTTAGCTGATACCATACTGTTGCACTTGTCTCTTTTGCTATAAAGTCTTTAACCGAAATTGGCTTAATCTGAGCGGCAGTATTGGTGTCGAAGTTTACATTAAAGTTCTTGATATGACCGGCTTCGAACTGTACATCTTTGGCAAGAGTGATAGTCGCCTCATCGAGGTGCTCATTGTCGCCAACTTTTGCAGTTACAGATAACTTGAGAGCGTCATTAGCTTTAAGAGTAAATGGCTTGAAAGCTACATAGAACTCGCCCTTTGATTTAGGAGCAATAGCATCACCATCCTTTACATTAAGAATAGCTGTATCAGATACATAATTATCGCCTGAAGATGTGTATTTAATCTCCGGGTAATTAACAAAGTTAATATAGTATGTACCGATAATAGCCTCAGGTGCGGTCAAACAGATTTTTGTAACTGTTATATCTTTGTCGAGAGAGTTTGTAACAGTAAATCGAGCAACAGTAGTCGCATGATTCATTGTAATCGATGGAGTTACAGTAGCTTCAACGCTCTTCTCAACACCAACAAGTAAGCAAGCAGCGCCAGAAAGGTGCTCCATAGAGTTGTTACCTGTCTGAGTTTGGAATTGACTCTTTTGACAACCAATGGCCATATAACACTTAGAGGTGTCATCAGGTGTTTCTAATTTGCTATTATAAGGATAGATAGAGTACCAATCATATCTCTTATTAGGGTAAAGATCGTTTTTAAGTGAGCCTTTGAAAAGACCGCTTGCATCGGTGGTGAACTTTTCGTCAAACACGTAGCTTGTAGTTCCATCCTCTGCATGGAAAACGCCAATCTCGTCACCCTTAACCCACGTAGTAGAAAGACCGTCATTTGCTGTACGAGTGTTGATATTTGCAAATAGCTCGAAAGTTGGCTTAACTACCTCTGTAACATCAAACTCCTCACTCTTAGAGCAGCTTGTGAGGGTAAAAGCAATAAATGCTAAACCCAAAGCAAGAATAGATTTTTTCATTTTTCTGTTCATTTTTTAAGTTTAACATTCAATAGAATCATCATCTTCAATCCAGTCATTAATGCCACCATCAAGGCTGGCCGCAAATCCACTCTCTACAGGTGCTGTAAAGAGTTCAACATCTGGGGCGGTGTATGTCCCCGTGAAAATGTTTGTTGTTTTCATAATGTTTTGATAGAGTTATTTATTTAAAAATTATTTTTTATATACAAATTAAATGCTGTATAATCACAATTTTGCAAAGGTAATGTTTTTAACATTAAAAACCAATATGAATTCTAATTTTAGAAAACTTTTTAGGACAATATTTTTTTTTATAGCAAAAAAACAGATATATTTGTAAAATAAAGAGACTTAAACCTAACTAAAATGAAAAAATTATTATCTGTATTACTCGCCGTTTTGATTTCATCTACAGCTTTTGCTTACGGGGATTCAAATCGTGCTGAATGGCGTTTTTCAAAAAACAAAGAGAAGAAGGGTGTTGCTCAATTTATTGAGACGGGAACGTATAATGCTGCGGTTGGTATAAAGTCAGCCAAACTTAGTTTTCGCCATAAGGGCAAGGTGGTCAATGGGGAGCTATTAAACGATAAGGGTTACCCTACGGCTATTGCTGCAAAGGGCGATTATTGGCTCTTTGAGGTGCCTGTAACAAATCTTGAGGCAGGTACGGTTGTCGATATTTTTCTACCTATAACAAGTGCGGATAAGGCTGAAGAGAGCTTTGCTTTTGAGTATCTTGATGGTAAAAAGTGGTTGCCTGTTGTTGCTACCCAAGCCGATGGTACAAATGTAACTACAACAGCCTCGCTAAAGCATCCTCGTCGCCTTTGGCATGCTGTAAAACTAACAAAGCCTATTGAGAGTGGAGCTATTGCGTTCCGTTTACGTCGTGTAGCAAAGCAGAGCGCTGTAGCTACGATTGCTTGTCCATCACCTCGAGGCCAACAGCCTCAAATTGTTATCTATAACAACAAAGTTGCACGAGATACGGTCAAGATGTTATTCCTCGGTAACAGTTATACATACTATCATACTTATCCTATGATTTTCAAGGAGATAGCATGGCATGAGGGCCATTATGCAGATTGTAATATCTTTATTTCTGGTGGCTATACAATGAAGGCTCATTTGGCAAATAAATACTCTACAGAGCAGGTCGATAAAGGTGGCTATGACTATGTTATGTTGCAGGATCAGAGTATTCAACCGACACTAAATGGTACTGCTGATGATTATGGCGCAGCTGAGCAGATGACCAAGATGGTTAATCGTGTTCGAGCAAGCAGCCCATCGGCAAATGTATGCCTGGAGATTACATGGGGCCGAAAGTTTGGTAATAATAATTTCGGTAAGAAGTATGAGCATCTTATTGCGAAGTATCCTCAGTTCTATGCTGATTACGATGCAATGCAGAATCGACTTATCGAGGTTGTAACAGCCGAGGCTGAGCAGAACAACGCAAAGATTACCCCTGTTGGTTATGCTTGGCAGATTGTAATGCATGAGCGTCCGGATATAAACCTCTATCATACTGATAATCACCATCAATCTTATGCAGGTTCGTATCTGTCAGCAGCGGTTGCCTATTTGACTGTCTATGGAGAGGCGTTTGGTCCAAATCCAGCAAATTGCAAACTCAAGCCTTCAGTAGCAGCTTATTTACGCTCAGTTGCGGAGCGAGTTGTGTTAAAAGGGGAAAAATGGAACCAAAAATAAATATTGATTTTGCGGTACACCTTATTTAAAAAATAACTATCTTTGTAAGGATTAAGATTTCGTTTAATTTTAAACATACAAGACTATGACAATTAAAGAAAGAATGGACAAAGCGCTCGAAATGGCCGGTCAAACCAAGGGTGCAGAGATCTCTCAGGGTGCGCTTAAGAGTACACCTGTATTGTTCAAAAAGTTTTTCCCAGGCAGAAAAGCCGTTGTTATTACTGACCACTTTGTATGGACTGCTGCCGGTGAGGATGTTTACAACATCATGAACGCAGAAGGCGTTGATTGCGAGAAGTTTATCATTCCTGACAAGAGTTTCCATGCTGAGTGGAAGTATGTTGAGATGATAGAAGAGGTAATGAAGCAGTACGACGCTATTGCTATCGCTGTAGGTTCTGGCGTTATTAATGATGTTTGTAAGCTCGCTTCACATCGTCTTGGTCAGCGTTATATCTGTATCGCTTCTGCGGCATCTGCTGACGGCTATTCAGCTTCAGGCTCAGCAATCGTAAAGGATGGCTCAAAGCAGACATTTACTTGCCCAGCTCCATTGGTAATCATTGGTGATTCAAATGTCCTCTGTAACGCTCCTGCACG
The DNA here is from genome assembly GCA_017381935.1 of Alistipes sp. GTDB lineage: Bacteria > Bacteroidota > Bacteroidia > Bacteroidales > Rikenellaceae > Alistipes. The sequence goes on from JAFOBG010000013.1 coordinate 61,437, forward strand.
CCTTACAACTGCAGGTTATGCAGACCTTGCGGCTAAGGTTCCTGCTGGTGGTGAGTGGATGATTGCAGACCTCTTCGGTACAGAGCCTATTCGTGATGACGCTTGGTCTGTTATTCACGATATGCTTCCAGAGGTACTTGCTGATGCTCAGGGCATTGCAGATCGTACTCCAAAAGCTGTTGAGAATGTATTTGCAGGTCTGACTCTCTCAGGCGTTGCTATGCAGATTGCAAACGATACTCGTCCACTCTCTTGTGCTGAGCACCTCTTTAGCCACTATCTCGATATGACTCATCACACATTTGAGGATCGTATGGTTCTTCATGGTTTCCAGGTATCAGTTGGTACTGTAACTATGTGTGCTTTCTTTGATGAGTTGCTTAAGCTTGACCTTTCAAAGCTCGATGTAGATGCTTGCGTTGCTGCATGGCCTACAAAGGAGGCTGAGGTTGCACGTGCAACAGAACTCTTTAAGGACTTCCCTGTACCTGAGCTCGGCCCTACTGAGATTGGTAAGAAGTGGCAGAGTCCTGAGGAGGTACGTGAGCAGCTTAACCGTGTTAAGGCTACATGGCCAGAGTTCAGCCAGAAACTTCGCAATCAGGTTTACTCATTTGAGAAGATGCGCGACCTGTTCATCACTGCAGGTGCTCCTGTAGCTCCTGAGCAGATTGGTGTTTCACGTGCTCAATGGAAGAATATGACCAATTTTGTACAGCTTATGCGCTGGAGAGTAAACCTCTTCGACCTTGCTAAGCGTACTCAGACCTTCGATACTCTCGTAGGTAAGGTGTTTGGAGCTGGTGGTGCACTCGAGATCTAATATATTATCGTGATAGTGTCGCATCTGCGGCACATCCTTTACCTCCCCGAATGGAAAATACGTCAAGTATGTCCCATCTGGGGAGTTTTCACGATATACCGCACCTACTCTACCTTATAATTGCAAAATGGGTTATACCTATATTATATATAATAAATTGTAGAAAAGGTTAATTTTATTCAAAATAATAGCGAGAATCGTAAGACTCTCGCTATTTATTTACTCAAACTTGTATTCTTCCGCATTTCGGAAACCGAGAAGAAGTTCTTTTACCTTAAGGCGTTTCTTGCCGGCAATTTGGATGTCCTCGATATAGACAATGCCATCAGAGCAGGTAATTCCCATATACTTTTTGCCGTCGGTAACTACCCTACCAACCTCTAAAATACCCTCTTTAGGCTCAAATCGCACTTCGAAAATTTTTGCCGAACCACACTCTGCACCATCTTTTACAAGGCGGCTCCATGCAGCGGGATATGGAGAGAGTCCTCTGACGAAGTTTACGATATCTGTTCCATTTTTGCTCCAATCTATAAGGCAGTCATCCTTAAAGATTTTTGGTGCAGGACGCAGGTTTTCATCACCTTCAGGTTGTTCTATAGGTGTTATATTGCCCTCTGCAATGCGATTAACGCTATCCAAAACAAGGTCTGCACCGATAGTCATCAGTCGGTCATAGAGCGAGCCTACTGTATCGTTGTCTGCAATTTTCTCATGCACTTGCCCTATTATTGCACCCTTATCAATCTCGTGGTTGAGCAGAAAAGTGGTAAGGCCTGTCTCTTTGTCTCCGTTGATAATAGCCCAATTTATAGGGGCAGCACCACGATATTGCGGAAGCAGTGAGGCGTGGAGGTTAAATGTACCAAATTGAGGCATTGCCCAGACAACTTCTGGAAGCATACGGAAGGCAATTACGATACCTAAGTCTGGATTGAGTTCACGAAGAGCAGCCAAAAACTCCTCATCACGCAACTTCTCAGGCTGGAGAATAGTCTGAATACCCAAATCTCGTGCAGCTATCTTTACATCGCACTCATGTACTTTAAGCCCTCGACCTGCTTGACGATCAGGAGTTGTAACAACGCCAACAACATTATAGCCACCATCTACAAGGGCTCTAAGTGAGGGTACAGCAAACTCAGGCGTACCCATAAATACTATGCGTATATCCTTGGGGTTCATACAATTACTTCTTCTTATTTAATTTATCCTGCCAAGATTGCGGCAACTTTGCCATAACAATCTCCTTGTAATGCTTGTATCGGCCTATATACCAATCTATGTCGAGCAAAGCAGAGTCGTTTGTCGCTTTACGAGTCAGATATACAGCTATTGGGAAGAGTACAATGGATGAAATCCACATACCCAAAATAGAACTCCATGTACCCTCTTTTGCCATTTTCTCTCCGGACATACTGATAATGTAGTAGATGACAAAGAATATCACAGATATTACAATCGGCATACCCAAACCGCCTTTACGAATAATTGCTCCCAAAGGTGCACCGACAAGGAAGAAGATAAATATAGATACAGGCAATGCTAATTTGCGATGCCACTCATTTTTACTACGATATAGTTGGTTCAGGGCCTCTTTGGATGTTGACTCATCGAAAGAGAAACTATTTCTGGCCGATATAGCACTTTGACGTGCATTAGAATATACTTTTTGCTTTTGACGAGTCGATAGATTAGGAACTGAGTCAAGTAGTACTTTTGAGTATATTTTATGTGAACGGTCTATAAATATGGAGTCAGGTGGAGAGATAGCATCCGGGTCCTTGATGAAAATCTGACTACGCAAAAGAGGATCGTAAGCATCCGATGTAGTTTTGTTAACAACCATCTCCAAGGAGTCTATAGCATTTTGCAACTCGTTGATATTCTGCGTTTGACTACTTCCGCTAAATAGGTTCTCATCTGAACGCTCAAAGTCAAAGCCGGTCATTGGTATTTGACCATCCTGACGCTCGAAAGTATGACGGCGTAGTGTGTTTTTGGTGTACCATTGACTGCTACGAGTATGCTCGTAAGTAGCTCCATTAAAAAGAGTTACCATCAGATATTTTTTATCATCACTAAGACGAATATAGCCAGAGTCGGCAACTGTTGTTGTCATATTACCACCAGCAGAACGGTTATCATATATCAGCACCCCTGTAAGAAGTTTTGTTTCGGGATTCTGATGCTCTACTCGGATACTCATATTGTCTATTCCGTTAAAGAAGAGACCATCTTGAAACTCAAGAGCCTGATTTTGACGTTGAATATCATGGATGATACTAAACATCTTTTTGTTGGAGTATGGAGCTAAGTTGTTGATAATAAAGAAACTACCTATTGATATTAATACGACAACAAAGACCAATGGCCTTACAATTTTTAGCAATGACATGCCGGCTGATTTCATGGCAAGAAGCTCATAGTTTTCGCCAAGATTACCCATAGTCATAATAGTTGCCAGAAGAACGGCAAGTGGTAGTCCCATCTGAATCATATTAACTGTCGCATAGAGGATTAGCTCTATGATAACTCCGGCATCAAGACCTTTACCGACCAAATCGTCAATATATCGCCATACAAAGTTCATCATCAATATAAAGATGACGATGAAAAATGTGGCGAACATTGGGCCGATATAAGACTTGAGTATAAGTTTATATATTGTTTTCATGCTGTTTCAGATGCTTTATCGGGTGCAAAGATAATAGTTTTACTATTATCAACATCAAAGTGAGCACAAATATTATTGCAGGACCTGATGGAATTTCAAAATAATAACTCAAAATAACCCCTAATAATGCTCCTCCTGTAGCAGTAAAAGATGATAGAGTGGCTATTTGAGCGAAGTTCTTGGTAATACTATTTGCAATAACTACAGGCATAGTCATTAGCGATATTAAGAGAACAATGCCCATAACTCTTATAGAGAGTACTATAGTGATGGCTATAACGATTGCCATTATATAGCCTATCAGTGTAGTATTAACCCCTGCGGCTTGTGCAAATTCTCGATCAAAAGCCATGTACATTATGGGTTTAAACCACATAATAGAACATACTAATAATAAGAATGTTAAGACGGCAAGAGCAATTGTGTCATTGGTCGTAACCGATATAATATTACCAAAAAGGAAGCTTGATAAGTCGCCAGATGTATATCCCGGGCGAAGACTCATAAAGAGCGCTCCAATAGCCATTCCTATACCCCACATTAGGCCTATTGCTGAGTCTTCACGTATTTTGGTTTTGCTCCCTGCATATTCGATACCTATAGAGGATAAAATGGCAAATACCATCGCTCCCCATATTGGATTTATGCCTAAGTAGAAGGCAATACCCAATCCTCCAAAAGAGGCATGTGTAATACCGCCACTTAAGAATACTATTCTACGTGCTACGATGTAAGTACCTACAATGCCGCAAGTTATACCTGAGAGTATGCAGGCAATAACAGCGTTTGATAGATAGCTATATTCAAATATGTCTGTTATAAAACTCATAATTTAGACTACAAAAATAGACTTTTTTACCGAAATTACACTAATTAAACGACCTTTTTTGTATCTTCGCACAATAATAGCGTATAAAATGTATAAAAAAGTCAACTTTCATACCTTAGGTTGCAAACTTAACTTCTCAGAAACTTCGACAATAGCTCGTCAGTTTGAACAAGGTGGTTTTGTTAAAGTATCTCCAACAGATGTTGCAGACATTTGCATAATAAATAGCTGCTCTGTAACAGAGCATGCGGATAAAAAGTGTCGTAATATTATCAGAAAATTACATCGTCGAAATCCCGATGCGATTATAGCTGTTACGGGTTGTTATGCGCAGTTAAAACCGTATGAAATTGCAGCTATTGAAGGCGTTGATATAGTATTGAGTAACAATAATAAAGGCGAGACATATCAACGAGTCGTTGAATTGCAATCAAAGGGTCGTGCAAAGGTTTATAGTTGTGAAACAGACGAGATAGTTAATTTCTTTTCGGCCTTCTCAAGTGGGGATAGAACTCGTGCATTTTTGAAGGTGCAGGATGGATGTGATTACTGTTGTTCTTACTGCACTATTCACAATGCTCGTGGCAGTAGTAGAAATATACCAATCTCTGATATTGTTGCTCAAGCTGAGCAGATTGTAGCAGGTGGACAGAAAGAGATTGTTATAACGGGTGTAAATACGGGCGATTTTGGCCGTACAACGGGGGAGAGTTTTGCGGATTTGCTTAGAGCTCTTGATGGTGTAGAGGGTGTTGAGAGGTATCGTATATCATCTATTGAGCCTAATCTGCTAACAGATGAGATAATAGCTATTTGTGCCAATTCGTCTAAATTTCAACATCACTTTCATATTCCTATTCAATGTGGGTCGAATAAGATTTTGGCACTCATGCGTCGCAGATATACTGTAGAAAAGTTTGCAGAACGTATTGCTGCTGTAAAAAGGGCTATGCCTGATGCCTTTATAGGAATTGATGTTATTACCGGATTTCCGGGTGAGACAGATGTTGATTTTGCCGATTCAAAGAGCTTTTTAGAGAGTATAGAGCCAGCATTTCTTCATATTTTCCCGTTCTCGGAGAGGGCCAATACGCCGGCTGTAGATTTGCCGAATAAAGTTCAATCTTCTATCTCTACTGCACGAGTTAAAGAGTTGGAGGCGTTGAGTGATAGATTACATTATGATTTCTGCTCTCGTGCGGTTGGCTCTGTTGTTAGTGTCTTATTTGAAAGTACTGAAAGAGGTGGTTTTATGACCGGTTTTACGGGTAATTACATCAAAGTAAAGGTTCCGTATAATCGTAAGTATATCAACCATATAGTGGATGTAAAATTGCTGGATATTGAACCAAACTGTGATGTTATTGGTCAAATTGTAGAATAATTGCAGAAAAATTCTTATATTTGCATAATTGAAAACAATGTTATGAAGGGTATAAGGAGAAGAGTTACAATAGGTTTCTTAAGCATAGTTGCATTGCTATTCGCATCCGGTATTATATCACTCTTTGAGTTGAGTAATTTGAGTAATGATACAGAGGCAATTCTAGCGGCCTCTCGACGTAATATGGAGACGGCTAAAGAGATGCTTAAATTTGCTCAGGAGCATAGTCAGGCGGCACTTCATGTGGCTCTGTTTGATGAGCACTCGCAAAAGGATGTGTGTCGTAGAGCGATGAGTGATTTGGAAGGAAAGCTTGCAATGGCACGTAGTGAGGCTGTTGATGAGGCGGGATTGGACTCTTTGGCTTTTTATGCTAATCAGTTACGAGTCTTGACAGATGAATTTGTATATGCTCCGGCATATCCTATTGTGAAATCAACAGAAGATGCTGTATCTGAGTCGATTATAGAAGATTACGCAGCTTCGCATAGAGGTAGAGATTGGTATGATGGCACTTATAAAGTTGCTTATAACAATCTTATTAATGAGATTCAAAACTTTATGACTCATGCGCATAGTTCTCTTGCTCCGAGAGCTGAGCAACTTAATAAAAACGCATACCGCTCTGTTGCGCCTGTCTTTATATCACTTGTTGTGATGATTGCCATTGTGCTGATGTTCTACTATTTTATTGTCGTATATTGTGTCAGCCCGATTGAGAAGATAAATAGGTCGTTGTCCGACTTTCTGAGCTATCGCTTACCATTTATAGTAAAAGTAGATTTGCTAGATGAACTTAAGGAGTTGGTGGATGGTATAGAGAAGTTGATAGGTTTATCAAAGCAGAATAGACAGTAGTTATGCGAATTAGTATCATATTGAGATATGTGGGTACGGTTATGCTCTGCGTGTCGGCATTTATGGCAGTGTCGGCAGGTATCTCATATATGAATAATGTTGATTCGGGCTTCTATCCATTGTTGCTCTCAGCATTGTTAACCTTTACTTTAGGTGCATTTCCGCTACTATTTGTTCCTCGTGCTCAATCAATCTCAAACAAGGAGGGATTTGCAATCGTTGTGGGTTCGTGGATTCTTGCAAGTGTTGTGGGAATGTTCCCGTACCTTATCTGGGGAGGTGAGTTCACATTGGTAAATGCTTGGTTTGAGAGTGTTTCGGGCTATACGGCTACAGGTGCAACGATATTGAACGATATAGAGTACCTGCCGCAAGGTCTGCTCTTCTATCGAACATCTACAAATTGGCTCGGTGGTGTTGGTGTAGTTATGTTTGCGCTGGTTATTTTGCCATCTTTGGGAACGAGTAAGATGTCGCTATCCAATGTAGAGCTGTCATCCCTTGCTAAGGACAATTACCGCTATCGTACTCAGATTATTGTTCGTATATTGTTGGTTGTCTATGTGGGCTTGACTGTAATTACGACTATTGCACTTAAAGTGGCAGGTATGCGATGGTTTGATGCGGTGAACCATGCCATGTCTGCATGCGCTACAGCGGGCTTTAGTACTAAAAATACAAGTATAGCTTTCTATGATAATCCTGTTGTAGAGTTGATACTTGCTGCGGCAATGTTTATTTCGAGTTTGCACTTCGGATTGATATACGCAACCTTTCTGCGCAAGGGGAATAATATCTTCCGTTCGGAGGTTGTCAGAACATATATTGCCATTGTCGTTGTGGCAACGCTGCTCATTACAATAAGCATCTACGATGCAAATATCTACACCGATATCTGGCAGGCACTACGCTATGCCTACTTCCAGGTAGTTTCGCTCATTACCTCTACGGGTTATGCTACGGCCGATACAAATATGTGGACACCGTTCGCAATAGTAGTTCTTATCTTCGTATCTATTGTCTGTGCTTGTGCGGGCTCTACTTCGGGAGGTATGAAGGTGGATAGGTTGTTGATATTCTGCAAGATTCTTATGGCGAGAATTCGCCGTCAGCAGCACCCTAACGCAATTATCCGTATTCGCGTGGATGGTGTGGCTCAAGATGCGGATTTGCTCAATAATGTGGTGGTGTTTATCGTTACTTATATGGCGTTGATACTCTTGGCGACATTTACAAATACCCTCTTTGGTCAGGATATGCTGACTGCATTTACCTCGACTGTAGCTTGTTTAGGTAATGTAGGCCCGGGCTTTGGCGAGGTCGGCTCGATGAGTAATTTTGCCGATATACCTGCGATATTGAAGATTCAGGACTCTATTTTGATGTTGATGGGTCGTCTTGAGATATTTGGTTTTATACAGTTGTTATTCCTTAAATGGTGGAGATAATGAAGAGATTTTTAATTATACAGTTGTTGATTGTAGCTTCAGTAAATCTGTTGTCAGCTCAACATGTAGATAGTAGATATGAAGAGTTACTTCGAGAAGTTGAGAGTTTGCAGAATAGTAGAGATTCGTTGAATACTCTTATTGTTGATGCAAGAGAGCAATATACAAAGAGTCCATCGACTCGAAAGGAGATATCCTCGCAGCTAAGTCTATTGGAGATAGAATCTATAAAGTTGAAAAAGGAGTATGATAAGGCTTTGGCAAACCTTACGGCTTATGAGCAGACTCAACTTGCTCAGAATTTGGAAAATCCGCAGATGCAACACTTTGCTAAAGAGGAACAGAATGTTGTAAAGCCGAAAATACAGCGTGGAAATCTGATTGCTAATGATATATTTGCAGAGTCATTATCTGTTGCAGATTATAAAACTTTACACAATGCACAACTTCATGAAAAGAAGGTTGTAGAGTGCATTAGAGAGTATCTTCGTCATTATGATAAGATGGTTAGCATACAGTTGGAGTATGAGCGTGTCGATACTGAGGGTGAGGCAGAGATATTGGTGCAGCAATTAGACTCTGTGCGTAATGCAGCCAATGCTGTAGATGATATGCTGTATAAGTCTTGGCATGCGGTTTATGATAATAAGATATATGCATATAATCTGCTTTTAGAGAAGGTTGGTAAGTTAGATGTTATTGCTGCCGCAGAGAGCAGTTTGTCAAATGCCGCCAGACTATCAGAGCAAGATGCAGATACTTATGAGTCTTATGCTTTGAGTGATTACTATTTTCGAAAGTCTGGTATGTTGGACTATGAACTTAAAGTGGCGACTGCTTTAGGTTTGGCAAAGGCTAAAGATTCATTAAATAGAGTTAAGAAAGAGCTACATCCACAGGGCTATTGCTTGCCGAAGGTTAATATTGTTCGTCGCTCATTTATTGAATATGAGCCCCTGAAGGTAATCAAGCCGATCATATACAACGCAAAGAATCCTATTCCGCAGACTAAGATTTATGAGTTTGGTACGATATATCGTATTCGTTTAGGCATTTTTACAAATCGCCCTAATCTGACCGCGTTGAGAGGTATTACCCCTCTATCTTATACAGACGCTTATCATAATGGTAAATACGCCTATTTCGTAGGTGGATTTAAAACCGAAGAGGAGGCCGTAGAGGGTGTTCAGTATCTGAGAAAGATAGGTTTTAGAGACCCTATGATTGTCATGTGGGTTGATGGTGAGTATATCTCTAATATTGAGGAGTGGAAGAGTAAACGAGGTGGTTATAATATTGAGATTACAGAGGTGTCTGCCCTATCTGATGCTGTTAAAACGCATATTTCTTTAAGAAATGAGAACTGTCGATTCTCGCGTGTTGGCACTACGTTTATTGTTGGACCATTCGTATCGAAAGCAGATGCAGAATTGGTTGCCTCGGAGATTGTAGCTATGGATAGTAGTATTAAGGCGGAGGTAAAGCAGGCAAAGTAGTAGTTGTATTAAATATATTGGTTGGTATGTGGTATATAATCTTGTTACTTGTATTAGGAGTACTCTTTTTGGTGGCAGAGATGCTGCTGTTTCCTGGAGTATCAATTGGCGCAATCTTAGCTATGTCTTGCTATGGAGGAGCTATATATTATGCTTTTAGCGCACTTGGGACTACTGCCGGTATATGGACAGTGGTTGCAGTGGTTATCTTATCTCTTATTACTGTAGTTATTTCGCTCCGCTCAAAAACGTGGATGCGTTTGTCATTGAAGCAGGAGATAGATTCTACAAGTATGCCAAATCCTGCATTAGAGGTGGAACTTGGTAGTGTCGGTGTTACCGTCTCACGCCTTGCTCCTATGGGCAAAGTAAATATCGGTGGTAAGTTTTATGAGGCAAAGTCCGTTGATGTATTTATAGATCAACAAGTAGATGTTAAAGTTGTAGGCTTTGATAACTTTACAGTTATAGTAAAAAAAGTTGAACTAACCCCTAATAAAACCATGAAACCTATTGTAAAACTTATACTTGCAGTTATTGTTGCAGGTCTGTCTCCTATCGTAGCAAGTGCAGATAGCTACAATCCCAAGGCAGATGATAAGGCTGTTGTTGTGGTGGGAAATGCTCGTTTTACAGTGTTGACACCTCAGCTTATACGTATGGAGTGGAGTGAGGATGGAGTTTTTGAGGACCGAGCTACACTTACATTTGTCAATCGAAATATAGAGGTCCCTCAATTTAAAGTATATCAGAGTCGTAGTAAGGTTGTTATCAAGACGGATAAACTACGTCTGATATATCATAAAGGCGAGAAGTTTAGTGCTAAGAACCTATCTGCAGAGTTTATGCTTGGCCCAAATAAGGTTGTTTGGCATTATGGCGATACAGATTCTTTAAATCTTATGGGAACGACCCGTACGCTTGATAAGGCTGATGGCTGGAATTTGAACCCTAAAGACCCGATGGAACCAGGAGTAATCTCACGTAGCGGATGGAGTGTTGTAGATGACTCAGATAGGCATCTTTTTGTAGATGTAGCATCACATTGGCAACATTGGGTAGAGTGTCGTCCAGAGAAGGAGTATCAAGACTTATATCTGTTTGCTTATGGTCATGATTATATGCAGGCTGTAAAGGATTATATTACAATTGCAGGCCGTATCCCGTTGCCTCCAAAGTATGCCTTCGGCTATTGGTGGAGCAGATATTGGCAGTATTCTGATAATGAGTTGCGAGATCTTATTGGTCAATTGCGTAGCCTTGATGTGCCAATAGATGTGCTTATTGTTGATATGGACTGGCATGAGACATGGGGACTTCGTCGTACAGGCTCTAAAAAGGATGAATATGGACAGCGTATAGGTTGGACTGGTTATACTTGGAAAGAGCAGCTCTTCCCTTCTCCTGCCAACTTCTTTGAGTGGTGTCGTAGTGAGAATCTTAAGACGGCACTTAATCTGCATCCCGCATCGGGTATTCAGCCTTACGAGGAGCCATATAAGCGTTTTATAGAGGCTTATGAGTGGAAAGAAGAGGGAAAAAGTGTGCCATTTAGGATTGATGAGCAGAAGTGGGCAGATGCATATTTTAATACAGTCTTGGCTCCATTTGAGACAATTGGTGTCGATTTCTGGTGGCTCGATTGGCAACAGTGGAAAGAGAGTAAATATACAAAGGGCTTGAGTAATACCTTCTGGTTAAACCATACTTTTAACAAACATTCTGAGGAGCGTGGCAATGAACGACCTATGATTTATCATCGTTGGGGTGGTCTGGGCTCTCATCGTTATCAAGTAGGTTTTTCAGGAGATGTCTATATAAATTGGGAGTCTTTGGGATTTTTGCCATGGTTTACTAGCACGGCCTCAAATGTGGGTTATGGTTATTGGGGACACGATATTGGAGGACACATGTTTAAGGTGCGCAATTCACAGACCGATCCTGAACTCTACTTGCGTTGGCTGCAATATGGCGTATTTACTCCGATATTTAAGACTCACTGCACCAAAAGTAGTAATATTGAGCGCCGTATTTGGCAGTTCCCAGACCATATCTTCTTTATGAGAGATGCGATTCGTCTGCGCTATACCCTTGCACCTTATATATATAATGCAGCTCGTCAGGCATATGATACTGGAATATCAATGTGTCGTCCTATGTATTACTACTATCCTGAGTGTAATGAGGCGTATGATATGAAGGAGCAATATATGTTTGGTGATGATATGTTGGTAACTGCTATTGTTAAGCCTGTGGATGTTACTACGGGTGTGGCAGAGCGAACAATGTGGTTCCCTGAGGGTAAGTGGTATGATATGGTGAGTGGAAGGTTAATTGAGGGTAATCAGACGCTGAGTTTATCATATACGGTTGCTGAGAATCCATACTATGTCCGTGCGGGAGCTATTATACCAATGAATCCACCAACGGTAAAGAATTTGCAGGATAGATGTGATACTTTGGTGTTAACATTTATCCCTGGAGCAGATGGTCAGATTGAGTATTATGAGGATGATGGAGTGTCCAAGGACTATACAGAGCAGTTTGCGGTAACTAAAGTAACTAAGACAAGCGATAGTAATAGTATCCGTGTTGTTATCTCTCCTCGTCAAGGTAGTTATAAAGGGGCTGCAGAGAGCCGTAAATATGAACTACGCTTCCCTGCTCAGATGCCTGCACAAAGTGTGAAAGTAAATGGCGTTGAGGTGCCATATAAGCGATATGCTAAGAGTGGTGAGTGGGGTTACGATGGATATACGCTCTCCCCTATTGTTTATACAAACTTATGTGATTGCGATAAGGAGTGTGTTGTGGAGTTGGCCTTTGATAGCATAAAGCAGCAACATCAAACACGCCTATATGGTAAGCAGGGTATTTTTAATAGATGCGTACATCTGACTCCGGAGTTTAAAGAGCGTTATGCTGTAAGTTATGACCCTTATCCATTACTCCCTGATGAGTATATGAACGTGTCTCAGACTCCAAACTTTATTATGGAGTATCCACAGAGAATTGTAGAGTGGCTTGATAGATATGAGCAGAGCTTTGAGGAGTGTATTCCGTCGCTTGAAAAGTCGGGTCATGTTGATGCTGAGTTTATAACCAAACTCAAGGCTCAATTTAAGTAGTAATTGTAAAATATTAAATATGTATAAGTTATGGAGATAGGAATGATTTTCATTGTTGCAATTCTTTCGTTAATTGCTATTTGGGTAGTATTCTACTTTGTGCCTGTAGGACTTTGGTTTACAGCGTTGATTTCAGGTGCACATATCTCATTGTTGCAGATGATTCTTATGCGTTGGAGGAAGATTCCTGTATCAGCAATTGTTTCATCTATGATTGAGGGTACTAAGGCGGGGTTAAAACTTAATCCAAACTCTCTTGAGGCTCACTATTTAGCAGGTGGAAACTTTAAAAATGTTGTACATGCTCTCGTGTCGGCTCAAAAAGCGGGTATTAGCCTCAATTTCGAGGAAGCAACAGCTATTGACTTGGCTGGACGAGATGTGTTTGAGGCCGTGCAAATGTCTGTAAATCCGAAAGTTATTAATACCCCACCTGTAACTGCAGTGGCAAAGGATGGTATTCAGCTTATTGCTAAGGCTAGAGTTACAGTTCGTGCAAATATACGTCAGCTTGTAGGTGGTGCAGGAGAGGAGACGGTCCTTGCTCGTGTAGGCGAGGGTATTGTGTCATCTATCGGTTCTTCTATATCTCACAAGACGGTGCTTGAGAATCCTGATTTCATCTCACGTGTTGTGCTTGAGAAGGGCCTGGATGCGGGAACAGCTTTTGAGATTTTATCTATTGATATTGCAGATATTGATGTAGGTAAGAATATCGGTGCGCAGTTGCAAATGGATCAGGCTGAGGCTGATAAGAATATTGCGCAGGCAAAGGCTGAGGAACGCCGTGCAATGGCTGTAGCGCTTGAGCAGGAGATGAAGGCAAAAGCCCAGGAGGCCCGTGCAAAGGTTATTGAGTCAGAGGCAGAGGTGCCACTTGCTATGGCAGAGGCGTTCCGCAATGGTAATCTGGGGATTATGGATTACTATAAGATGAAAAATATCATTGCCGATACACAGATGCGAGAGTCTATTTCTGCACCTAAGGGTGAACAGCCAAAGAAATAGTTATGATAAGTATTGATGATATAACTGCAGCGCTTGCAAAGGCTTTTACGGAGTCGGAGCATAACTATATCTCTGAGCAGATGGCTCTTAGAACAGAGGATGTAGGTAAGCGACTATATGATAATCCGATTATCAGAATAGGTTCTGCTGCAGATCCGCTGTGGGCGCAACTCAAAGAACCGCAAGCGGTTGGCCCGCTGTTTCGTACACCAAAAGAGTGGATGACAGAAGCGAAGAGTGTAATTAGTTATTTTGCACCATTTAGCGACTTTGTGGTTGATGGTAATAGAGAGGATAATATCGCTGTAGGCAATGGTTGGTTATATGCCAGAGTCGAGGGACAGGCATTTCTTACAGAGGTGAACCATTTTCTTGAGAATTGGTTTGAAAGCCATGGTGTTAAGGCTCTATCTCCATACGCAAGTGAGGAGTTTCGCTATGTCTTTGAGGCTGGTACATGTGAGCAGATTGAAGATAAATCTCTTAGTTTTACAAGTAATTGGTCTGAGCGCCATGTAGCCTATGTATGTGGCCTTGGAACATTTGGCCTCTCTAAGGGGTTAATTACCGAGCGTGGTGTTGCAGGTCGCTTTGGTAGCGTAATTGTTGATGCCTCGCTTGAGGTAACACCTCGTAAATATAGTGATATATATGAATATTGTACAAAATGTGGAGCATGTACACGCTGTCCAGGAGGTGCTATAACTCTTGAAAATGGGAAGTCGCATATCCTTTGCAGTGCCTATGTAAATAGGATGCGTGAGCAGTATGCTCCACGTTTTGGTTGTGGTAAATGCCAGGTCAAGGTTCCTTGTGAGAGAGGTATTCCTAAAAAGTAAGGTTAAGGCTGCAGTTTACAGCCTTAATTGTTTAATATACCTCTTCAGGAACTGTTACACCATCTGGGATACCATCAATTTTGTCTCTCCATCCTGCCGCAGCATGAGTACCATCACAATATGGTTTATTTGATGATTTGCCACATCGGCAAAGTACGGCCCTGTTGCGAATCTCGTATTTGCGTCCATCGTATCGTTCAATGCTAATACCTCCACGCACCCATAAGCCTCCACTTGCCGAGATAGTATTATCTTCTATAAGCCCTAAAGATGGTTGATACTTAGGCTCGTATGGCTTGTCAGCATCATTATTCCATGCCATTAGCCTACCACTTGGGCATAGAGAGGCTTCCCTTATGGCTATACGTTTAGCAATTGGCTCTTCAGAGGCTTCAGTAAGTGCCCATATACCTGTCGCTGCATCGCAAAATCTTGCAAAAGCGCAGTATTGGCGGTTGTCTGTAATGGAAATCTCTTCAGCTGATGTTATCTCTACATTGTCTAATAGTCCAGACATACTTGCATTACATCGACTATCCCAATCTGCTTTAGTGTGGCTACCATCGCAATATGGTTGCTTTTTTGAGGCTCCGCATCGACAAATTGCCGTTGGTTCATCTTCTGTAGCAAAGTTTTTGCCTTGTTGAAAATACCAACTCTCCCCTAAACTATTAGGCATTATGAATTGTTGCGATAGAGGGGGATTGCCATACACAAGATATGGTCCCTTTTCGGTTATTGCGATTTTGTATTTAGGGTCGGCTGGAGTTGAACCAATCTCTATTTTTTGTCGTGCCATATACTAAAAGTAGTTAAATTTCGTTGACAGATTGACAATAATTGTTCCTAAAGTGTAGAAATGATTGTTAAAGATTAGAAAGTTTGCAACTTTTTTGGTACATTTGCACGCAATATTTATGTGTGAATAAAATAGTGTAATTTATATATGAAGATTTTAAAGTTTATTCTGCCTGTTCTTTATCTTGGTGTGGCATTGAGTTCATGTTCTGACAATGATGATTTTAGCATGGAGTTCTCTCAGATGGGCCTATATTTCCAGTGGGGAGGAGAGCCTCAGACAATATCATATAACACAGTCAATGCTGCTTCTGTGGAGATGAAGAGCGTTACTGATGGTTGGACTTGTAATTTGGATACAACTAAGCGTACAATTACTATCACTCCTCCAACGGACCCTGGTACTGATAGCGGAAGAGAGGCTATGCGTGAGGCGGATATTCGATTTACTATTACCTCTAAGTCAGGTAAGTCAGCCTCTTATACAATTGACTGCTATATTATTGGTGATTCGGTTATTTTCCTTAATGATGGTGGGAAGTATGCAAATAGCTATGTGTTAACCTCTCCTATGTCGGCATATACTCTTGATGTATCTCGTAATGGAGGAGGCCAGACACTATCAGGAGTTGCAGGTGCAAAGATTGTATGGCAGAGCAAAGCTGCTATGATTGAGCACTTTGTATATGATGAGGAGAATAATATAGTCTCATTCTATATTGACGCCTTGAGAGAAGAGGATAATGAGGAGGTCTATGTCAAGGAGGATGGCAAGTATGTTATGTTTGACGGTAATGCTGTAATTGCAGTAGTAGATAGCTCAGATAAGATTTTGTGGAGCTGGCATTTATGGCTTACAAAGAGTGCAAATAATCCATTGGAGGACTATTCAACATACTCTAATGGTGTAACATTTATGAATCGTAACTTGGGTTCTTATGCTAATAGCAATGGTGCTACAGATAATACAACACTTATCTTGGATAGCTATGGCCTTTACTATCAGTGGGGTCGTAAAGATCCTTTCTTGAGACCGTACTATCACGACTGCGCCGGAAATGAGGACCAGATTGTCTATGGCCTATCAAGTAGTGCGGTATATGTTACCTTTGAGGAGACTTCTGCTAAGGTGGGTACTGTAGAGTATGCGATAGCAAACCCAATGACCTTTATCACTAACTCTGCATGCGTAGATAGTGAAAATGGTGATGGTATTGGAGATTGGCTACATACACCAGATAATAATTTGTGGAGTGGAACAACAAAGAGTCTTTATGACCCATGTCCATACGGTTGGAGAGTGCCTGCGGGTAGCGACTTTGATATTCTTTCTCTTACTGCAGAGGAGGATGGCATGTCGCTTGATGCGGCTCGTGGTAGATTTGGCTGGATGTTGTCTGATGGTGTAAGTAATCACTTCTATCTTGCCGCAGGTTTCCGTAGCTATTATGATGGCTGTATCCATAATATGAACTATAAGGAGGGTGTCTATCCGTCTCATCCTGAACCATGGGAGGGCTACTATTGGACTGCTGGAACGACGGCAGACGGAAAGCAATCGACTTGTATGTATTTTGATTTGACAACAACAAGAACTATCAATAAGTTTAATACCAACTATCCATCGAAGCGTGCAAATGCAATGCAGATTCGTTGTGTAAAGGTTAAATAATGTTTTTTTGTATGATCCTCAGACTTAGAATGCTTAGCGACGAAAATGATAATTTCGTCCGTGATTTTGAGGTTACTCATGAGATGACCCTTTTGGGTTTGCACAATTTTATCATTCAGTCAATAGGCTATGATGATTGTATGGCGTCATTTTTTACTGCCGATGAGCAGTGGACTCCACTTCAAGAGTATTCGCTTATGGATATGGGTGAGGAGAGTTTTGAGGGTGCTCCAATTGCAATGGAGAAGGTAACCCTTGCAGAACTTGTTGTTGCAGAGTGCAATAGACTCATCTATCAGTTTGATATGATTGCAGATAGAGCTTACTATCTTGAAGTTGTTGCAGCAACTCAGCCAAATCTGAAACTTGACTACCCTCGTGTAGCCTTTGAGAATGCACAAGTGCCTGATCAGTATGATCCAGATGCCGTTCCATCTGATGATGGTTCAATCTTTGATGAAATGATGGACGAGTTTGGAGATTTTGACGGAGACGATAACTATGACGATGAATACTAAACGACTCATAGTAGTTGTTGGTCCAACAGCATCGGGCAAGACTGATCTGAGTATCGCTCTTGCCCGTTATTATAATGCTCCCATACTATCCACAGACTCACGGCAGGTATATAAGGGTTTGAATATCGGTACAGCATATCCGTCTCAAGAGCAGTTACAAGAGGTTGAACATCACTTTATTGCAGAACTCGAGTTGACAGAGGATTTTAATTGTGGAGAGTATGAAAAACGAGCTCTTGAGCGTCTTGAATATCTCTTTACAAAGCATGATACGGTGGTTGCTGTAGGTGGCTCAGGTCTATATATTAAGGCTCTTTGTCAAGGTATGGATACTCTACCGGAGGCTGATGTTGAGCTTAGAGAGAGGCTTGTAAAACAGCTTGCAAATGAGGGCGTAGAGGCGTTAGCGGATCAGTTGAAAGTGTTGGATCCTGAGTATTATCAGATTGTAGATAGATGCAATCCGGCAAGGGTTATGCGAGCCTTGGAGGTCTGTTTGGTAAGTGGTTGTAAGTATTCTGACTTGCGTCAAGGATGTGGAAAAGAACGCAATTTTCAAATTATCAAGGTTGGTGTTAATATGCCTCGTCAGCAACTCTATGAGCGTATAAATCGCCGTGTGGATATAATGATGGATAGTGGTCTTGAGGCTGAGGCTCGAAGCGTACTACCCTATCGCCATTGTAACTCCCTTAGAACGGTAGGCTATTCGGAGATGTTTGACTACTTTGATGGTAAAATAACTCGTGAAGAGGCTGTAGAACTTATTAAGCGAAACTCTCGCAGATATGCAAAACGACAGATAACATGGTTCGGTCGAGATGGAGAAATAGAGTGGTTTGAACCTCAAGAAAAAGAACAAATAATCGAATATATTGATTCTCAATTTGGAGAATAAGATATAAATTACTAAATTTGCATCGCAAAATAGAAACGGCTGCTCGAATGGTGGAATAGGTAGACACGCCGGACTTAAAATCCTGTGGACAGAAATGTCCGTGCCGGTTCGATTCCGGCTTCGAGTACAAAAGAGGAGAACAATTTCGTTCTCCTCTTTTGTTTGAATTTAGCGGGAGTATAGAGTGTCTATCAGTTTGTGGATTATCGTAAATAGAAGAGAGTATAGCACAAATGGTCGTATAGTTAATATTTATAGCGCTATAATAAAATAATATGGTATAAAAATCTGTTTTAGTATTGCTGTATTCAGAAAAATGTTTAACTTTGCATAAAGTCAACTTCGGTTGGTGGCGAATAGAATTTACAGAATGTTAAACAGGTGTGTTTTTTGACACCATTATACACAAGTGATTATGAAAAAGATTTTATTGACTGTTGTAGCTGCTATTAGTGCAATATCACTATCTTTTGCAGCATCTCCTACGATTAAGTATGCAGGTGAGGTTAATGTTGGTTTTGCTACCGGTAATAAACTGAGATATGAGAATACTGTTACAAAGTCGTCTCTTCACCGTCCATTTATTGAAACTATTCATGGTGTTACTGTTACAAAATATGCTTTTGTCGGTGCAGGAGTTGGTTTGCAAGGCTACTTTGGTGCCGTTGATAAAGATGATAGAGATACGAAGTGGGATACTCTTGCTATGCCATTGTTTGTTAATATTAAGGGTATGTATCCGCTTGAGAAGATAACACCTTATTTATCAGCAAGCTTTGGTGGTAGCGTAATACCTTATTGTGGCCTCAACGCAAGTATGTCGATGGCTGGTGTAAATGTAGAATCTAAACTGATAGGAGGCTTCTATTGTGATTGCGGTGTAGGTGTAAAGCTAAAGAACGATAAGTTTAATATTGGAATAGGTATGCAGCATCAGCAGATGGGTATTAAGGTGGTAGTCTCAGAGGGCTCATTCTCAGAGTCGGAGGACGAGGATGGATATCATGGTACATCATTCTACGTTAAGGTAGGCTTCTGCTGGTAGTGCGATTTATACCTAATATATAAACTAAGGTGGCCATAAGCCACCTTGTTTGTTTAGATATGGTAAAAAATGAGTGGTTTGCGACTTTGTTTTTCTCAAAAATTGTATTATCTTTGCATTGTCAATGGTTGGTCGTCCGGCTAACTATAAATCACTTGAAACTTATTATATTTTTATATGCAAGATTTAGCTACCCTTGAGGGTAAAACAATCGAAGAATTGCGTGAAATTGCCAAGGTATTTGGCATCGCAGCAGAGAGACTATCCAAAAAAACTATTATTTCTCGAATTAAGGCAATGGCCGACACTCAGGACGCTGATAATCAGAGTGTAGAGGAGAAGAGTCAGAGTGTACAACCTAAGAAACGAGGTCGCAAACCACGTGTGGCTACAGATGCTGCAAAAGCATCTAAGAGTAGTAGCGAAGAGGCTCCGGAGCCTAAGACCGAATCTGAGCCTGAAAAACCAAAGGAGGAGGTAGCCTCTAAGCCTGAAAAACGTCGTGGCAGACCTCGTAAATCTGAGAAGGTTTTGGTAGATGAAGTTCAGGTAGAGCAGCCTAAGGTTGAGGTAGATACTGTAGTTGTCTCGGAGAATGTTGAATGTCAGGATGTTGAAGATACTGAGATTGTGGAGATAGAACCTGTAGAGGAGGAGATTACAAAAGATGACTTTACAGCCGAGGTTATTGGAGAGGGTGTGTTGGAGATAATTCCGGAAGGGTATGGCTTTTTGCGTTCGGCGGATTACAACTATCTCAACTCTCCAGATGATATATATGTCTCCCCATCTCAGATTAAGTTGTTTGGTCTCAAGGCTGGAGATACAGTAACGGGTGTTATTCGTCCTCCAAAGGAGGGTGAGAAATATTTCCCTCTTGTGCAGGTATTGGAGATTAATGGTCTTGAACCAAATGCAGTACGAGATCGTGTTCAGTTTGAGTATATGACGCCTCTATTCCCTAATGAGAAGTTTAATTTGACGGGAAATGGTCATAATGACCTATCAAATAGAGTGGTAGATCTATTTTCGCCTATTGGAAAGGGACAGCGTGCGCTTATCGTTGCACAGCCAAAGACGGGTAAAACAATGCTTCTACAGAGTATAGCTAATGCTATTGCAGATAATCATCCTGAGGTGTATATGATTGTACTACTGATAGATGAGCGCCCTGAGGAGGTTACCGAGATGGCTCGCCATGTCAAGGCAGAGGTTGTTGCATCAACATTTGATGAGCAGGCCACACGCCACGTCAAGGTTGCCGAGATGGTACTTGAGAAGGCAAAGCGTATGGTTGAGTGTGGGCACGATGTTGTGATACTTCTCGACTCTATTACACGTCTTGCACGAGCATATAACTCTGTTCAGCCAGCGTCGGGTAAAGTGCTATCTGGTGGTGTTGATGCAAATGCATTGCACAAGCCAAAGCGTTTCTTTGGAGCTGCTCGAAATACAGAGGAGAAGGGTTCATTGACAATTATTGCAACAGCGCTTATTGATACCGGTTCAAAGATGGATGAGGTTATCTTTGAGGAGTTTAAAGGTACTGGTAATATGGAACTTCAGCTTGATCGTCGTTTGGCTAATAAGCGTATCTACCCTGCTGTGGATGTTATTGCATCGGGAACTCGCCGAGAGGATATGTTGCTTAGCCGAGATGTAATGCAGCGCACATGGATTTTGCGTAAGTATCTCTCCGATATGACAACAGTAGAGGCTATGGAGTTCTTACAAAAGCAGATGGGAATGACTCTGAATAATGAGGAGTTCCTTGCAACAATGAATCAATAGTATGAAAAGAGGATTATTTTTGCTATTTTCACTCCTTTCGACCCTATCATGCTTTGGATGGGGTCAGAAGGGACATGATGCTGTAGCATATATTGCAGAGTGTAATTTGAAACCTGATGTATATCAGAAAGTGGTAAAGTGCTTAGATGGACATTCGCTTGTCTATTATGCAAATTGGATGGATAATGCTAGCCATACTCACGACTATCGATATACTAAAACATGGCATTATGCCAATGTGGATAAGGGTTATACCTACCAAACAATGCTAAAAAATACTAAGGGTGATGTAGTTACGGCTATTGAGAGTATTGTCGAGAAGTTGAAGAGTGGAAAACTTACTATTACAGAGGAAAACCTTAATTTGAAGTTTTTAATTCATCTTGTGGGAGATATTCATGCTCCGATGCATGCAGGTCGTTTGACGGACTTAGGTGGAAATAAAGTATATGTCAAATATTTTGGTAAGAAGTTAAAATTGCATGAACTGTGGGATATTGACCTTATTGAGGATTGCCATCGCTGGAGTTATACTGAGTGGCAGCAACAACTTGATAAGTTCTGCCCTATTGAGCGCAAGGCACAACTTGCTACGGGAACGCCAGAAGTGTGGCTTGAGGAGAGTCATAGAATTGCTAATAATATCTATACTGCCTCTCCTAAAAATGCAAAATTATCTTATTACTACCTTAATTACTATACTCCTATAATCGAGGAACGCATCCTTGCTGGAGGCTTAAGATTGGCAATGTTACTCAATGATATATATCAGTAACATAGGTACTATAAGGCTATACTTGATAGTATTTGCAGTTTGGTCGTTTGGAATTTATGGGTAAAAATGCTATATTTGTAGATGAATTAATAATCGGCCGTTATGAGTGAGGCAAAAGGTGTTAAGTGGAACATATGTAAGGTGCGTGGATGTGTTACCGCTGTAGATCCTGGTTGTTTATCATCAACACCTTTTCCGAAAGATTATCAACGCAAAGATGTAAAGGTCGGAATGAATCTTGCACACCATGAGTCTGACTTGCCTGCTGTCGTTGTAAGAGCTGTCGGAGAGGATTATATTAAGGTGTATTGTCAAGGTCAAACGGCAACGATTTATACAGGAGCATTTTATCGTTCCCCTCGTAAGGGACTGAGTTATGCCTATTCGGATGTTGATATAAAATTAGAGTAAGATATGTCGAAGAAGAAAAATACAATAAGCGATGCGCCTCAGTGGACAATATGTGATGTGCAAGGATATACTGTAGCTTGCGACCCGGGACGACAGACTATTACTCCGTATCCGAGAATGGTTAATCGAGAGCAGATTAAGGTGGGCATGAACCTGGCCTCGCACTGCAATCATTTGCCTGATGTGAAAGTTAAAGAGATTGGCGATAACTACTTGATACTACGATATTCCGGTAAGGATAACACTATTTTTACAGGTGGCTACCTCCAAACTCCGAAATATCCACTTAATTATGCCTATTCGGAGGTGGAGATTTGGCTCAAGTAGATTTTAAATTAAAAAACTTTTACTATCTTTGTTATAGTTTTTTGCGGCAGTAGCTCAGTGGTAGAGCATCGGCTTCCCAAGCCGAGGGCCACGGGTTCGAATCCCGCTTGCCGCTCAATAGACAGTTCTTCGGGGTTGTCAGATAAGCACATAATCAAACAAGGACTACTTTTGTAGTCCTTGTTTGATATGCATAATGATAATCTTACTCTACCAACTTCTTGAGTGAAGCTATATTCTGCTCGTTGTGGAGCATCTTGCCCTCGGCTGTGTATGCGTGGTTGATACGAGCCTTGAAGTAGCTCTCAACCTTATTGCGGACAACCTTCATGGTGCTATTTACAAGGCCATTTTGCTCTGTGAAGTGCTCATCAACGATTGCAAGTGCTGCAGGGAGCCAGCGATCAGGGAACTCGTCAGCAAATACTCCACCTGTGCGGTATTTCTCAACCTCGGCGTGCAACAGATCGGCTGCTGCCTTTGCCTTATCCTCTGCGCCTGCAACGGCAGCCTTCAGAGCATCGCCATTTGGAACAATAAGTGCAATAGTATAAGGGTTTTGGTTGTTGTAAATCATAATTTGGTCAATGTATGGAGACTTATCTACCATAGCCTCCTCCATACCCTCTGGGCTATACTTCTCACCGTCAGATGCAATAAGAAGGCTCTTGAAGCGACCAAGTACATAGAGGAAACCGTCAGCAGCCATATAACCCATATCGCCTGTATAGAGCCAGCCATCCTTAACGGTCTCGGCTGTAGCTGAAGGGTTCTTCCAATAGCCTGCCATAACGTTCTCGCCCTTGATTACAATCTCGCCCTTCTCGCCTACAGGCAACTCACGACCCTCATTGTCAAGAATCTTGATGTCAAGAGGCTGGATGAGTTTACCAGATGAACCAAAACGGTGATTGTGCTTACCGATAGAGTTTGTTGATATGATTGGAGTAGCCTCACTAAGACCATAGCCCTGATACATAGGCATACCTACAGCGTAGAAGAAGCGCTGTAGCTCAGAGTCGAGCAATGCACCACCACCAACAAAGAACTGCAACTCTCCACCAAAGCCCTGACGAACCTTGCTGTAGAGAATTTTATCGAATAGTGCTACAAGAGGCTTGAGAATACATCTCCAACCACGACCCTTGCTATATCCATCCTGATTATACTCATAAGATACCTTGAGGGCAAATTTGAATAACTTCTCTGTAAATGCACCCTTACTCTTGATAGAGTTCTCGATATTCTTACGGAAGTTCTTTGCGAGTGCGGGAACTGAGAGTAGGAAGTGTGGCTTAACCTCACGGATATTTGTAGGAATATTTCTCAAAGTCTGCATTGGAGTAGATCCAACCTGTGTAGTGGCAACAGATGCTCCGCAGGCAATCATGATATAGAATCCGCAGACATGAGCAAAACAGTGGTCAAGCGGAAGGATAATCAGAGTGCGGTATGTTGAAGGGATAGAGATACGTGTCAAAGCCTGCTCTACATTGGCAGTATAGTTGCGATGAGTCAATACAACACCCTTAGGGTCTGCTGTAGTACCTGAGGTGTATGTGATTGTTGCATAGTCATCATTCTGGAGTGCTGCACTAATTGCAAGGAACTCATTACGATGTTCAGCCAAGTGCTTATCACCCAACTCTTTAATGGTATCCAGAGTCATCTCCTTCTCCTCCAACTCTACATCAGATGAGAATACTATAATACGCTCAATAAGAGGAAGTTGATCCTTGATTTTACGAATCTTAGGCAACTGATACTTTGAAACGAAGATTGTTGAGACATCGGCATGGCGCAAACGGAAGAGCAAATCGTTTGCCTCCTCTAACTTGATAGACAGAGGTACTGAAATAGCTCCGGCATAGAGCAAACCGAGCTCTGAGATAATCCAATTATTACAACCCTCGGCAAGAATAGATACTGTCTGCTTTGGTGTAACACCCAAAGCTGCAAGACCTGCACCGATTCTCAGAGCCTCCACCTTCACTGCAGCATAAGTAGTAGGCTCAAACTGCTTGTCCAACTTCTCCAAGAGGAATGTTTTGTCGCCATATTTAGCAACCGACTCCTCAAATAGGTCAATAATAGTTCTCTTCATTTTTTTATAGTATTTTGTAATATTAATCCATCTTTAGCACGGCTAAGAATGCAGATTGAGGCACCTGTACCTGTCCAATCTGACGCATACGTTTCTTTCCAGCCTTTTGTTTCTCCAACAATTTACGCTTACGAGAAATATCACCTCCGTAACATTTTGCCGTTACATCTTTACGAACAGCCTTAACGGTCTCACGAGCGATAATCTTAGAACCAATAGCAGCCTGAATTGCGATATCAAACTGCTGACGAGGGATAAGCTCTTTGAGTTTCTCGCACATCTTACGACCAAAATCGTAAGCGTGGTCTGCATATATCAGTGAAGATAGCGCATCTACAGGCTCTCCATTGAGTAGAATATCGAGCTTTGCAAGCTTACTTGCTTGATATCCAGTTCTGTGATAGTCGAATGATGCGTAACCCTTTGAAATACTCTTCAACTTGTCGTAGAAGTCAAAGACAATCTCAGAAAGAGGCATCTCAAAATTAACCTCTACACGGTCTGTTGTAAGGTAGGTTTGATTTTTCATCACACCACGCTTGTCAATACAGAGTTTGAGCACATTGCCTAAAAAGTCGCTCTTTGTAATAACCTGTGCAAGGATATATGGCTCCTCAATTGTTGCAATCTTCGTAACCTCAGGAAGGCCTGATGGGTTGTGTACCTCCAATACATCACCAGAAGTAGTTGTGATTTTGTATGATACGTTTGGTACAGTAGTAATCACATCCATATCAAACTCTCTGTACAATCGCTCCTGAATAATCTCCATGTGGAGCAAACCTAAGAAACCGCAACGGAAACCAAAGCCGAGCGCAAGTGAACTCTCTGGCTCAAATGTGAGAGATGCATCATTGAGCTGCAACTTTTCAAGAGAGGCACGTAAATCCTCATATTGGTCAGCTTCTACGGGATATACACCTGCAAATACCATTGGCTTTACATCCTCAAAACCGGCAATTGCCTCTACGCAAGGGCGTGATACCGAAGTGATTGTATCACCAACTTTAATCTCCTTCGAGTTTTTAATTCCGGAGCATATATATCCTACATCACCAGCCTTAATCTCTGTGCGAGGAGACATCTTAAGTTTTAGTACGCCAACTTCATCAGCGTCATACTCGCTGCCTGTATTGAAGAACTTAACATGCTCTCCCTTGCTGATTTTACCGTTAAAGACACGGAAATATGCAATCACACCACGGAATGGGTTGAATACAGAGTCGAAGATAAGTGCTTGCAGAGGCTCATTATCATCTCCTTTAGGTGCAGGAATGCGGTTTACAATAGCCTCTAATACAGCATCAACACCCTCTCCGGTCTTTCCGGATGCGCATAGAATATCGTCATAGTCGCAACCTAACAAATCTACAACTTGGTCTTTGACCTCATCAACCATTGCAGAATCCATGTCAATTTTATTGAGTACAGGGATTATCTCAAGGTCGTTACCTAAAGCGAGATATAGATTGGAGATAGTTTGAGCTTGGATACCTTGTGTAGCATCTACAACAAGCAATGCACCCTCACACGAGGCAATAGCACGTGATACCTCATACGAGAAGTCAACGTGTCCAGGGGTGTCAATAAGGTTGAGTGTATATTTTTCGCCATTGCAAGCCTTGTACTCCATCTGAATAGCATGGCTCTTAATAGTAATACCCTTCTCTCTCTCAAGGTCCATGTCATCAAGTACCTGATTCTGCATCTCACGCTGATTGAGAGTTCCTGTCATCTCAAGCAGACGGTCTGCCAGGGTGCTCTTGCCATGGTCAATATGAGCAATAATGCAAAAATTTCGTATATTTTTCATAACGGCACAAAGATAGTAAAAAAAATGTAATTTCCTACTTTGTGCCTATATAAAGTAACAGCGCACCAATAAATATCATGGCAAGGTCGATAGCTTTTGCCTTTAAATTACGCTCTTTGAATAAGATTGCTCCACAACTAAACGATACTAAGACGCTTGAGCGACGTATCATCGATACTACCGAAATCATGGCGTCAGGATCGGAAAGAGCAAATAGATATGCTACATCTGCGGCAGATAGAAAGAGTGAAATAAGAGGCACAGCCCAAGACCAATGAAATGAATCACCACTACCCTGCTTTTTTATCTTGAAAATAGTTAATATAGCAACTGTAATACTCATTAATACAGCTTGATATAGAGTGTACCAACTTTGAACAAACATTGGTTCTAATGAGTGCATTATGTGTCGGTCATATAGACCAGAACATGCCCCTAAAACTGCGGCTAAACCGACAAAGAGGACACCCTTGTTGTCTTTGAAATCAATGCCCTCTTTTTTACCGGAGCGACTAAGCATAAATAGTGAAACGATGGCAAAAAGTACACCTGCCCACTGAGTTGTATTGAGTCTCTCGCCAAAGATAATCATTGCTCCTATAAGTGTCATTACGGGGCGTGTAGCATGTATCGGTGCTGCAATGGTGAGTGGTAGTATTTTGAGACCAAAATAGCCAAAAATCCACGACGATAGTACAAGTACTGCTTTTGCAAATACGGCAAGGTGAGCAGAGTAATCTCCACATGATATCGCAAAGCGAGTTCCCTCAAACCAACCGAAATTAAAAATGGAGTTGAGAACTATTGGGGAGAATAATAGCGTGGAAATCAGAGTGTTGAGTAGTAGTACAATTAGTACGGCGTTGTTTTTTAGAGCTTGTTTTTTCGCTACATCATAGAAACCTAACAGAGTTGCTGATACAAATGCTAAAATTAACCACATAGCTCTATACAATTATCAGTTGTAGGATTGTGAAGGTTGCCAATGTCAGGCTGGCAATGCCGTTTAGGGTGCCAAAGGCGATACCTATATTGCGTTGTTTTGTCGGTGTAACTAAGATATGTTCCAGAATAATACAACCGCAGAATAGCCCTACTCCGCACCATAATAACCAACCTTGAGGGCAGGATAGCGCAAATAGTATGAGGGATATGATACTTACAGCATGAAGTGCTATACTGATATATAGAGCTCCTGCCACTCCGAATTTTACGGGGATACTGTGAAGTCCTTTTTGACGGTCAAACTCTACATCTTGCAGTGCATAAATAATATCAAAGCCGCCACACCATGTAAGTACGAGGAGTGAGATTAAACAGGGTTCAAAAGTGAGCGTCCCCGTGGCTGCGATATAGGCTGCAGAGGGTGCTATGCCAAGCGACAGTCCGAGAACAAGGTGGGCCCATGAGGTGAAGCGTTTACAATAGCTATAGAACATGACAATTGCAAGTGCGACGGGTGATAGTATGGCTGTAAGAATATTGATGCTTACACTTATTGCAACAAAGAGTAAAGCATTGATAATTACGAATATAAGCGCACTTTTTGGAGAGATTTTGCCTGCCGGAATTTCACGTGATGCTGTTCTTGGATTTTCTCTATCAATTTTCCAATCGGCCCAACGATTAAAGCCCATAGCAACATTGCGTGCCGTTATCATGCAACATATAATTTTTACAAGTAGCCACCAATCAAAAGTTGTGTCTGTTGTTGTTATGGCGAAAGTAAATGCCATTAGAGCAAATGGCATTGCAAATATTGTATGGGAAAATTTAACCATTCCCATATAATCCCCTATTTTACTAAATAAAAGTTTCATGCTGCAAAGGTAGTGAAATTAAGGCAAAGTGTTATGATGTTTTTCATTTTGTTTTCTTGATAAGAAATAGTATTTTTGTAAAAACTATATTTTTTACGAAAAACTAAAAACTTATGAAGAGATTTTTGAGTAAGCTTGTAGCTATGGGTTTGGCGCTCGGTCTATCCTCTTGTAGCTGCAATGAGCCTAAGTTACCAGACTATCTTAATCCAGAGAAAGATATTGAGGTTCGTATAGACGATGCGATGTCAAGAATGACACTTGATGAGAAGATTGCAATTATCCATGCGCAGAGTAAGTTCTCCTCTGCCGGTGTTCCACGCTTGGGTATTGCTGAATTATGGACTACAGATGGACCACATGGAATTCGCCCTGAGGTGCTTTGGGATGAGTGGGTGCAGGCTGGTTGGACAAATGATTATTGCGTTGCCTTTCCTGCTCTGACTGCTCTTGCAGCGACTTGGAATACTGATATGGCGGCCTTGTATGGCAAAAGTATTGGTGAGGAGGCTCGTTATCGAGAGAAGGATGTGCTGCTCGGACCTGGAGTAAATATCTATCGTAGTCCGCTTAACGGTCGTAACTTTGAGTATATGGGCGAGGATCCATATCTTGCCTCTCGTATGGTTGTGCCTTATGTTAAGTGTGTGCAGAAAAATGGTGTAGCGGCATGTGTGAAGCACTATGCACTCAATAACTCTGAGACATATCGTCATACAACAGAGCCTGTGGTTGATGATCGTACACTCTATGAGATATATCTGCCGGCCTTCAAGGCTGCAGTGCAGGAGGGCGGCGCATGGTCTATCATGGGCGCTTACAACCTATTCCGTGGAGAGCATGCTTGTCATAACGACCTACTACTTAATAAAATCCTAAAAGAGGAGTGGGGATTTGATGGCGCTGTAATCTCAGATTGGGGTGGTACTCATGATACTCGAGAGGCTATTACTAACGGACTTGACCTTGAGTTCGGAACTTGGACAGATGGCCTTACAATGGGTAAGACAAACGGATATGATGTTTATCACTTAGCAAACCCTTATAAGGAACTTATTAAGAGTGGAGAGTTTACAACCAAAGAGTTGGATGAAAAGGTTCGTCGTGTATTGCGCCTTATTTTCCGTACTGCCATGAATACCAATAAACCTACCGGCTCATTAGTCTCTGATGAACATATTGAGGCTGCATATACTATTGGTACTGAAGGTGTTGTATTGCTTAAAAATGATAATAATACACTACCTATTGACCTAATAAAAACAAAGACGATTGCAGTTATTGGTGAGAATGCGATAAAGATGATGACCATCGGCGGCGGTAGTTCATCATTGAAGGTTAAGAAGGAGGTTTCTCCACTTGAGGGTCTGCGCAAAAGAGTGGGCAAGGATGTTGAAATCCTCTACGCTCGCGGATATGTCGGCGATACCACATCTGTATATAAGCGCGTCGATTCAGGTCAGAGATTGGGAGATGACCGTAGCGAGAAGGAACTTATCGCCGAGGCTGTTGAGATGGCTAAAAAGGCTGATGTTGTGCTTATGTTCGGAGGTCTGAATAAAGCAAAGAAGCAGGACTGTGAGAGTACTGATCGTGCCGAATTAGGTCTGCCTTATGGACAGGATCGTCTTATCACTGCATTGACAGAAGTAACTGATAATCTGATATATATCAATATCTCAGGTAACGCTGTAGCTATGCCGTGGATAGACTCTGTACCTGCCATTGTTCAGGGTTGGTATTTGGGCTCTGAGGCGGGCAACTCGCTGGCTGCAGTGCTTGTGGGCGATGTTAATCCGTCGGGTAAACTACCGTTCACATTCCCAGTACAACTTACCGACACAGGCGCACACTCTATGGGTGAGTTTAGCAAAAATGGCGAGGAAAACTACGGTGAGGGATTGCTTGTTGGCTACCGCTGGAATGATGCAAAGGATGTAACGCCTCTCTTTGCCTTTGGTCATGGCCTATCATATACCACTTTCGAGTATGGAGAGGCAACCGTTAGTCGCAAGACAATGAAAAATGGCGGAAAAGTTATTATAACTGTTCCTGTTACCAATACGGGAAGTTGTAGAGGAAAGGAGGTTGTTCAGCTCTATATTGCTGATAAGAAGGCAAGCGTTATGCGTCCGGAAAAGGAACTTAAGGGTTTTGTAAAGGTCGATTTGGCTCCAGGACAGACTGAGAAGGTTAAGTTTGTTGTTGATACTCAGGCTCTGAGTTTCTTTGATGATAAGCAACACTGTTGGGTCGCTGAGCCTGGAGAGTTTGAGGCCCTTGTAGGTGCTGCGTCGGATGATATACGCACATCTGTAAGTTTTGTGCTGAAGTAGTCATAGATACATTAAATCCTAAACAGCGTCTTAAAGGCGCTGTTTTTTATTTGTATCGAGATTTGAGAACTGTTTTATTGATAAGATTTTGAATTTTAAGTAGAACTTACTATCTTTGCAAGTCTAAAAATAATATAGGTATCAAACCAAAATATATTAGACTAACTTGGTAATAAATTAAAAACAGATTATAATGAATATTTCGTTCAAATGGCTTAAAAATTATGCCGATTTCGACTTGTCGGCAGAGCAGGTAGCTACCCTATTGACAGATATAGGACTTGAGGTCGAGGGCTTTGAGAAGGTTGAGACTATCCGTGGCGGGCTTGAAGGTGTTGTGGTAGGTCAAGTACTTACATGTGAGGACCATCCCGACTCTGACCACCTTCACATAACTACAGTTGATGTAGGTGCAGAGGCGCCGCTTAATATTGTCTGCGGTGCAGCAAACTGTCGTCAGGGTTTGAAAGTTATGTGTGCTACTGTAGGTGCAGTTCTCTATCCTGACGGAGCTACAGAGGGCTTTAAAATCAAGCGTAGCAAGATTCGTGGTGTAGAGTCTTTGGGTATGCTTTGTGCAGAGGATGAACTTGGTATAGGCTCTGACCATGCAGGTATTATTGAGCTACCTGAGACTGCAGTTGTAGGTACTCCAGCTCGTGAGTATTATAATATTGAGGATGACTATTTGATTGCAATAGGTCTTACTCCAAACCGTGTTGATGCAGCATCGCATATCGGCGTTGCACGTGATATTGTGGCTTATTTGAAGAGTCAGGGTCAGCGTGCAGAGCTTCGTATGCCGAGCGTTGATCACTTTGCAGTTGATAATCATGACCTTACTATTGATATAGAGGTTGTAAATACAACTGCTTGTCCTCGTTACTCTGGCGTAACAGTTAAGGGATGTAAGATTGGTCCATCACCTGACTGGATGCAAAACTATCTGCGTGCTGCAGGCATTAATCCTAAGAATAATCTTGTTGATATTACGAACTTCGTTCTCTTTGAACTCGGTCAGCCACTCCATGCATTTGATGTGGCTAAGATTGATGGTGGCAAAATCGTTGTTCGTAACTGTGAGGAGGGTACTGTTTTCGTAACTCTTGATGGCGTAGAGCGTAAACTCTCTGCTACAGACCTTATGATCTGCTCTGCAACTGGCCCTATGTGTCTTGCAGGTGTATATGGCGGTCTTGATTCAGGCGTGAGCGATACTACTACCGATATTTTTATTGAGAGCGCATATTTTAACCCTGTATCAGTGCGTAAGAGTGCAAAGCGTCATGGACTCAATACAGACTCCTCTTTCCGCTTTGAGCGAGGTATCGACCCTAATATGCAGGTTTATGCCCTTAAGCGTGCCGCTTTACTCTTTAAGGAGATTGCAGGAGGTACAATTAGCAGTGAGATTACCGATATCTATCCTACTAAGGTTGAGCCATTCCGTTTTGATTTCTCACTCTCTCGTGCCAAGATGCTTATCGGTAAGGACATTGCAGACGATACTATCAAGAGTATCATAACAGCTCTCGATGTAGTTATCGAGAAGGAGGAGAATGGTGTGCTTTCAGTTGCAGTGCCTCCATATCGTGTAGATGTACAGCGTGAGGCAGATCTTGTAGAGGATGTGCTGAGAATATATGGTTACAATAATGTCGAGATTCCGACACATGTCAACTCCACCCTCTCTTATGTTCAGAAACCGGATAAGAATCGCCTTGTAAATATGGTTTCAGATATGCTTACAGCACGTGGCTATACTGAGATTATGTCTAATTCACTTACTAAGGCTGCTTACTATGAGGGCCTTGAGTGCTATAAGTCAGATAACTGTGTAAAGATTCTCAATCCACTCTCTGCAGACCTTAATGTAATGCGCCAGAGCCTGGTGTTCAGTGTCTTGGAGGCTGTAGCTCTCAATATTAACCATAAGAACGGCGACCTTAAACTCTATGAGGCTGGTAATTGTTACTATTACAATGCTGAGGCCGCAACAGAAGAGAATCCGCTTGCAGCATATTCTGAGAACTATCGCCTTGCTATCGCTGTTACAGGTTGTCAGACTGCTCCATCGTGGAACTGCAAAGCTACTGAGGCTTCATTCTTTACCCTCAGAGCAGCAGTTGAATTGTTGCTTAAGCGCTTTGGTCTTAATATTTATGACCTTAAGTGTGAGAGTTGCAACTATGACATCTTTGGTGATGCTATAACACTTTATTTGAACAATAAGCCACTCGTACAGATGGGCCAGATCTCTAATCGTATCTGTAAGATAGTTGGGGTTAAGCAGGATGTATTCTTTGCCGAGATTGACTTTGATCTGCTTGTTAAGGGTACTCGTAAACATAAGATTACAGCCACAGAGCTCTCAAAGTACCCTGAAGTTAAGCGAGACCTTGCACTACTTGTTGATAAGAGTGTGTCATTCTCTACTTTGCGCTCTATTGCATTTGCTACCGAGCGTAAACTACTCAAGAGTGTTGCTCTGTTCGATGTATATGAGGGTGATAAACTCCCTGAGGGCAAGAAGTCGTATGCACTCTCGTTCATCCTTGAGGATAAGACTCAAACCCTTACCGATAAGGCTATCGAGCGCACTATGGCGAATTTGCAGGCGGCGTTTGAGAAGCAGTGTGGCGCCTCAATCAGATAGCATTTGCCGTGAAAAGCACGCATCTGCGGCATATCCCTTAAAAATTAGTGTCGGCTGTACTGCAGTACTATCCGACACTAATTTTTTTCACGATACACCACAGCTACGCACTTTTGACGACAAATGAGTGCAGAGTGTAATCGTAGTGCTGTTGGGGAAATAAAAAACATCCAGAAAGGGATG
This sequence comes from Alistipes sp., assembly GCA_017381935.1. Classification (GTDB taxonomy): domain Bacteria; phylum Bacteroidota; class Bacteroidia; order Bacteroidales; family Rikenellaceae; genus Alistipes. The sequence goes on from JAFOBG010000013.1 coordinate 95,074, forward strand.
TTTTTTATTTTCACGTATAAAGGAGTCCAACAAGTGGACTCCGAGACACGTCTTACTTTGTCTCCCCTGCTTTTTTGAGCAGTTTATGTTCGATGAGCAGTGCTGATATAAGCCCAAGTCCGAGGCCGAAAACTACTATGAAGATAAGCATTATAGGTGCACCGTCAAAACTGTTTGGATTTTCGACCTGAGTATTCATCCAATAGAAGAAACCAAAGCCGAAGATGGAGGCGAAAATGGCCGGCAGACCTATGCGGAGCATTACGAGCTTTGGCTCTTTTTTTAGTTTACTCTCGATAAGCACTTTGGCAAGTTCGGGATTTGAGTTGTTCTCTAAAAGTCGCATGCGCAGTTGGTGTTCAGCTCTCTTGTTGCGAACATAGGCTACAAAGAAGAGAACAATTGGAGTGATAATGGTAGCTGCGGTTAGTAAGCTATCCATAATGTACCTGATAGTGTAGGAATCCATAATAGTTTTTGTTTTAGTTTAACTTCATATTAAAGACTTGAGACTAAGCGAATTATTACACCTTATCTAAAGAAAAATTTGTAACCGAGTGTATTGTTATAAACAGTGCCGATAAAATAGTAGTGGCAAATAACATATAGCTCATAGCGCTATTTGCCGTAACCAATATTATGTATGCGCTATATCCCATTACTGCAAGCATAGTAGGTACACCGAAGGCAAATGCAACAAGGCGCAGAATAGTCTTCCATTTACGCACTCGGTTATAGCGTTTGACATCTGCAAGCACTTGAGAACTTATACTTTCGAAGGTGTGTTGTCTCTGCAAACTCTCAGCGATAAGCTCATCGAGTTGTTTGTCATCAATCGTTCTCATTTTCAATCAGTTTTTTTAGTTTTGTGCGTATTCTGTGCAGTCGGACAAGTATATTGGAGTCGCTCTGTCCTGTCTGCTCTGCAATCTGTTTTATCTTTAGTTTTTGGTAGTAATGCAGCTCGATAATCTCTCTCTCCTCCTCTGGAAGGCTTGCAATAGCTCTATCCATTGCCTCAAGTAGGCGGTGGTGTTCTTCAGTGTAGTTCTCCTCTGCAATTTGTGTGGAGGCAATATCTTCAAACCGCTCTTTAGCCCTGCTTTTGAGAGTATCAAGAGCCTGATTGTGGGTAATCATCCTTAAGTATGGGGCAAGAGAGGTGCCGCTACGCCAATGGTGAAGGTTTTTGTAAGCCTTTATAAATGACAGCTGTGTAACCTCTTGGGCGATGTTGTAGTTTTTTGTTATAGATAGTGCTGTAGAGAAGACAAGACCCGAATACTTCTGCATAACGACAGAGAATGCCTCGGTATCGTGATGCACAACTATTCGGGTTATCAGTTCTTTGTCAGTCATTATGCTTGGTTTTACATATAAGACTGCAAAAGTGGTAAAATATTACAGACTCTCCTGTTTTGATAGTTCATCCATGCGCAGCAGTGTGCAGACAGAAGAGTAGGTACAATTGACCCAGAAGGTTATATTTTTATTGTGTCGTATGCGCCATGTAGTTGGAATTTTGCCTGTATTTACACACTGCACAACGGTAATATTGTCAATAAGTGCCTTTGCCTTTGCTTTCATCAACTCATCACCTGTCTGTTCATAAAGGCTGAGCATTGCATTTGAGACATTGCAGGTGCTGGCATCTACGGGCATTGTATATTTGTACTGCTCAAAGACACAAGGTGTGCAGTCGCGCTTGTATCCCTTCTCGTTTACAGGGCAGTCCCAATATACAAATTGGTCCTCGCTAAAACGGACAAGTTCATAAGCTGTGGCAATCTCATCTTTATTTGCACCACGGCTCAGAAGATATGAGGCGTATGGGGCTGCTGTGCAGTTTGTCAGGTTTTCGTAAGGTTTAATGCCCTCTACGGCTGTATCTTCAAATTGGCCAGTCATATCAAATTTATCGAGAATATGGGTTGCCATCCACTGTTCACCACGAATACGTGCATTGGTGTACTTAGTCTGTCCATAATCGGTCTCAAGACGCAGGAAGTAGTTGAGAAGTGGATGTAACATTGCCTTGCTATTATTTACAGGCTCAGCTGTTGCAAAGTCATACTTGATATGCCATGAACCATCCTCGCATTGTAAACGTAAATATGTGTCGGCAATGCCGAGTGCATGTTGTAGATAGATTTCATCGCCTGTAATGTCGTATAAGTCGAGAAATGCCTGCCCTGCCGTTGCTGCTTCCATAGCCATTGTCTTACCTCGATTGCTACTGCGTTTAGAGGCTATTAAATTCTTGTAATATGTTGGCGGAAAGTATGCAAGTGGTTCATCTGGCTTACGAGATTGGTCGATAAGAAATTGAGCAGCATTCTTTGCTATAGCAATGGCGTTGTCATAATATTGAGGAAGAGTCTTAGCAAGTAAAACCTCTACTCTTACAACTGCACCTATAATCTTGCAAGCATATGTAAAGTGTTTGTAGCTCATATCCGGCTCTGTGGATGTGGCGAAGTTCTGCACCTGAGGCATGTTGTGGACATAGAGCATACCTAAAATAGCCGCATCACGGTAGCTACGAACAGCATCGCTATATGGAGGGTTAAAGCCGTAGTCTCTCCAGAAGCTGCGCTCTCCTGCAATGCCTATAACTTTGCCCGATGCATCCAATCCTTCGACAGTAAGGCCGACATTTACGCCTTGTGGAATATCGTTCCAAATCTTTGAGAGAGATTGTTGTGGCGAGTCGGCTGTAAAACTAAATGTGCTACCATCCTCAGTAGTTGCTGTGTAGCGATAGTTTTTTGCGCCCTCTACACGCTTAAACTCAAAAGATGGAGCATAAAGGAATTTCTTTGCAAAACCATTCCAAAATGGGCTATTCTCACCTCCTGGGTGTACCGGGGTAAGATACTCTGTAGCAGCCAATTCAGCAAGACACTTGTTATTATCTTTTGGTGCGCATGATGCAATAAGGCTACAAATAATTAGGGTTAGTAAGATGCGTTTCATAGCTTTAGATTATTTTATTTTCAGCGATTGTATTACTAATTGATCCTCGGCATCACTATTTGATGTAGCTGTGATTTTTACAGCTTTAACGGCCGCTGTAGGTTTGATAATGGCTCCTGCAACGTCGAAATCAGCTGTATGAACAAATGTTTTTCCGTCATAGCTAACCTCTATATAACCCTTGAGTAAGTTACAACGACGTAGATGTATATGGCCTGTCATAACCTCTATTTCACGACATGTAACAGGCTCTGCAAAGCGATACTCAATCCAATCCCCAGCTTTGGCAGCACGTGTAGTACGGACAATGCTGTTTGAGTACTTTGCAGCATTGGTCATAGGGGTCTTTTCAGAGCAAGGTATTGAAGAGGTTACAGTTACTTGAGGCTTTTGTAAAGCATAGTACTCCTTTGAACCTGTTTTTTTACTTATACCTGTACCCTTGCGGCTCTCAAACTCAAATGCCCAAGGAGTGGAGGTTGCAATAGGTTTTGAGTAGCGAGCACTCTTACCTGTGCGTGTATCCGTATAATATATGGTAGAGTTGTCTGTAGTACTTGCTGTAATAGCTCCGTTGGTGTATGTAACTTTTGGTGTCTCAAGACGATATGTAACACCCATTGCATCCATGCGGGCATAGTGGATATTCTTAAGAGCCGTGTAGAATTCATCCCAGCTACGACGTGTATGGCTCCAAGCAACTTCAGAGAGTGCTGTAAGGCGTGGGAAGAGCATGTAGTCGAGGTAGTCGCTCTTTTCAGGGTTGTGGGCAATGTATATCTCGCTAAAGAATGATGCCTCGATACCTGCTACATTTTTTAGATGCTCTGCTGTAAAGCCTTGCTTTGTAAAGTCGAATGAGAGTACCTTTTTTGCGTCAAATATCGCAGCCCAATTATGGCCTGGCTCTGAGGCAGACTGTTTCATATCGAAATAAAAGTAGTGGCCCGGCATGATGATAGTCGGATAGCCCTTAGAGGTTGATGCAAGACACTTTTTGATACTTGCCCAACCGTGTACACGAGTGTTTTTTGGAAGTAGCCCGCCTTCTATTGCCTCATTCCATACAGCAGGCTTTTTGCCATACTTTGTAAGGATCTCTGTTGTGCGGGCAATGAAGTAGTCCTCTATCTGATTCTCGTTTTCAAGACCTTTCTCCTTTTTAAGCCTCTGACAGTCAGGGCATCTACACCATTGTGCCATATTTACCTCATCTCCGCCGATATGAATATAGTCAGAGGTGAAAATACCACTCATTTCGCGAATAATATCTTCAATAAGAGCGTAGTTACTCTCTTTTGCAGCGCACCATACATTGCGAATTTCAAGACCGTTTGTTCGGTTACCGCTTGGGGTATAGTTGCAAAGAATATCCTTTTTGATAGCACCTAAAGCCTTACTGTGGCCCGGCATATCAATCTCAGGGATAACCTCAATATTACGTTGCTCTGCATAAGATACAATCTCTTTCAACTCCTGTTGGGTGTAGTAACCTCCCCACTTCTCATAAAACTTACCATAGCGGGGAAATACGGGACTATCACCACCTCTAAAACCACCAACCTTTGCGAGTTCTGGATGTGATTTAATTTCGATACGCCAACCCTCGTCATCAGTAAGATGAAAGTGCAACTTATTGAGTTTTAGATAGGCCATAAGATCTATATAACGCTTTACTTTGTCGGTAGGAATCCATGTTCTTGCAACATCGAGCATAAAACCACGGTATGAAAACTTAGGATTATCCTCGATTGTACAGCATGGTATAGCTATAGGGAATTTGCAGTTTTTGCTATAGACTTTTGGCGGCAGAAGTTGTAGAAGAGTTTGTACTCCATTGAACACACCTGCATAGCTGCCTCCGATAATGCGGATATTCTTCTTATCCACAATAAGGTTATACTCCTCTTCATCCATTAAACGATTGAGGGCTATTTGTATATCGCCATCCATGATTTTAGGAGAACTTAGTATCTGCTTAAACGGCAGGTACTCAAGTAGATACATGGCAGCATCCCTGACTTGTGCATCATAGACAAGGGCGCATTTATCAGTAATGACAAATTCACCACCCTGGTAGCTCTCACTCTTTGGTTTTGGCACTATTTGAGCCGATGATACGCCGATTGTAAGTACGGCTAAAATGGAAAATAATATCTTCTTCATTATCATACATATTTTAGACAAAATTACTATATTTGCATCAGTTTTACAAATTTATTAGATATGGAGAATAAATTGAAGGCGACAGCAAGGGTGCTGGAGGTTATGGATACCTTGCGTGAGCAGTGTCCTTGGGATCGAGAGCAGACTTTTGCCTCATTGAGAAATAATACTATTGAAGAGGTATTTGAGCTTACGGATGCTATCACTGATGGTGATATGGAGGGTATTAGAGAGGAACTTGGCGATGTGTTGTTGCATATTGTATTTTACTCTAAAATGGCAGACGAGCAGGGAAAATTTGATTTTGCAGATGTTTGTAATGCCCTTTGTGATAAATTGATATATCGTCATCCGCATGTCTATGGAGATGTACTTGCCGACTCTCCGGAAGAGGTTAAGCAGAATTGGGAGGCCTTGAAACTTCGCAAGAAGGCTCGTAAGAGTGGATTGCTTGGAGGTGTGCCACGTTCACTGCCAGCAATGGTTAAGGCTTTTAGAATTGGCGAGAAGGCTGCTTCTGCAGGTTTTGATTGGGAAAAGAAGGAGGATGTGTGGGATAAAGTCCATGAGGAGATTGCTGAAGTAGAGGCTGAAATGAGGGCTAATGACAAGGATAAGTTAGAGGGAGAGATTGGAGATCTCTTCTTTGCCCTTATTAATGCTTGCCGACTATATGGTATTGACCCTGAAAATGCTCTTGAGCGTACAAATAAGAAGTTTATCAAGAGATTTAACCATGTAGAGGCACGTGCAGTAGAGAAGGGAAAGATGGTAAATGAACTACCTCTTGAGGAACTTGAGAACTATTGGCAGGAGGCAAAACATAATTAAATCAAAGATATGGCATATATAAAATCTGTTCGTAATCATACGCCAAAGGTTGGCGAGGGTACTTTTGTAGCTGAGACAGCAGTCCTTATCGGAGATGTAACCGTAGGTAAAGATTCATCTATTTGGTATAATGTGGTGCTTCGAGGTGATGTAAATACAATTACTATCGGAGATAGAACAAATATTCAAGATGGAACAGTAATTCATACCCTTTATGATGGCTCCCCAAAACCATCACAAACACATATTGGTAATGATGTTTCTGTGGGTCATAATGCAACTATCCATGGTGCGATAATCGAGGATAACTGTCTTATCGGTATGGGTGCTACTATTCTTGATAATGCAGTTGTGGCATCAGGTTGTATTATTGCCGCAAATGCTTTAGTGCTTTCAAACTCTAAGTTGGAACCAAATTCGGTATATGCAGGTGTCCCTGCAAAGAAGGTGAAGGAGGTAACACCAGAGCAGAGAGAGACTATAATAGCGCGTATAGCACGAGATTATCGTATGTATGCGTCATGGTATGATGAAGAGTAAAGTTATGATATAAATTATGAAGATTAAACTTACACCCAAATCCCCTATAGTATCCTACACATTAGTAGCGTTGGCAATTAGTTTGATTGTCAACTTCTCCTATATGCTGTTGCTTGTCGTAAATCAATCAGCTGAAATAAAGGGCTCTAAAAGCCCTAAGGACCAAGGTCCTGTGGTGGTTGTAGAGGGTGTGTTGGGTGTGAGTGTAGATGGCTTTGGCTATTTGGTAGCACATGATACTCAGGATAGTATTTATGTTGACCGTCGCTCTGTGCGTCGTCTTGATTTAACATCCGGAGATGTGCTTAAAATCGAGGCCAGAGACCAAGCTCGTTATGAGGGGGCGCATCTTATAATGAGCAGATTGTTGGAGCGTAACGGTAAACCTTTTGACTATGGCTCGCTATATAATAGTTCAAATCAATGGGAGGTAATTATTTACCAGATATTATTCTATACCATTGCCTCGCTGTTGCTTCTAGTAGTGATGACTTTCCGACGAATTGGAGAAAGAGCTATTTGGACTTCACTTTTTACCAGAGCTGTAGTTGGTGTAATAATAACATCAGTTGCCTATCTACTCTCTCCAGTAACATTCCACCATACAGGCGAAACTAAACTTGTGTGTCAGTTGGACCATATGCTTGACTTTGTGGTGATGCTCAAGTGTCTGTTTATGTTGGCTGTAGTATTGCTTTATTCTCAGATTTATGTGCTTATCTATCAACGTCAGCAGATAATGATTGAAAATGAGCAGTTGCAGAATGAAAATTTGACTACGCGATATAATATGCTTGTAAGTCAGATTAATCCACATTTTTTCTTTAATTCGCTTAACTCTCTGTCTATGTTGGTACGTGATAATGACTCAAAACGAGCATTGGAGTATATAGACCAACTCTCATATACCTTTAGATATATTACCCATAATAGCGATAATACTGAGTTGGTACCTTTGAGAGATGAGTTAGACTTTGCTAAGGCCTACTGCTATATGTTCCGTATTCGTTATGCCGACAAAATATTCTTTGATATTTCGGTTGATGAGGAGTATAATGACTATCTGCTACCTGCACTATCACTTCAACCTCTTATTGGTAATGCGGTGAAACACAATACGATAACATCTAAGAAACCGTTGCATGTAACAATTCAGATAGAGGATGGAATGCTTGTCGTATCTAATCCTAAGCGTCCGCTATTGGAGCCTGAGATAAGTACTGGTATTGGTTTGAAAAACCTTAATAGTCGCTATGAACTTATCTTAGGAAAGACAATTGAAGTCGAGAGTGATACGGAGATATTTGTTGTTAAACTACCATTAAAAAAGGCGTAGTATGAAGGTGTTGATTATTGAAGATGAGACTGCCGCAGCTCAAAATCTACAGAGTATATTAAAAGCATTAGTACCGAATGTACAAATACTTGATGTTATTGATACTGTGGTTGATAGCATCGAGTGGTTTGAAAATAATGCAGCACCAGATTTGGTATTTATGGATATTCATCTCTCTGATGGAGACTCTTTTAAGATATTTGATAAGACCAAAATAGTATCGCCTGTCATATTTACCACGGCTTATGACCAATATGCCCTTAAGGCCTTTAAGGTTAATAGTATAGACTATCTGCTAAAGCCGATAAAGGAGGATGAGGTGCGTAGAGCAGTCGATAAATGGCAACTATTTACAGGTATAGACCGTAGTGAGTATGCTGTTCGTTTAGATGCAATGGCAGCAGAGCAACGCAATAGCCGACAGAGGTTCCTTGTGCGCTTTAGAGATAAACTTATCCCTGTAAGTCAAGAGGAGATAGCCTATTGTTATACTTCGGAGGAGAAGGTGTTTGCTTATGGGTATAACGGAGAGCGCTATCCGATGGAATATACTCTAGAGGCTCTGCAAAATATGTTGTCAGGTAGTAACTTTTACAGAGCTAATAGACAGTTCATTATCTCACGAGATGCAGTCTCTGATATATCGGTATGGTTTGGTAGCCGACTTGCTGTAAATCTTAAAATGGAGACCCCTGAGAAGATAATTGTATCTAAGGCTCGTGTGCCAGAATTTAAACAGTGGTTGAAAAAAGAGGTGTAGTGAAAAATTTCAACATCTATAAGTGTCGTTTCACCCCGTCTTTTGGTCGTTTCGCAGAGTGTTTGCTTTTGCGGAACGATTATTTTTAATACTTTTACGGCCGTTAAAAAATAACAGAAATAAAACTTACAAAAAATATGCGACGAATACTTTTAATGTTGTTTATGATTGCCACATCGGCTATGACGATTTTTGCGCAGTCAAAAGGTAAAGTTACGATGGTTCTTTTGGATAATGATACCAAATCAGCTGTCATCGGAGCAGTTGTAGAGGTTTACCCTACTGCCTCTCCAAATTCTAAAAAGTATTATACATCTAATGTTGATGGAACTGTAACCTTCCCATCGCTCAACTATGGAGAGCATACAATGCTTGTTACTTGTCTTGGTTATGCTGATTTAACAAAGACATTTAATGTCAAGTCGGCAACAGTATCATTGGGTAAGGTCTATATGAAGGAGAGTGCAACTCGTATTGATACAGTTGTTAAGGAGGTTAAGTCTCTTAGAGCATCACAAAACGGAGATACATTGAGTTATAATGCAGGTGCATTTAAGGTATCGAATGATTCAGATGTAGAGGGCTTGTTAAAGAAAATGCCTGGTATTAATATTAATAATGGTACAGTTGAAGCTCAAGGAGAGACTATTCAGAAGGTATTTGTCGATGGTAAGGAGTTCTTTGGCGAAGATGTAAGTACAGCTATTAAGTCATTGCCGGCAGAGGCTGTTGATCGTGTAGAGGTATTTAATAAGCTCTCTGATCAGGCAGAGTTCTCAGGTATGGATGATGGAGAGGGCTATAAAGCTATCAATATCGTTACTAAAACAAATATGCGTCAAGGCCAGTTTGGCAAGATGTATGCTGGTTATGGATATCAACCTCAAACCGATGATATTACATCCAATCATAAATATACGGCAGGTGGAAATGTCAATGTTTTCCAGAATGATAGCCGTGTATCATTGATTGCGTTGTTTAATAATATCAACCAGCAAAACTTCTCGTTTGAGGATATACTTGGAGTTTCTGGAAATAGCGGTGGCGGTGGTGGCCGTCGTAGTTTTGGTCAATATATGGTGCGTCCTCAAAGTGGTGTAGCATTGGTAAATTCTATAGGTCTGAACTATTCAGATAATTGGGGCCGTAAAGATCAGGTTAAGTTTCAGGGTAGTTATTTTTTCAATAATACCAATACTAATAACCTCTCAGAGAGTGAGACTTGGTATGAGGATCCGTCGCCTGTTGATACACTTTACACAAATGGTCGCTCAGAAACAATAAATAATAACCATCGACTCAATGCTCGTCTGGATTGGAAAATATCTCGAAATCAGTCTCTGATGTCTCGTACATCATTGAGTTATCAAGGTAATAATCCATTCTCGACAACAGAGGGTTATCAATATGGAGAGAGTGGTCTGCTGTATCAGTATGATCAGACCCTTCGCAAAAGTCATGGACTTAATTTTACAGAGTTTTTGCAGTATAGAGTTAAAATTGCAAAGCCTGGTCGTACTCTTACCGTTGATGCTCGATTTAACTACCGAGATAATCATAATCGACGTCAGCTGACTTCAAATGAGTCATCAGGTATCAAACCTTATGATTCTCAGTGGGCAGGTCAGTATTTCGGTCCAGATAGCGATTGGCATGAAATGAAGGATAATCCATTGCTATACTCTCCTGTTTATCAGATTATTACTGCGCCTACGCGCGAATATAATATTAGAGGAAATGTAACTTATAATGAGCCTTTATCACATTATAGTTCTTTAAGTTTGCAATACCGCTTCTCGTATGAAGATGAATTAAAGGATCAGAAAGCATTCTATTATGATAGTGATGCATTTGATCCGTCTTCCCAAGAAGGAATCAACCAACAGATGACATCTGAGTACGAGAGCGGTTATTGGACACATCGTGTAGGTCCTGGTTTCCGTTACTCAAAGAATAAGAACACTGTTGTTGCAAATTTATACTATCAGCGCTCTGTCCTTGATGGGAATATTGTTGGTGGTCAGAGTGATAAGATTAATAGAACATTTAACGATTTCCTCTACTTTGCAATGCTTAACTATGCATTTAATAAGGAGAACTCTATTCGTCTATTCTTCCGTTCGTGGACCAATGCCCCTTCTGTTACACAGTTACAGAATATATTTGACGTCTCAACACCTCAATATTTGAGCATCGGTAATAAGAGACTTGATCCATCGTTTACGCATCGTATCAACTTCCACTATATCCACTCCAATATTGAGAAGGGACGAACATTTATGTGGATGTTTTCATTGCAGAACCAGCAGGATTATATCAGTTCATCGACTCTCTATTGTCCTGCAGGCTTTGAACTAAATGAGTTTGATGGTATAGAGGTGCCAAAAAACTCAAAGGGAGAGTTTTATACACCGCAGAGAATTACATCTTATGAGAATTTGGACGGATATTGGAATTTGAGAACTCACATGAGCTTAGGTCTTCCTCTCTCATTTATGAAGTGTAACCTTAATATTATGGCCGGTGTTAACTATAGCGTAGTTCCATCTGCAATTTATAGTACAACGGGTAATGTTGTAGATAATATAGTTAATCACAACTATATTACCAACTACGCAAAGAATATAGGTTATGATGCTTCGCTTACTTTAGGTAGTAATATCTCGGAAAATATTGACTTTACTCTCTCTTGGCGAGGAACATATAACCAGGCGTGGAATACAGCGGCCAAGGGTGGCGCAAAGAACGACTACTTCAACCACTCTGCTTCAGCAAATTTGAAGTGGGTATTTTGGAAGGGCTTTACATTTACTGCTGCAGCCTCATATAATCAGTATATAGGTATTACTCAGGATTATAATGAGCAATATTTCCTCTGTAATCTCTATTTGGGAAAGAAAGTGTTCAAAAACAAGCGTGGTGAAGTTCAGATTGGTGTGAATGATATAGCTAATCAGAATACAGCATTTAGCCGTACAACAGGTTCCGGCTATACAAAGAATATGACGAATAGTGTTATTGGCCGCTATTACAGCATACAGTTTGTCTATAATCTACGACACTTTGGAAAGCGTGGTAGTAAGCAGATGTCCGACTACGACTATAAAGAGTCTAAATCAAGTGTAGGTATGGGCAACTCAAATGGTGGTATGCGCATGAGAAGATTCTAAAAGAACTGCTTAAGGTTTTTTATAGTAGTGTGTGGCCTATCGCTGCTATGGCTATGGGTAGGATGCTCAGGATTTGGTAGTTCGCCTGAGCATCCGTTTTTTTATAGATAGAAGAGCTATCACTCCGTAAATAGCTGTTAAAGTCCATAGATATAGTATCTCATTAGATATTTCGACTATTGTAGCTCCCATGCTTTGTACCTTTATATAGGCACTTATAGCACTGCTTGAGGGTAGTAGTAGCTCGCCTATAATGTACATCCACTTTGGAAAAGCCTCTATGGGTAGAGACGCACCACTGACTAACAACACAGGAATAGATGTCCAAATTGTCGATAAAATAGCCTGCTCAGGCTTGTTAAATAGTGTAGATATAGCAATAGCAAGCATAATAAATGCTAATATATAGCTACCAATAACAGTGATGGCGGTTATAAGTGTTCCGTTTGTCGGATATCCGAATATGTGGTATATAAGGGTGAAGATTATTGATGTTGTTACGCCATAAATTGAGCTATATACTATCACTTTTGCGGTTAATCTTTTAATTGGGGTGGTATTATAGGATAAAGAGTGTTGGTTTGATATGCTACCTATCATGCCGATACCCATAATTGCTGTTTGTTGAAGTATGACGAGCAAAATGGCCGGCATTATAAATGAACCATAACCTAAGTATGGGTTGAAAAGTGTATGCGATTGATATATAACCGGAGATTGGATTGCCTGCTTCTGATTTATATCTGCAATTACATCAGTAACGCCTTTAAAAACCTGTCTGTACATTAAGAAATAGCTTGCATCGCAATATAATGATATGCAAGATTGCTGGCCTAAGAGTAGAGCTCTATCGTATGATTCGGGGATATAGACAATCCCATAGATTTTACGGTTAAATAGCAGTTCCTTCGCATTTGATATGTCGGGGGTTTGGTATGCAGTGGTTATATATGGCGAGGCATTGAGAAGAGATATAAATTCTCTGCTACATGAGCTGTTAGAGTTGTCAATAACAGCTATCGGTACATCATCTACCACTTGCATAGCATAACCTGAACCATATAGCAACGCATAGATGAACGGTGCAAGAATGAGTATGAGTATCACGCCACTATTTTTGAAGATAGTTTGATATTCAATACTTATCAGTGTCGTTAGTTTTTTTGACATAGTCGTTTATATACAAATAGTGGTAAAATTATAAATATGGTCATGTATGCTAAATTAGGTGCTGATACATATAGCGGAGCTCCTCTAAGAGCCTGGTCTATAAAGACGTTAATGTAGTATGTAAATGGGAAAAGATGGGTTAAAAGTTGCAGAGGTTCTGCCATCGCAAGGACCGGAAATGTAAGTCCGGAAAATGTAAAAGCTAAAACCGAATAACCACCTGTTAACGAGAGCGTTAAGTGAAGACTTTTGGTAATGCCAGCGATAAATATTGCTATAGCCTGATAGGTTATAATTAGCAGATAGGTAGCTAAAAGAATAAACAACAGGTTTCCGTTTAGTGGCACTTGAAACCAACAGAATAATATTATTAAGATAATAGTGGCGAATAGAGTCATTACTATATTTGTAGGCAAAATTACTCCAATGATTTGGACAAAACTATAGTACTCTCTATCACAAACGGCTATTGATGTTGCCAGAGAGGTAAAAATCATAATCATCATTGCTAAAAAGCAAGGTGCGAGATAATATGTATAGTTGAGCCAAGGATTGAAAAGTAGGTGTTCTGACAATCTTACGGGCATAGCCATTGATAGCGCATGGCTACTATCGACTCCACGAGCAAGAAGTGTTTCAATTACAACACCTGCGCCAAAACTCTTTGCAGCAGTCTGTACAGCATTCTCGATAAAACCGTTGGTGGAGATGTTTGTGCCACTATTGTAAAGCTCGATATGTGTATTATTATTACGTAAAATATCTCTCTCGAAGTTATTGGGGATAAGTATTGAGGCATATATTTTACCACGACGCATCAATTCAAGGCTTTGGTCGGAGCTTGACGTTTTGTACTCTATATTGACAGACGGACTAATATTAATCATCTCAATCACTTTACGAGACAGTGGACTATTATCGTAGTCGGTAACAGCAATGGGAAGTAAATCAATCCCACTCTTTGAGAAGTAACATACAAATATCAATAGAGCTATTGCAGGAAATAGAGTAAGTGTGTATAGATAGAACCGATTCTCTCTAATTCGTCTAATCTCAGAGCAGAAATATCTGTATATACTCCTCATTACTATCTGTTTTGCAGGTTTATTATCACACTCATACCTGGACGTAGGTCATTGTTTGTAGATATCATCTTTACGGCAAATGTCCTAATATCAAAACTGCCCTCTGTCTTTGTGGCATTCCATACCGCAAAATCGGCTTGGGACGAAATATGAGCCACTCTGAGAGTTATCTCTTTGTCGAGAGCAGGGATATATGCATTTATACTCTGTCCTATGCTAATCTGTGGAAGCAGGGTCTCTTTTATATTGAATAAAGCCCATGTGTTACTAAGGTCTAAAATAGTTACAACAGGGTATCCCGCAGCAACAAGTTCACCAGGATAGTATGCTATTGTTGATACCTCACCTGAAATAGGAGAGACTACTCTACTGTCTGCTATATAGCTTTTAACCTCCTCTATAGCACCTTGGGCTTGCGCTACTCCTGCTGCAGCAGCCTCTTTTTGCTCCTTTGTAGAGCCCGAAAGAGCTAATGAGTACTCTGCATAAGCAGCACTCTGTGTCGCCTCCATGGCTTTAAAATTAGCAAACGCTTCATCTCGTTGTTGTGCAGTGGCCACACCTTGCTCATAGAGCCTATTAATACGATGATAGCTCTTCTCTGCCAAATCTTTACCAATAGTTGCTTTCTGCCACATATTACGAGCAGCTGCAATCTGTTGCTTGCGAGCCCCTGATTCTGCCTGCTTATCTAATGCCTGAGCTGCCGCCTTGATAGCATCAACTTGCTCTAATTTGGCATCCAACTCCGGCGTAGATATAGTGTATAGCAACTCCCCTTTTACAACTTTATCTCCTTCTGATATAGCTATTGAGTCAATACGCCCCGGTATTTTTGATGCAACTTTATACTCTCTACACTCAACAACGCCTTGCAAGGTTATACTTTGATGACTTGATACGATATGTGTAACTATAATAATAGCAACTACGATAGATATTAGAGCAATGGGGAGAAAGATGTATTTAGTTGTTTTCATAGGATATAACTCTTTTATTTACACTATTTGAGTATTTGAAAAAATCGTAACTACAGCCTGAAGCCTCAAGTAATTGTGCTAAATTGATGTCAAATTGATATGCCGCCTTTAGGTGCTCTATCTGAGAGCGTGCAAGATTGAGTGTGGCATCAACGACATCGGTAGATGTGGCTACTCCTTGGTCAAATGCAATCTGTTTCATTCTTAAATACTCTTTGGCAAAGGATATAGAACTTTCTGCTGATTGACAATGACTTAAGGCCGATGTGCAGTTGTTGTATAGACTTTCGAGCAATAGCCTAATATCTTGCTCTACTGTAGTTTCTAACTCTTTTACACGAGCAAAGGTCTGTTTAGCGGCTAAGTACTTAAATTCTCGCCTACTTCCGTCAAATAGCTTAAAGTTAACACCTATACCTATTGCCCAACGAGGTAATAGCTCTGTTACATGCTGTGTAAGAGCACCTCCTGCAATTGCTGCAATCTGAGGAGAGAAGTCGGCACGATTAACGGCTATATTCTCTTTGGCAAGATTAACTTGCTCCTTGATATACTCTATTTGCGGATTATTTTGCTCGGCAAGTGCCTGAAAATGAGATAGGCTCTCGATTTTGTCAACTATAAATATATTTGTACTCGCCTTGTGCAAAGTATCTATACCTATTGTTGTACAGAGGGCCTTATGAATAGTCGCTCTCTCTGCTATGGCGTCATTTAGAAGAGACTCTGCCTCAGAGAGAGAGTATTTAACATAGAGAACTTCGGCGTTTGTCGCCAAGCCATTCTCTTGCAGAGCAAGGATATCGTTAAGATGTTGTTTTAAACCCTTTACAGCATCATTTCTAACAGTTACAGCATCAGTTGCCAATATATATCCGAAATAGCGGTTAACAAGGGTTGTAAATATTTTCTGGGACTCTATTACCCCTTGTGCAGATATTGCTCTTTGGTTACTTTTTGCGGCTCGATTGGCGGCAATGATTTTTCCACCTGTAAAAATAGGTATAGTAATATCGGCCTCAAGAAAAGAGAATGTGCGATTTTGAATTTTATAACTCCAATCTAAGCCAAGCAGAGGTGTAATGTTGAAATCTTTCAATAAACCTTTGAGAGGATTTGCATCTATTGATATATTCTTCTGGCTATGAATCCATGCTCCGTGAATGTTAATCTGAGGAAAGAATAGTCCCACAGCAGCCTTACGGTTGTATTGAGCTTCGCTATTGTGGTGTTCAATAGCCTTGATAGTAGAGTTGTTGCTAAATGTTAGTTGCGCAGCTTGCTCTAAAGATATGACACTCTGGGCATAGCTCTGAAAGTAGCAAAGAAGAGCAAGTGTTGTAATAAAAGTTCTCATTGTCGTACTGTTTTTGAGCAGTACGACTTTGCGTACTACTTTTTAAGCTCGATAACGGTTACTTCAGGTCTTGCTCCTATGCGCATATAAAATCCGACACATCCTATACCATCTGTGATATAAAGATAGTTTGACTTATCTCTATAAAGCCCACTCCACTCCTTGTACATAAGCATAGCAGGAGATAATCGTTTGCCAAAGCACTCAACAGCAATCTGTGTAGCGTGTACATGCCCGGAAAGTGTCAACTCAGCAAAGTCGTTATCACTTATAGGGTGCCATAATTGGGGTAAATGGGATACCGCAATGTTAAAGAGCGAAGGCGACACATCTTTGAAAACACTCTGAGCGTCAAAATTGTCAGGTGTTGAGAAGGAGTGTTTATATTCCAATAGCGCATCTGTAAAGTCAATTCCTGTTATCGCAATCGAGTCTGCACCCTTTATTGCATATATCGTGCTATCTTGTAATAACTCCCACCCTGCTTGACGAATTGTTTTATTTAAACGAGCAATATTTTCACTTTTGCTAAGTGTAGTACTATCCATAATATATGTACCTGTATCATGATTGCCCAATACTGTATATACACCATAAGGGGCCTTTACATTTGATAGACTCTTTATAACCCTATCAGAGAGCTCGTTGTAGCGAATGTGTACCATATCGCCTCCAAAAATAACCATATCCGCCTTCTGACTATTGATAACATCTACCAATTGTGCTATTTCTCTCTCCGGACTCACTAAAGAGCCTATGTGTAGGTCCGAGAAGAAGAGTATTCTAAAATTGTCAAATGAAGCGGGTATGTTGTTGTGCTGTATAGGTATATTCTTAATATTGAGATTGGTACGCGTGTTGATAATACCGTTGATAAGAATAGTAAAAACTATGACAGCAAAGATAGTTCCAATAGCTACAGATAATCGCTGTTTGCTAATCGTAAGAAAACCTATGTAAAATGCTATTCGTACGAGAGTAAGTAGGACATATATCGTAATAATCCATGATGCAATGGACATTACAAGATGTGAATTGTCGCTACAAAGTGCGGTGATGGCTACAGATATAAATGGCAGTATATTTAACAGTAAGATTATGACGGCTATAATAGCCTTTGCGGTAAGATTAGTTGCAGCAATTTTACGGTATGCCTTAAAATCGGCATACAGGGTCAATATGATGATTGAAATAAATATAAAGGTAATCATAGTGCAAATATATGATATTTTTGAGAAACGACAAACTATGTTACAATTGGCATATAACTTGCAAATTATAGGGGTGTTGAATTTAATATCTAAAGTCTATGAAAAAATTTTTACTTCTTTGTTTCGCGGCATCTTCACTGATGACCGCCTCGGCTCAAAGACATTTTATGGAGCGACACCATAAAGCGGATGAGCCTACCGTCTATATTATATCGGTAAAGGAGTCCGATACAATATGGAGTAATAATCCTGCTCTTGCGCAGCAGCATATTGCAATGCAGCGTAATGAAGCGGCAAAGGCTGCAGTTGCAGACCATCGTCAGGCTATGCGCCCTGGTGTTCAACAGGTCGATGAGCCTAATGTGGTTTTTGCCAACCATCAAAATACATTCTCCTTTGCTATAGGAGGTTATGTGGCACTAAGAGCGAGTTACAGCTTTGATGATGCGGTAGATAATAGAGATATGGTGCCGTATGATATTCCTATTGAGGAGTCGTTTGCAAATAAACAGGCTTTAGCTATGGATGCAACGACTTCGCGAGTATATATGCGAGCCATAGCTAATCCTAAGCGCTTGCGTACACCTGTGGTGATATACTTTGATGCAGATTTTAGAGGCGGTAACCGTGGTAGTTATACTCCACGTCTGCGCTCAGGATACGTCTCTTTGGCGGGCTTTACATTTGGTCGTGATGTAACTACATTCTGTGATTTGACTGCAGCCCCTACAACGATTGATTTCCAAGGACCTAATGCTTATAACTTCAATTTTGCAACAATGATTCGTTATGAGTTACCATTCCTGAATAATCACATGAAGTTTGGTGTTGCTGCAGAGATGCCTAATGTCTCTGCAACCTATGGCGATGTCTTTATGCCTATACCGCAGCGAGTACCTGATTTTCCGGTCTATTTACAGGTTATGTGGGGTGCAAAGCGTCAAAGCCACTTCAGAGCATCAGCCGTTTTTCGTGATATGTATCTTTATAACAATAATAATAAGAGTACGACCTCGCTGTTTGGCTGGGGTGTTCAGGCAAGTGGTAATATCCACATTGGCAAGATGGTACAGCTCTTTATGAATGGCGTCTATGGTGAGGGTATAACACCTTATATACAGGACCTTACCGGCTCAGGACTTGACTTTACTCCAAATCCGAAAGACCCATTAAAGGTTCAAACTATGCCTATGTTCGGTTGGCAAGCTGCTGCACAGATTAATATACTACCAAATTTGTTTATCTCCGGAGGTTACTCTATGGTGCAGGTACAACATAAGAACGGCTTCTATGCTGATGATGAGTATCGCCGAGGTCAATATGTGTTTGGTAACCTATTTTATAGCCTCTCATCTCGCTGTAAAGTTGCAGTGGAGTATTTATGGGCGACTCGTAAAAACATGAATGGCGATGAGAATAGCGCAAACCGAGTTAACTTACTCTTTAAATATAGTTTCTAACTAATCTACAATATGGCCACTACAAGTTGTTGTAGTGGCTTTTTTTTTGTATTTGGATATTTTTCATTATCTTTACCATCCAAATATTATAATTATGAACTTTTCTGGAATTATTATAGGCGTTGCCACATTCTTAATTATCGGATTCTTCCATCCGATTGTTATAAAGAGTGAGTATTATTTTGGAGTTAAGTGTTGGTGGGTATTTGCTTTGATGGGGGTAGCTACTCTCGTCGCATCTTTATTGGTGCAAAATATAATACTCTCTACACTACTTGCAGTATGGGGAGCTTCATCATTCTGGAGCATAGGAGAGCTCTTTGAGCAACGTAAACGAGTTGAGAAAGGTTGGTTCCCAAAACGAGAGAAAAAAGATTGAGAGGTTTTATAACAATACTTTTTCTTGTTTGTGCTACACTACTATCAATATGGGGTGTAGATAACTCTATTGTATATATACCATCCTTTCAATCAAAGCCTGCAACTGTAGAGCGTATAAAGATACTCTTTGCTGGAGATATTATGGCACACATGCCACAGATACTAAAGGCTCAACAAGGTGATATCTACGATTTTAGACCATCTTTTCAATATGTTAAGCCACTATTTAAGGATGCCGATTTGACAATCGTTAATTTAGAGACTACCCTATCTCAAACTCCTCCATATAGTGGATATCCTGCATTTAGATCACCAGCTGAGCTTGCTGCTGCACTTGCAGATGCCGGTATTGATGTGGCCGTAACGGCAAATAACCACTCTCTTGATATGGGCTGTAGCGGTATTGAGCAGACGGTGCATATCTTACGAAAGTATGGCGTTGCTCCTATCGGCTCTTTTAGAGATATGGCTGATCAATATCGTCGAAATCCACTTGTTGTTGAGCGAAAAGGTATCAAAGTGGCTATTTTCGCATACACCTATGGCACTAATGGGATAGACGCTCAAGACGGAGCTATTGTCCCAGGTCTTGATACCGTTCGTATGGCGACAGAACTGCAACAATGTGTAGATGTTGATTGTAAAATCGCATTTGTTCATTGGGGTATAGAGTATTCTCGAAAACCAAATAGAGAGCAAAAAGAGTTGGCTGCCTTCTTGCATCGTGTAGGTTGTCAGTTGGTCATAGGTTCTCATCCTCACGTTGTACAAGGTGCGGAGTCCTCAAAACGAGAGGTTACGGTATATTCTTTAGGCAATTTTATCTCAAATCAGAGAGAGCGTTATACAGATGGAGGCATTATCGCACAAGTCTCTGTTGAAAAGAGCGATGACGGATGTAGCTTTTGGTTAGATATTAATCCTGTATGGGTACGTCTTAAAGATTATGTAGTTATTCCAAAATCAATTGGTGATACTCTAACTATGTCTAAGAGCGAGAGAACTGCATATTTACAGTTTATGCAAGATACTGAGAAAATTTTTACTTCTCAATTTTAACCTTTTACTATAAAAGGTATCTATTAAGTGAAATCGCTTGCAAATGATTGATACAAAGAGAGCTCATATTATCGACTTAATAAGGTCGTCTTGTGATATGACACGAGTGTTCGATATAATAATCGAGCAATATAGTGAGCGTCTGTATTGGCATATTCGCCGTATTGTTGTGTTGCATGAGGATGCTCAAGATGCTTTGCAGGATGTGTTTGTAGCTGCATTCTCATCAATAGAGCAGTTTCGAGGCGAGACAGAGAGTTCTTTGATAGCATGGTTGTATAAGATAGCCACTACGGTAGCAATTAAAGTGTTGAGAAAGCGACGTAAGCATATCTTTATGTCGGTAGATGCTTTATCGGGAGTATTGTTGGCTGATTTTGAGGGTGAATTGTCGCCTGATGCAGATCAGATAGCTGTAAAACTGCACCGAGCAGTATTGGAATTACCTGTAAAACAGAGATTGGTATTTAATATGAGATATTTTGATGAACTGCCTTTTGAAACAATTTCACAGATAACAGGACAGAGTGTCTCGACTTTAAAGACCAATTATCACTATGCAACCAGAAAAGTTAAACTAAGAGTTAGCGAGTTAGATTATGAGTAATATGAGTAAGAATAGTTTAATGCCCTACCATCTTGAGCAGGGGGCAATGGAGATGATGAAGATACGCTCTAAGGCAGCAGTAGCTCGTGCGGCTGCAACAAAAAATGATGGTAAAATCTTTAGATGGAGCGTTTCGATAGCTGTGGTTACATGTGCTTTTTTAGCGTTGTTTGTCTTTGTGGATTCATTTAAGCCAACGCACTATGAGCTACTGATGGAACAAGTTGCAGAGGCTCCTGTAGATGTGATATATGAGTTTGCTGCAGATATAGTTGAGTATGCAGAAGATACAACCTTATTATAAACCTTCAAATTGATTAGAAGATTATGAAAAAGATGTTTTTAGTTGCAATGTTTGCTTTCGCTGCATTGTTTACTCAAGAGGTTATTGCACAACCTAAAAATGCTGTTGATAAGGCTGAGGCTAAGGCGAAAGCCGAGGCCCTGATGAATACACGCCTTCAAATGCTAAAAGATGAATTGCAGTTGACTGATGCTCAATATACTGAATTTGAGCCTATTTATCGAGAGTATCGTAAAGTATTGGGTAGAGTTGTTGATAACAAGGGCGCTCGTGTAAAGAAGGAGGATATTACTAACGACAATGCAATGAAGGTTGTTGCAACACGACTCTCCAATACAATTAATACTTCATCTGTAAAACAGAGATATTTATGGATTTTTGCCTCTGTTCTTGAGCCTATTCAGATTGAGAAGTTATATCGCATCGAGGATCGTATTGCTCGTGAAGCTAAAAAGATAGTCCAGTATAAATAACGGACTAATAGGTAGATTTTTTAAGTTTTTGGGGAGAGAGGGGCCTGCGTGGTCCCTCTCTTAATTATTAGCAATAAAAAACTCTCGGTTTTACACCGAGAGTTTTTTATGAGATATTTAGAGTTTACTCTGTGATAACGGTCAACTTTTTAACTCGTACCTGACCATTGTTTGCCTCAGCTACAAATTGGTCTGTAGAACCACTCCAAGTAATAGTACCTGCAGTCGTATCGCCTACAGCAGTAGTGCCATCAGAGAGAACATTCATGTCAAGTGCGTATGTCGAAGCATAAGTAACATCGATAACTACCTTCTTTATAGTCTTACCGTTGAGAGGAGTTATAACCAATGCAGAACTCTTATAGATGCGGATATGATCAGTCTTAGGTTCTACGGCTTTAGATGTGCTCTTATGCTGATAGTAACCAACGCTGATATTATCGTCGCTTGCTATAAAACCTGCACCGTATGTAGCATTAGTGTCTGTGTTCCAACTCTGCAAGTCGAGACCAATCTCCCAAACGATGCCGTTTGAGTCTGGAGTTGGTTCTGGCTCTGGCTCTGGCTCTGGATCAGGATTAACACTCTCCTTTGCCTCGATAGAGTAAGGCAATACATTAACATACTTCTTAGAAGATACGCCAACGAAGTAACCCTTAACAGTTACATCCTTGCCGTTAAGATCAGCGTATGCGTTATTGTCAACATACTTTACAGAGCCCTGTACAGTAGCGCCAGCAATCTCGATGTTGATATAGTTACCAGACACTACGAGTTTTCCTGCAAACTCAACCTCCTTAGAGAGAGTCTCAGTAAGCATAGCGTCAACGCCGGCAGCATCAAGGACAGAAGGGTTGTAAGTCCAAGCGTTGTTAGTAGAGTTAACTACAACAGTAGCAGCGTTTGAGAACTGCGGAGTGCCCCAAGAAGTACCGTCAGCCTTATGATAGATAGTAACCTCACCAGAGATAGTGATATTCTCACCTACAGTACGGCCGTTGTTGTAGTGGTAAACCATCATAGCACCTGTATTGTCAGCGATGATGTATGCCTGAGTACCAACAGCAACAACAGTACCTGTTACA
>JAFOBG010000056.1 GCA_017381935.1 Alistipes sp.
AAAATGCTATACCTAAACAAGATTTAGGTGGTTATAGCAGTGAGGTTCCACCTCTTCCCATTCCGAACAGAGAAGTTAAGCTCACTAACGCCGATGGTACTGCGGTTTTCCCGTGGGAGAGTAGGTAGCCGCCTCTTTAAGCCAGACTTACGAGTCTGGCTTTTCTTTTATTTAAGCCAGACTCGAAGGTCTGACTTAAAGAGATGCTATATTTTTTCGGAGAACTGTTGAGCCCTTGTTGTTTGTGAGCTTAACGGCTCTGTGTAACAGAGGACGATTGTGCAAACCGAGCGCAGAGTCAAAACTGTTTTACTATGCCGAGCGTTGCATCTAACCCTCTTTGACAACAAAGAATGTCCGACAAGCTCTGAAGCGACAGTAACTAAATGTGATAAGTGGCTTTTGTTCATTTGCTTTGCACAAAACCTATCACACTCTATCCCAAAATTAGAAGGAGTAAGATTTACAAAGAGCAATCTATATTGATTATCACAAAAAAACAGCAACCAATCTGATTGCTGCTCTTGAGATAGCTCTAAATAAGAGTAAATATTAAATTGTAGTAGCGCTATCGAGTAAATTAGACAGTTTTAAATTGCTCGCCCATAAAGATACGAGGGAGGTTACAGCCTATATAGTTACCGATAATTGCCAAAAGCCAAGCAATGAGCAGGTTACATTCAAACTTACCATAAAATATAGCTGCAGCATAATAAAATGCATCTGCGACACAGTGTGGTAGGCCACAAAGGATAAATACGGGAACACCGAATAGTAGAGGCAGGTAGTATTTTTGGCGTGCACCATAGACTGCAAGGGTCATAATCATTCCTGTCCCAGCGGAGGTAACTATCAGAGAGTGCCATGAGGCTGCCAAGCGAGCATCGATAATCTTGTCAAGGTTGGCAATAAGGCTCTCTGAAGTGCAATATGACGCTATAAATGCAGCAATAGCGCAACCTACCGCATTAAGGATAACCATTGCTATAAGCTTTGGAAACTCTTTATATGGTAAGAATCCTGATTTACCCGTAAATAGTTGAGCACCACACATAACAACAGAAAGTAAACCGAATGCAAACAATATAGCGCCTGCAACTCCGCCTATACGTAGATATACCAGTCCACCGATACCTATCAACAGACCTGCAAAGATTGACATTGAGATAAAATTCTTCATAATTAATTTGTTGTGATATTTGGTAGCTGCACGTTGTTAATTATACTGCATCAAGATATATAAATAAAAGGCTGCAATACAATTTGCAGCCTTTCTATATTTATTCAGGTTTTACCAGCTGTAGGTATAGCTCTTCAAGCTGCTCTGGTGCCACAGGTGATGGTCCATCAAGCATAACATCACGTCCGGCATTGTTCTTAGGGAAGGCAATATAGTCGCGAATAGACTCTGAACCTCCAAAGAGTGAGCATAGACGGTCAAAACCGAATGCAAGACCTCCATGTGGTGGCGCACCATACTTAAAGGCATTAATTAAGAAACCAAACTGGGCTTCAGCCTGCTCTGGAGTAAATCCGAGACACTTGAAGATGGTTTGTTGTAATTGTGCATCATGGATACGGATAGATCCACCGCCAAGCTCAGTACCATTACATACAAAGTCGTAAGCGTTTGCACGAACTCGACCAGGGTCAGACTCAAGGTACTCGATATCCTCTGGCTTTGGAGAGGTGAATGGATGGTGCATAGCGTAGAAGCGCTCTGTCTCTTCATCCCACTCAAACATAGGGAAATCAACAACCCAGAGTGGAGCAAACTTAAATGGATCTCGTAGACCAAGTTGCTGACCAACCTCAAGACGCAATGTGCAAAGTTGAGTAAGTACCTTGAACTTCTTGCCACACATAATAAGACAGAGGTCGCCCTCTTTAGCACCAAGACGCTCTGTAATAGCACGAAGTGATGCCTCGTCAAAGAACTTATCTACAGATGACTTAATATTTCCTCCATTCTCAAGGCGAACCCATACAAGACCCTTTGCGCCTACCTGTGGACGCTTTACGAACTCTGTTAGGGCATCTATCTGTTTGCGTGTATATGTAGCACAACCTGTTGCTGCAAAACCTACTACATACTCTTGGTCATCAAAGACTGAGAAGTTGTGGCCATGTGCAAGGTCGGTAATGTCATTAAACTCCATGCCGAAACGCAAATCAGGCTTATCAGAACCATACTTCTCCATAGCCTCAATCCAAGGCATACGGCGCAGTGGCTCATTAAACTCTATGCCGAGAACACTCTTGAACATGTGTTTTGCCCAACGCTCGAAAATTGAGAGTACATCCTCCTGCTCTACAAATGACATTTCGCAGTCAATCTGTGTGAACTCAGGCTGACGGTCTGCACGAAGATCCTCATCACGGAAACAGCGTACAATCTGGAAATAGCGGTCATAACCTGCCACCATAAGCAACTGCTTAAGGGTCTGAGGCGATTGAGGCAGTGCATAGAATTCGTTTGGATTCATGCGGCTTGGAACGATAAAGTCGCGAGCACCCTCAGGAGTTGACTTGATCAGGTATGGAGTCTCAATCTCTAAGAAACCTTCACTATCAAGAAAACGACGAATCTCTTGCGCCATCTTATGGCGGAGAATCATGTTACGCTGAAGCGGTGGACGACGTAAGTCAAGGTAGCGATACTTCATTCTAAGGTCATCGCCTCCATCAGAGTTCTCCTCAATGGTAAATGGTGGAATTACAGCCTCTGTGAGAATCTTAATATTCTCAGCTACAACCTCAATATCACCTGTATCCATCTTCGGATTTTTGCTGCTACGCTCAATTACACGACCTGTAACCTGAATCACAAACTCACGTCCAAGTTTTGCTGCAGCCTCTTTAGTCTGCTCATTAGAGCTCTCCTCTACAACAATCTGAGTAATGCCGTAGCGGTCTCGCAGGTCGATAAATGCCATTGCACCCAAGTTGCGTACCTTCTGCACCCAACCGGCAAGAGTAACGGTCTGATTGATATTTGCGGCTCTAAGTTCACCGCATGTATGACTTCTATACATATTGAAACTGTTTGAATTTTTACTATCTTTGCATTGTTTAATGCACAAAGATAAAAAAAATATGGATAGCTTGCTCCAAACTGATGAAAAATATATGCGTTTAGCAATAAAAGAGGCCCAACAAGCGTTTGATAACGACGAAGTACCTATCGGAGCAGTGATTGTATTGAGTGGTCGGATAGTGGGAAGAGGCCATAATCTTGTAGAGACGCTTACTGATGTTACTGCTCATGCAGAGGTACAGGCTATAACTGCAGCATCTGAAACATTGGGTGGTAAATATCTGCAGGACTGCACTATATACGTTACTGTAGAGCCTTGTGTTATGTGTGCTGGGGCTTTGGCATGGAGTCAGATAGGAAGAGTGGTTTATGGAGCCTCAGATCTAAAACGTGGATACACTCGTTTCGGACAAGAGTTATTACATCCTCGCACAGAGGTCGTTTCTGGTGTTCTTGCTGCGGAGTGTGAGAAACTTATGAAAGATTTTTTTGCAAAGTTGAGGTAAAAACTATACCTTTGCAGATTATTAGCGAGAATTATATAATTTTAAAACAAAAATTTAATAAATTACCTAAAGAATTATGAAAAAACTTGTTTTGATGGCTGTTGCACTCTTCTCTTTTGCAATGGTATCTGCACAGAGTGCAAGCGAGATTACAGCTAAGTACAATGAGGCTGCGACTGCACTTCAGTCAAAGGATTGGGCTAAGGCTCTTGAGAATTTTGAGGCAGTTGTAAAGGGTGGTATGGATTCAGAGGATAGCAACGTTCTTAACTGTGTTGCTACTGCGAAGAAGTATATCCCTACATGTTACCAGCGTCTTGGCTTGCGTGCAGCAGGTGCAAAGAAGTGGGATGAGGCTATCAAGTATCTCTCTACTGCAGCTGAGAAGGCTGAGCTTTGGGGTGATAGCACTGCAAAGGTTAAGTCAAATCAGATTCTTGCAAAGGTTTACCAGGCTCAGGGTGGTGAGGCATTTAATGCTGGCGATTATGCTGCTGCTGTAGCTGTTTTTGAGAAGGGTTATGCAGCAAACAAGCGTAATACTGAGATGGCACTCTTCCTTGCTGAGAGTTACTTCAAGCTTGGTGAGTATCAAAAGGGTATGGACGTTTGCAACAACATCTGCGCAATGAATGCATCAAAGTATGCAGACGCAATTGCACAGGCTAAGGAGAAGATGGCTATGTACACTAACAATGAGGTAGCACGTCTTCAGCAGGCTGGTGATCAGGACGGTATTATTGCAATGGCTGATGCTATGCTTGTAACTGATCCAACTTCTGCTCTGGCTGAGAAGATTCGTCTTCAAGCTTACAACAACAAGAAGGAGTACGATAAGGTTATCGAGCTTGGTGAGAATGCTGCTGCAGTTCAGGTTACTGATGAGGAGAAGAGTGATATCTACTTTATTATCGGTGCTGCTTACAATGCTAAGTACAATGCTGGTGGAAATAAGGATGCAGCTCTTAAGGATAAGGCTGTTGCTTACCTCCAGAAGGTTACTGCTGGTAATAGCGTAGAGGCTGCAAAGGGTGCACTTGCTAACTTGAAGTAATAGTTGCAGGGTACTTTGTGAAATGTCTAAATTATGAGCCTGTATATTTACAGGCTCTTTTTTGTATAGAACTATGAGAACTATTTTCGTACTTTTAATAGCTCTTTTAGCTATTGGATGTGGAGGACAAAAGAATAAAAAAGCGGATGTTTCTAAACATGAACGAGTAACCTTCAGTAGGGTATTGCCACCGTCTCAAGCGACAGAAGAGGCTAAATCCCAATATATGTTAGAGCACTATTGGGATAGATTCGACTTTACGGATACCATATTTATTGAGAAGGTGGACTCTATGGAGATGGTGCGTGCTTATGTAGAGTATATTGCAAACTATGTAGGTCCGTATGATGGAGTGCCGATTGCAAAGTTGATGAAAAAAGCCTCTGTGTCTCGTAAAATGCTTGACTATTTTGTTGCTCTGTCAGAGAAGATTATTCACGACCCAAACTCCCCTCTGCGTAGTGATGAACTCTATATTCCTGTGCTTGAGGCGCAGATAGCAGCTCCGTTTTATGATGAATATGAGAAGATGGCTCCTGCTTATGATTTAGCTATTGCAACTCAGAACAGAGTCTTTCATAAGGCAAATGATTTTAGATATACAACAGCCTCAGGGAAGAGTCATTTTATGTACTCTATAAAGTCGGATTATATACTTATATATATAAATAATCCGGGTTGCCCAATGTGCCGTAGTATTCAGAAACAGATTTCTGCTTCAGCTCTACTTACAGAGATGATTGCAAGTAAAAAATTGACAGTTCTTGGCATATATCCTGACGCAGATATAGATTTGTGGCGCAAACATCCTCTGCCTGATAGTTGGATTAATGGATATGATAAAGGTTGTATAATAGATCAGAAACGTCTCTATGATTTACGAGCCATTCCCTCTCTCTATCTTTTGGATAAAGACAAAATAGTGTTGGTTAAGGACTCAACATCTATTCCTCAAATTGAGAATGTGATACTGCAGAATGCAAAATAGGCCGCTTAAAAGCGACCTATTTTGTTTTATAGGGTTGTTTTTCTACTTGAAGTAGCGATTGTAAAGTCCCTCGAAACCTTTGCCATGACGAGCCTCGTCTTTAGCCATCTCGTGAACTGTATCGTGAACAGCATCCAAGTTCTGCTCCTTAGCCATGCGAGCCAAACGGAACTTATCCTCGCAAGCGCCACTCTCTGCATTCATTCTCTTGTATAGGTTAGTCTTTGTATCCCAAACAACCTCACCGAGGAGCTCTGCAAACTTAGCAGCGTGCTCTGCCTCCTCCCAAGCATAACGCTTGTAAGCCTCAGCAATTTCAGGATAGCCCTCACGGTCAGCCTGACGACTCATTGCCAGGTACATACCAACCTCTGTACACTCGCCCATGAAGTGGTTCTTAAGACCCTCAAGAAGCTCTGGACTTGAACCCAAACCGTCGCCTAATTTGTGCTCAGTAACAAACTCAAGACCCTCGCTCTGCTCCTCAATCTCTACAAACTTGTCTGCAGGGACTTTGCAAAGTGGACAACGCTCAGGAGCCTCATTACCCTCGTGAATATAACCGCATACTGTACAACGAAATTTCTTAGCCATAATTGTAATATTTAAGTGTTTATAATATTTGTTTTCTTTTGCTATGACAAAGATAGAAATAATTTATCAAATATGGAAATTGTATTTTTTTATAGAACTATAAGTTGTATCTATATGTTAAAAAAATAGCTATCAGAGAGCAACGTATCTATATTTTATTTATATTTGCATTATAAAAGTGTATTGCCATGAAGATAAAGCGTATTGCAGGACTATCTCTTCTTGCTCCATCAGTTGCAGTTGCAGCGGAAAAGCCGAATATTGTATTCTTTATTGTTGACGATATGGGTTGGGTGGATAGCTCTGTTGCCTATGGCGAGGAGGTTTATCCAAATAATATGCGTTATAATACGCCTAATATGCAGCGCCTTGCCTCTCAGGGAGTTATGTTGACAAATGCCTATGCTTGTCCTGTATCTACTCCTACGCGCACATCGCTGATTACGGGTGTAAATGCAGCTCATTCGCATATTACTAATTGGACATCTACTATGCGAGATACTCCAAGTGATGCTACGGGAGGTGCTGTGGCTATGATGCAGAGTGGTGCAAATCATGATAATACAACAAGATTTATACGACCAGAATGGAATATTAACGGTATGAGTCCTGTTGAGGGTGTTCAGAGTACTCTCTATGCAACTCCACTACCACAACTGCTTAAAGAGGCAGGTTACTATACAATCCATGTAGGCAAGGCTCATTGGGCTTCGGCAGGAACTCCTGGTGCTAGTCCTTACAATATGGGTTTTGTGGTCAATATTACGGGAAATGTTGCCGGCATGCCTCGTAGCTATCTGAGTGAGGAGAATTATGGTAACACACCTGAGAAGTGGAACTATCTTGCTGTGCAGAATATGACGGAGTACTACGGTACAGGAATTCACCTTACCGAGGCTCTTACAAGAGAGGCCCTTAAGACACTTGACTATCCGATACAGCATAATCAGCCATTCTATCTCTACTTTGCTCAT
Source organism: Alistipes sp. (assembly GCA_017381935.1). Taxonomy (GTDB): domain Bacteria; phylum Bacteroidota; class Bacteroidia; order Bacteroidales; family Rikenellaceae; genus Alistipes. Next base: position 7,154 of record JAFOBG010000056.1, read on the forward strand.
TATGCAACCCACACTCCTATTCAGCGAGACCCAAGATTTGTGCAGAAGTATCTCGATGCAGGCATGGATGAAGGTCAGGCACGCTATGCCTCTATGGTTGAGGGTGTAGATAAGAGTCTGGGAGACTTGCTGGACTATTTGGAGAGACATAATCTGGAGAAGAATACCATTATTATATTTATGACCGACAATGGTGGTAATGCAGAAAACAGGGCTAAGGGTGGAGTTCGTTTTATGCACAATCTGCCACTCAGAAATGGTAAAGGGTCTGTTTATGAGGGTGGTATCCGTGTACCGCTTATGGTTAAGTGGAACGGGAAGGTTACTCCAAATACACGTGTGAATACCCCTGTAATTTGTGAGGACCTCTTTCCGACAATTCTAAGTATGGCCGGTATAAAGAGTTGTGAGGTAGTGCAAGAGGTTGATGGCCAGAGCCTTGTTAATTTGATTACTAAAGGCTCAAAACTTGCAGCTAAGGCTCAGAAAAGGGGCGAGATAACAGATCAAAAGAGCGCAAATGCATTTGTGGTGTCTGAGAATGTATCTGGTATCGACCCTCAGAGAACTCTTGTTTTCCACTATCCGCACCAATGGAAACCCTATGACCTTGAGGATATAGACTATCTTAGTGCAGTGAGAAAAGGGGAGTGGAAGCTTGTTTATCGTATGCGCACAGGGAAAATAGAGCTCTACAATCTTAGCTCTGATATAGGCGAAACAAACAATGTCGCATTACAATACCCTGATAAGGTTAAGGAACTTTCAGCAGAGCTCTCTTCACGCCTAAGAGAGTGGAAATCACCAATGCCATCAGTGCGAGAAACAGGTAAAAGGGTATTATTGCCAGATGAATTATAGAGTGATAATTTGTAAGTAAAATTTGGAAATTCGTAAAAGGTTAGTTATATTTGTGTAAATTAAACACTTAATTGTTATGAGAAAGCATAATTTTAGTGCAGGTCCTTCGATTCTTCCGGAGGTGGCTTATCAGAATGCAGCAAAGGCTATTCTTGATTTTAATGGTACAGGTCTTTCAATTCTATCTATATCACATCGTACAAAGGACTTTGAGGATGTGCTAAACTCTGCACAGGCGCTTCTGCGTGAGTTGCTTGGAATTCCAGAGAACTATCATATTTACTTTGTGGGTGGTGGCGCAAGCACTCAATTTTTCCATATTCCTGCAAATTTCTTGGGCAAAAAGGCAGGCTATGTAGATACGGGTGTTTGGACAAAGAAGGCTATCAAGGAGGCAAAGATGTATGGTGAGGTTGAGGTAGTGGCAACTTCTGCTGATAAAAACTACAACTATATCCCTAAGAATTTTGAGATTCCTTCAGATATTGATTATCTTTACATCTGTACGAATAATACCATTTACGGCACAGAGTATAAGGTAGATCTTGACTCACCTGTACCTCTTATCGCAGATATGAGTTCAGATATACTTTCTCGCCCTGTTGATGTCTCTAAGTATGCTCTAATCTATGGTGGTGCTCAGAAAAATCTTGCACCTGCAGGCGTATCTTTCGTAATTATTCGTGATGATATGCTCAGTAAGGTTGTTCGTCCATTGCCTACAATGGTTAATGTCAATACTCATGTGGAGAATAACTCTATGTTCAATACTCCACCTGTATTCCCAATTTTTGTGATGAACGAGACACTGAAGTGGATTAAGTCTATCGGAGGCGTTGAGGCTATGTATAAGATGAATGTTGAGAAGGCTCAGATTCTCTATGATGAGATTGAGCGCAACTCTCTTTTCCGCCCAACAGTTAATAAAGAGGATCGTTCTCTGATGAATATATGCTTTGTTATGGCAGAGGGTAAGGAGGATTTAGCTCCTGAGTTCCTTAAGTTTGCAACTGAGCACGGTATGGTTGGTATTAAGGGCCATCGTTTGGTAGGCGGATTCCGTGCATCGTGCTACAATGCTCTACCAAAGGAATCTGTTGAGGCTCTTGTGGCTTGTATGCAGGAATTTGAGCAGTTGCACAAGTAGGGATTGCTATGGCAACAATAGTTCCATATACATTTGAGAAAAAAGAGGAGCAAGCTATTTATTTCACTTCATTTGTAAAGGGTATGAAAGTTCTTATTGCAACAGAGAAACCATTTGCCAAAAAGGCAGTAGATGGTATAGTAGAGATTCTCGAAGGTGCAGGTCATACAGTTTCTCGCCTTGAGAAATATACAGATAAAACTCAGCTTTTGGATGCTGTGGCAGATGTTGATGCGTTGATTGTTCGTAGTGATAAAATTACATGCGACGTACTTGCAGCAGCACCAAACCTTAAAATTGTTGTTCGTGCCGGAGCAGGTTATGACAATGTTGATTGTGCAACAGCTAAGGAGCGTGGCGTGGTGGTAATGAACACTCCGGGTCAGAACTCGAATGCGGTTGCAGAGTTGGCTATTGCGATGATGATATTTATGTCTCGTAATTGCTTTACTCCTGGTACCGGAGGCGAGATAAAGGGTAAGACTCTGGCTATTCACGCCTACGGTAATGTAGGTCGCCTTGTAGGTTGTAAGGGTAAGGCGTTGGGTATGAATGTAATTGCTTATGACCCATTTGTAAGTGATAATTCAGTATTCGAGTGTGATGGAGTAGAGAAGGTGGACTCTGTTGAGGAACTATATCGTCGTGCCGACTTTCTTTCGCTACATATCCCTGCAACACCACAAACCAAGGGTTCTATAGGTTATAACCTTCTGACCTCTATGCCAAAGGGGGCAACTCTTGTCAATACAGCTCGTAAGGAGGTTATTGATGAGGCAGGCCTTAAGCAGGCTCTAACAGAGCGTGAGGATCTTAAGTATGTGAGCGATGTGGCTCCGGAGTGCTGCTCTGAGCTGTGCGAGTGCTTTGGTAAGCGTTACTTTGCAACACCTAAGAAGATGGGTGCCGAGACTGCCGAGGCTAATATTAATGCAGGTCTTGCTGCGGCACGTCAGATTGTTGAGTTTTTTGAGACAGGTTGTACTAAATTCCAAGTAAATAGATAGTTATGGTACGCATTAAACCATTTCAGGGTATTCGCCCTCCAAAAGAGTATGCTGCCGAGGTGGCATCACGTCCTTACGATGTACTCAACTCTGTTGAGGCTAAAGCAGAGGCTACAGAGCGCTCTCTGCTCCACATCATTAAGCCGGAGATTGACTTTGAGCCTATCGCAGACGAACACTCTGAGCAGGTCTATCAGAAGGCTGTCGAGAACTTCCGCCTATGGCAGGAGCGTGGCTGGCTTGTTCGTGATAATAAGGAGTGCTACTATGTCTATGCACAGACAATGAATGGCAGAACTCAATATGGTCTTGTTATGTGTTGCCACTTTGAGGACTACCTATCAGGAGCCATTAAGAAGCACGAACTTACTCGTCCCGATAAGGAGGAGGATCGTATGATTCACGTGCGCAACCAGAAGGCGAATATCGAGCCTGTATTCTTTGCATATCCCGATAATGCTGAGATTGATGCTATTGTTGCCCAGACTATCTCAAAACCTGTTGAATATGACTTTGTAGCAGATGATACATTTGGGCACAAACTGTGGGTTATTGATGATGAGGCTACTTGTCGTCGTATTACAGAAATTTTTGCAACTATTCCTGCGCTCTATGTTGCTGATGGACATCATCGTACTGCAGCGGCAGCACGTGTAGGTGCAGAGTGTAAGGCTAATAATCCAAATCATACAGGCGAGGAGGAGTATTGCTACTTCCTTGCAGTTACATTCCCTGAGTCGCATCTGCGAATTATCGACTATAATAGAGTTGTGAAGGATCTTAATGGCCTTACAGAGGAGCAGTTTCTGGCAGCACTGAATGAGGATTTTGTGGTTGAGAAGGTGGGCGAGACAGTATATACTCCATCTGTCCTACACAACTTTTCAATGTATCTTGCAGGGCAGTGGTATAGCCTTACTGCTAAGGAGGGTACTTATGATGATAATGACCCGATAGGCGTTTTGGATGTAACAGTTTTGTCAAACCTTGTTCTTGATAAGATTTTGGGTATTGAGGATTTACGAACCTCTAAGAGAATCGACTTTGTTGGAGGTATTCGAGGCCTTGGTGAACTTAAACGCCGTGTAGATAGTGGCGAGATGAAGGTTGCCTTTGCACTCTATCCTGTCTCAATGCGCCAACTTATAGATATTGCAGATACGGGTAATATTATGCCGCCAAAGACTACGTGGTTTGAGCCTAAACTGCGTTCAGGTATTGTTATCCACACCTTCTAATTTTGACAACAAAATTGGTCGGTACTCTAAATTATGTTGCCGAGCATCGCATCTGTAGCAACGAAGAGTTGATGTTTAATAGCTAAAAAATCTCACCAAATGTGAGATTTTTTTATTACCTTTGCACCATTAATTTTATGACTATGCAGAGATCAATGACAGGCTTCGGTAAAGCCGAGGTTAAAGTAGGGGAGAAGTGTTTTGTGGCGGAGATTCGTTCACTCAATTCAAAGCAACTTGATTTATCGGTAAAACTACCTTTGGTATATCGTGCTGCGGAGTTTGAGGTGCGTAGCGTAATTGCAAAAACTCTTGTCAGAGGTAAAGTTGATGTTATGGTTACTTGTCAGTCTGAAACAGTGCAGACTGTAGGTCAAATAAATAAAGAGATGTTCCGTGCATACCTGACTCAGGTAACAGATGCACTAAGTTTTTCGGGTATTAATGCGGCTTATGATGTAATTGTTCCATCTGTGCTCAGAATGCCTAACGTGCTCAGTTCGGAGGTAGAGACTGCATCTGATAGCGATATTGCAGCTATTATTGAGGCGGTAACTATTGCAGCTAAACGCCTTGATGACTTTAGAGTGCAGGAGGGTGCAACTTTAATCTCAGACCTCTTGGCTCGTGTATCTATTATTGAGCAGTGTAGAGATGCAATTACTCCGTTTGAGACTACTCGTGCCGATGCTGTTAGAACACGTATTCGTGAAGGTATTGCAAAAATAGGAGTTGAGGTGGATGAGAATCGTCTTGAGCAGGAGATGATTTTTTATATCGAGAAACTCGATATTACAGAGGAAAAAGTGCGCCTTGCAAACCATTGTAACTATTTCCGAGAGGTGGCGGCTACAGAGGCTATGGCAGGCCGTAAACTCGGATTTATCGCTCAGGAGATGGGACGTGAGATAAATACCACAGGCTCGAAGGCTAATAACCACGATATTCAGGTGTTGGTCGTAAAGATGAAGGACGAACTTGAGAAGATTAAAGAACAAGTATTAAATATTCTATAGTTTGTTGTGAAAATAGAGCATTTGTTTCTGCTTGCAGCCAAATGCTTGCTGGTTTGTATGTTTTAATACTATTATGCACAAGCATTTATCGCCGAGCATTGCAACTACTGCATTTTGACAACAAATGATGATGCAATTTTTAGCTAATTATATGGAGAAAGTAATCATATTTTCAGCTCCGAGTGGATCTGGTAAGACAACTATCGTACATGAGTTGTTGAAGAGATATCCTCAGTTTGAGTTCTCAGTCTCTGCAACATCAAGAGCGCCAAGAGGTGCTGAAAAGGATGGTGTGGACTACTATTTTCTATCAGAGGAGGAGTTCTTAGCCCTTATCGCAAAAGATGCCTTTGTAGAGTGGGAGGCTGTATATGCAGGAACGCACTATGGTACTCTGCGTAGTGAGGTGGATAGAATTTGGAGCAAAGGAAATATTATTATTTTTGACGTAGATGTTGTTGGTGGTATAAATCTTAAGAAGATTTTTGGCCATAAGGCTTGCTCTATCTTTATTATGCCTCCATCTGTTGAGGAGTTGGAGCGTCGTTTGATTGGACGTGGTACAGACTCAGCAGAGGTAATTGCAAAACGAGTGGCAAAGGCCGCATCGGAGATTGAACGAGCACCTGAGTTTGATTATATTGTGGTCAATGATGTTCTTGCAGATGCAATAGCTAAGACGGAACAGATTATAGATAACTTTATTGCCGAATAATGAAAAACGTTCTTCTCTATTTCGGCTCCTTTAATCCCGTTCATCGAGGACATATTGCTCTTGCTCAGTATGCTATTGAGAGAAAAATCGCTGATGAGGTTATACTTATTGTCTCTCCGCAAAATCCGCATAAGCAGAGTGATGATTTGGCGCCGGAGTTTTCACGCTATGAAATGTGTAGCCTTGCTTGCCAGGCCTCTTGTTATCCGGATAGTATAAAGGTCTCTGCAGTGGAATTTACTCTGCCTCGCCCGTCATACACAATTGATACGTTGCGCTTTTTGAGTGATAATTTCGGTAATTCGATGAGTTTCTCAATCCTTATGGGTGCAGATAATATCGAGCGTTTTGACTCTTGGAAAGAGTATGAGCAGATATTGGAGAACTATCCTATATATGTCTATCCACGCAGAGGTTATAATGCGCTTAAGCTTGCAGATAAAGTAACATATCTTGCCGACGCTCCATTATTTGACTTTTCGGCAACAGATGTGAGAAATGCTGTTGCTTGCCGTCAACCAATATCAGATATGGTGTGTGTTGAGGTAGAGAAGTATATTAGGAGCAATAACCTATGGTCTGCAGCGTTATATATTGCCGCACTATCGGCAAAACTCACTGAGCAACCTGATGATATTTCAGCTCTTTTAGAGCGTGGAACATGGTATTTCAGAGATAGACAATACACTCAGGCTCGTGCCGATTTTATGCGTGTGTTGAGTATTGATAGCCGGAATAGAGAGGCTAATAGTATTTTGAATTTAATAGATGAATTGATAAATGAATAGACTTAAAGTTGCACTACTTGCAGGTGGAAACTCATCAGAGCGTGAGATTGCTCTCAATAGTGCGAAACAGATAGCAGAGGCTTTAGACGGCTCTAAGTATGATGTGAAGGTTATTGACCTGCACTATCGTAATATGACCTATACGGCAGCCGATGGCTCGAAGTGGGAGGTGGATAAGAATGATTTTTCGCTTACAGTTGCAGGAGAGAAGAGTGTTTTTGAGTATGCACTAATTATCATCCACGGCACACCTGGTGAGGATGGTAAGCTACAGGGTTATCTGGATATGATGGGTATTCCATACTCATCATGCTCACAAACATCTTCGACGATTACGTTTGATAAAATTTCAACCAAGCGTGCTGTTGCCGGTAGGGGAATTAATTTGGCTCGTGAGATTCTTATCTGTAAGGGCGATAAAGTTGATAGTCAGGAAATCGTTAATGAGTTGGGACTGCCACTCTTTGTAAAGCCTAATGCAAGTGGTAGCAGCTTTGGAGTAACAAGAGTTACATCTGTTGACCAAATTGAGGCGGCCGTAGCTGCAGCAGCAGAGGAGAGTGATGAGGTACTTATTGAAGAGTCTATTGTTGGCCGAGAGTTTGGTTGCGGCGTGGTTGTTACCGAGGATAGAGAGATTTTGTTGCCAATTACGGAGATAGTTTCAAAGCGTGCCTTTTTTGATTATGAGGCAAAATATACCGAGGGTTTGTCTGACGAGATTACTCCTGCGCCAATTAGTGAGGTGATAAAGGAGAAGCTTAATCGTATGACACTTGAGGTGTATCGAGCTTGTCGTTGCAGCGGTATTGTGCGTATAGACTTTATCGTAACAGATAATGGCGAACCATATATGATTGAGGTAAATTCTATCCCTGGTATGAGTAGTGGTAGTATTGTGCCTAAGCAGGTGCGAGAGGCCGGTATGACTTTGGGAGAGTTGTATGATATAGTTATTGAGGATTCGTTAAAAAGATTTAGATAACTTTGAGCCATTTTTTGAGAATGATAGAGATTGATGGTAAAATTGTAAGTACAGATCTGCTTACAGAGTGCTTTGCATGTGATATAGCGGCATGTAAGGGTCAATGTTGTATTGATGGTGATTCAGGTGCGCCGCTTGATATTGAAGAGGTGGATATTCTTGAGGAGGAGTATGAAAACTATAAGCCCTATATGACAGCTGAGGGTATTGCTGCAGTTGAACAGCAGGGCTTTATGGTAGTTGATGTAGATGGCGACTATACCACACCTCTTGTAAATGGATGCCAATGCGCATATACATTTGTCAATGAACAAGGTATTACTCTTTGTGCTATAGAGGCTGCATATCGTGCAGGAAAGTGCTCGTTTAAAAAGCCTATTTCGTGCCACCTCTATCCAATACGTGTTGTTGAGTTCTCAAATGGTACAGTTGGTCTTAATTATCATCGTTGGGCTATCTGCTCTTCGGCTTGTAAATGCGGAAAAGAGTTGGCTCTTCCTGTTTATAAGTCGCTTAAGGAGCCTATTGAGCGCCGTTTTGGAGAGGAGTTTTATAAAGCACTTGAGTGTGCAGAAGAGTTGTTGAAAGAGAATAAGTAATGAAAAAAATAGTATTAATACTAACATCTTTGGCTGTTGCCTATCATCTTTTTGCAGTAGAACCTGTAAAGGATACTGTGTCTATGGCACCACCAACAATTGCAGCTGTGCGTCCACTTGTTTCGCCTATTGTTGTCGATACATTGGCTACAGATAATAAGGCGTTGTCTGTTATTCTGTTTAATGACGGCACGTGGAGATATGTGCAGAATAGAAGTATTGAGCAGGATTCGACTATCTATGATAGATATTGGGATACAACCAATATTTCTGCCTATAAGAGTGTAAGTAAAGACTCTATTCCATCCTCTGTTGCTATTAATTTGGTTGATTCGTTGAAGGGGTATCGTTATCCTCATATTGGCCGTATAACATCACGTTATGGTATGCGCCATCGTCGTCCGCATAACGGAATAGATATAGCACTGAAGGTTGGAGATACTATTTGCGCAGCCTTTGATGGTCGAGTGCGTTTCTCGAAGGCTACTGATACCGGTTATGGAACACTTGTAATTATACGTCATGATAACGGCCTTGAGACATATCATGGCCATCTCTCGGCTCGTCTTGTTGAGGAGGGAGATAGGGTAGTTGCAGGCCAGCCTATTGCTTTGGGTGGTAATTCGGGTAGAAGTACAGGTCCGCATTTGCACTTTGAAACTCGTTACTATGGGCAGTCATTCGATCCGGAGAGGTTGATTAACTTTAAAACAGGCGAGTTGAGGCGTGATTTCTTCCTGCTTAAAAAGGGATATTTTAGCATCTACTCTAAGTATGAGCAGGATTTCAATGCCGAGGAGGAACGTTATAGCGCAGAGAAAAAGGAGGCTGCACTATCTGCCGAAAAAAGGTATTACAAAGTACGAAGTGGGGATTATCTCGGACTTATTGCCAAACGTAATCATACAACAGTCTCTGCTATTTGCCGATTGAATGGCATTAAATCAACAACAGTACTGCAAATAGGTCGAGTGCTGAGGGTCAAATAGTTGTGTGATAAAAGAGATAAGGCCATAGCTGTTTATGATACGCTATGGCCTTTATTATTTGAAAAAATTTAAATTTAAGTTGAAAAGTTGTGTATTTCAGAAATTTGTCGTATCTTTGCACACTCGCAAAGTGCGAGGTTGGATTATAATTTATTAACAACAAGTATTAATTAACAACAAATGGATTCATTAAGCTACAAAACCATCTCGTTGAATGCAGCTACTACCAACAAAGAGTGGGTAGTAATTGATGCAACAAATGAGGTGTTGGGTCGTTTGGCTTCACAGGTTGCTAAAATCCTGTGTGGTAAAAACAAGCCTGGCTACACTCCACACGTTGACTGCGGTGATTACGTTATCGTAGTGAATGCTGATAAGGTGAAGCTTACAGGTAAGAAGTTGACCGATAAGGTCTATGTTCGTCACACCGGCTATCCGGGTGGTCAGCGTTTTGCTACTCCAGCAGACCTGCTCAACCGTAAGCCAACAGCTGTAATTGAGGAGGCTGTAAAGGGTATGCTCCCAAAGACTCGCCTCGGTGCAGCTATTTTGAAAAATCTGAAGGTTTATGCAGGTGCTGAGCATCCACACGCTGCACAGAACCCAAAGTCAATTAAGTTAAACGAGATTAAGTAAACACTATGGAAGTTGTAAACACTGTTGGTCGCCGTAAGGCAGCTGTTGCTCGCGTATTCGTGAAGCCGGGTACAGGTAATATTACAATCAACCAGAAGGAGCTTGCAGTTTACTTCCCACTGAACATTCTTCAGTATGAGGTAAAGCAGCCACTGCTCGTTACCGAGACTACCGAGAACTTTGATGTAGTTATCAACCTTGTAGGTGGTGGTATCAAGGGTCAGGCAGAGGCAGCACGCATGGGTATTGCTCGCGCATTGTGCGAGATTAATCCAGAGTATCGTCCAGTTCTTAAGAAGAACGGATTCCTTACTCGTGACTCACGTGAGGTTGAGCGTAAGAAGCCGGGTCAGCCTGGTGCACGCCGTAAGTTCCAGTTCAGTAAGCGTTAATATTGCTGACCAACTATTTCGGCAAAGCACGACAGAGGTCATAAATTGGCAAGACTACCTTATATATATTATTAAGAAGTACTACCTACCAATTGCCCTGTCGCGGAAAACTCAGCAGATCGATTTTTATCGCTACTGTTTGAGTTGAAGTAAAGAGATTAAAACAAAACAAAAAACAGAGAATTAAAATGGCTCGTACAGATTTTAATACATTATTGGAGGCCGGCGTTCACTTTGGTCACTTGAAGCGCAAGTGGAACCCAAAAATGGCTCCGTATATCTTCATGGAGAAGAACGGCATCCACATCATCGATCTTCACAAAACTGTAGTGAAACTCGATGAGGCAGCAGCAGCACTCAAGCAGATCGCAAAGAGTGGTCGTCGTGTGTTGTTTGTTGCAACAAAGAAACAAGCTAAGGATATTGTTGCCGAAAAGGTAGCAGCAGTTACCATGCCTTACGTTACAGAGCGTTGGGCTGGTGGTATGCTGACAAACTTCCCAACTATACGAAAGGCCGTAAAGAAGATGGCAACCATCGACAAGCAGATTGCTGACGGTCTTTTTGAGAACTTTTCAAAGCGCGAGAAGCTTCAGATTTCTCGCCAGCGTGCAAAGTTAGAGAAGAACCTTGGCTCTATTGCAGACCTTAACCGCCTTCCAGCTGCATTGTTTGTAATTGACGTGCAGAAGGAGCAGAATGCAGTTCGCGAGGCAAAGCGTTTGAACATCCCTGTATTTGCAATGGTAGATACTTGTTGTGATCCAACCGACATTGATTATGTAATCCCTGCAAATGACGATGCTGCAAAGTCAATCGCTGTAGTTCTTGATACTGTATGTGCTGCAATCGCAGAGGGTCTTGAGGAGCGTAAACTTGAGCGTGAGAAGGCTGAGACAGAGGCAGAGGCTAATGTAGATGCACCTGTAAAGAAAGAGGGTAAGACTCGCGTAAAGCGTGGCGTAAAGGCTGCTGTTGATGCTCAGGAGACAGCTGCAGCTGAGATTGTTGCTGCAACTGAGGAGACAAAAGCAGAGTAATTTTTTAACCAACCGCTAAAAACATTTAAAAGTTATGGCAATAGAAGTAAAGGCAGCTGATGTAATGAAGCTCCGTAAGATGACCGGTGCCGGTATGATGGATTGCAAGAAGGCTCTTATTGAGGCTGAGGGCGATTTTGAGCGTGCACAGGATATTATCCGTGAGAAGGGTAAGCTTATCGTAGCAAAGCGTGCTGACCGCAATGCAACTGAGGGTATAGTTGTAACTAAGATTATTGGCACAAAGGGTTATATCCTTTGCTTGGCTTGTGAGACTGACTTCGTAGCTCAGAATAGTGAGTTCTCTGCATCTGCAAATCAGATGCTCGACCTTGCTGTTGCAGCTGATGCAGCAGATCGTGATGCTCTTCTCGCTGTTAAGAATGAGGAGGGTCGCACTGTAGAGGAGTTGGTAACTGAGAAATCTGGCCAGACAGGTGAGAAGTGTGAACTTGCATACTACGCTCGCATAGAGGCTGCATATGTCAACGCTTATGTTCACTTCAACAAGAAGCTCGGTACTATTCTTGGTTTTAACAAGGAGATTTCTGAGGAGGTTGCAAAGCAGATTGCTATGCAGGCAACTGCAATGGCTCCAATCTCTATCGATGTTGACGATTGTCCAGTGGAGATTGTTGAGAAGGAGAAGGCTATCGCTCTTGAGCAGATGAAGCAAGATCCTAAGAATGCTAATAAGCCAGAGGCTATCCTTGAGAAGATTGCTGAGGGTAAGATGCGTAAGTTCTTCGAGGAGAATACACTTCTTAACCAGGCAGTTGTAGGTGAGAAGGAGTCAATCCGTGAGCTCCTTGCACGTACAGACAAGGAGGCTACAGTTGTGGCTTACAAGCGTTTTGCACTCGAGGCATAAATTTTGGCGTGAAAAGGCAGTATTTGCTGCCTAACCCCAATAAAAGACAAAGGGTTGTACGATGAAGTACAGCCCTTTGTTGCTTATTAAGAGTCTTGCAACTACCACTTTTTGATGCCAAAGAGGTGTAAATAGTAGGCGTACTACAACACTCGGCGGAAAATGGCAAGTGGGAATCTACGTATAGGGCGCATCCAAAGCCATATCTTTGCAAAAAAGATGTGCATAGCAGAGCAATCTACAATACCATATACTTTATCTTTTGTCATTGTCTCTGTACCGATTATATTGCCATCCCCAAGCAGGGTAACACTTGTCTTTCGGACCTCTATAATTCGATGAACCACAAAGTGGTCGCCGGCATCTGCAAATACGACAGCATACTTTTTGAAGTCCTTGCCTTGGATAGGACGTAGAAGAATTGTTGAGCCACTCCTAAAGAACGGTAACATGCTCTGTCCATTTACAGATACAGTTACAGAGGAGCCTTCGAGTAGTATGTCGCGAACAACAGAGAATGTCGCTATATTAGAAACTGTTTTGATGCTCATCTATTTGTAAATATAGTGTTATATGATAGTTCAGCGGCTGCAGCATTAGGCAGACACTCAAGATGATATACATTTACTTTGGCAATCATATCAGATAGAGTATTACAGATAGCATCTTGCAGGTTGTCATCATACGCAAAAGCAGGTGGACAAGATGGCAATAGGGCTCCTATAGCATTGAGTATAGGTAATTTGTGAATTTTATTATATGGGGCTTGCGATAGTCGTATAAAACCGCAAATAGGGTAGCTTAGATTTCTATAGCAAGGGGTTTTGCCACTCCAAGGAGAACCGAAAGCGGTAGGAATACCATCAACAAGACGAATTATCGGACTATCGTCGTTAAGCAGGGTAGTACCTTCAATATGCTCTCTCCAAAGACGAGTATGAGTGCTTTTACCTGTACCTGACTCGCCAAGGCAGAGCACTGCTCCACCATCTTTTACAAGAACAGAGGAGTGTATAGCTATAGCTCCTAACTTTACAGTGCATAATCCGAACATCATCCATAGTCCAAAGCGGAGAAGTGATATATCAACACTATCCATTAGACCGAAGTTTGCCTTTACAATATTACTATTTCCCTCTTTTGAAAATAGATATGATAACTCACCCTTTGACATCTCAAATAGATAACCTTCGTTGTATGAGTAGAGGGTACATAGGGCCAAATCATCCTCAAAACTGAAACTATTTATCTCCGTAAGATTGTTAAAGCTCTCTTTAATAATCTCAACCTCGGTCTGTAAGTCCATTACAAGAGGATATTCGCTCTCAGTGTCTGCCACAAATGGTGCAAAACCACGTATGCCGCAACTTACAATATCTGAGTGTTGTCCAGAGGTCCTTATTTTGTAACCAGCTATGATATATTCCATAATATTATTTTAGGGTTATTATTCTGTCGCAATATGATAAAGAACTCTCTCTATGGGCAATCACAATAATTGTCAGTGCGCTATTTGCATTTGCTAGGGATACAATAGAGGAGTTTATATTTTGTTCAGTATCATTATCAAGGGATGATGTAGCCTCATCAAAGAAGAGAATTTCAGCCCCTTTATAGAGGGCACGAGCAATACCTATTCTTTGTCTTTGGCCACCTGATAGTAGCGCTCCGCACTCGCCTATACGGGTATTGAGACCATTTGGAAGAGAGCTGATAAAACTACTCAATGATGCAGCCTCAATGGCTTTTGATATTCTATCCATGTCAATCTGCTCCTCCTTACAACCAAGGGCTATGTTTGCAAGAATAGTACTATCTGTTAAAAATACGCTTTGAGAGACATAACCTATAGAGTTTTGCCATTTACGGCGATTTTGGTCGGATAATACCTCTCCATCAATACTAATTTGTCCCTTAGTTGGAGTGTAAAATCCAAGTAATAGATTGAATAGTGTTGTCTTACCGGCTCCTGAACGTCCGTTGATGCCGATTTTATCACCCTTATTTATCTCAAAAGTCAGATTGTTGATAACATCACTATCGCTATCTTCAAAGTGGAATGAGAGAGAGTCGATTGTAATTTTATCTTTAAAATCAAACTTTTCGGTAGAACTGTTCTCGGTCTTTACCGGCCTTTCAATGTTGGCATCGTGGATAATGTCAATAGTATATTTGTTATATCTGAGCGAGGTCCACGCACTCATTATTGCACGTATAGATGGCATTAGTCTAAGGGCCGCAACAGCGAAAATGCCAAATAAAATCTTCATCTCTCCGCTTTCAAGACCTACGCTAAGGCTTACTAAAAGAGCCATACCTACAGCAAGACCTATCTCGGTAAACATTGTCGGTAGGGTAGATACTGTTGCATTTTTCGCTCCAACATCGACAATAGTGTCTATATTCTTATCAAAGGCAGACAACATTCGACTAAAGGCGTTGTTTATCTCTATATCTGCATATCCTCGGTAGGTCTCGACAACATCTCTATATTTTTGACGTTGAGCCTCATTTTCTATCGTTCCATATTTGTTGACCTTTTGTCTGACAAGGGAGAAATATAGCCATACGGTAGGTATAAATATTAGAATTGTCATAGCTGCAGCTATTGGACTGTATATAGCAATAGATAGAAAGAGTAGAACAAAGAGCAATGCTTCGCTTAGTATGACGGCCATTGGACGTAATACACCGGCAACAAAAGTGTAACACACTACATTTACATTACGTGATAAAACAGCAGAGTTTGACGCTTTTATAAATGATAGACCTCGGTTGAAATAGTCTATATACAGATTGCGAGACAGATAACGATAAAGAGAGTATATATAATCTCTTTCAAAGCGGTAGAGTAGAAGGTTTACAAGTGATTTGAGTACTATAAACCCTACCATGGTAGCAGATAGAGTAATTACAAATGTTGTGTCGGATGTAAAGCTGAAATAGTTGTAAATATATGACAACCAACTGTTTGAATGTATATTCTCGTTATCTAAGATAAGGTATAATACAGGTAGTAGTGCAGCAAGCCCTACAAAGTTGAGTAGCGCTCTGATAAGAATAGTCGCAGTTACTATATATCCTCTTGCTCTAAAGGAGTGAGGAATGATGTCTATAATACTTTTTCTCATACAATCTCTTCAATTTTAGCCTCTCTAATATACCAGATATAACCTTTTACTTTATTATATCCCATCTGTTTTAGAAGTTGACAATACTCTGTAATCTGTTTGAGATAGCTTGCAGATTGCTCTCCAAATTTATAATCTACAACAACTGCCTCATCTCCATTAATCATCACTCTATCTGGGCGTTTAGTGCCAACCCCAGGGGCGATAATAGAACTCTCACGACGAACAGTAGTATAGCTACCATCAAACCACTTAGCGGCAATAGTACTATTCAGGCTCTTTGCAATCTGCTCTGAGAGTAGAAATGAGTCGGTGGTAGAGATAATTCCGTCAATTACAAGTCTCTTTATCTCATTCTCAATGTCCTGATATGTTACAGCTCTCTCCATTACTCTGTGGAGCATAATACCTTTATCTCGAGGAGAGGCTATGACTTTACTATCTTTGTCAAAATATTTGAAAGAAGGGAGTTTTAACTTCAGTTTTACCTTAGATACAGGAGTGTCGGTAAGCGATACTCTACCCTCATTATTCTCACTTTGTTTCTCAGGGCCTTCGGAGATGCCAAAACGTTTGATAATACTCTCTCTATCCTCTTCGTTGTCTCTATACTCTTCTTCCATCTTAAGAATCCTAAAAATCTCCTCACCAACTGTCGCTGGAATGTGGGACTGATATCCCTCTTTACCAGGATGTACAACAGGGAAGAAGATATATAGCTGCTCTTTTGCACGTGTCAGAGCAACGTATAGCAGGTTTATTGCATCTATATAACTATAGACGCACTCTTTGTAGTACCCCTCAGCAAAAATAGAGTTGCGGCATGATGTAGTAGCCTGCACGGGGAACAACATTTGTGAGTCGAGCATACTGTTGTTTGAGGGGCTTGCCCATATCGTTGTAGGTCGTATAGGCTCAGGTATAAAACGCCAAGTGCAGAATGGAATTATAACGACTTTATTCTCCAACCCTTTAGATTTGTGGATTGTCATAATTTCAATGGCGTTATTCTCCTTTTCAATAGTAACCGATTTGTCAGTTCCATTGTCCGCCCACCAACTTAAGAATAGCCTAATGTCGGCTACCTTTGTTGTACAGAACTTGATAATATGCTCATGTAGTGCGCCTGTGTATGCTGCTTGACCCTTGACAATATCAGGATATTGCATAAGTATCAGTTCAAAGGCCTGCTCTGGTGAGAGTATTGCTAAAGAGTCAAAGAATGTGAGCTCCTCGCTTGATAGTTTATGCTGAAAATTGTTGCTGTGAACATAACGGTTGTAGAGTCCAAGACTTACCGTATCGCTACGATCAACAGCATAGCGCATTATGGCAAGGATAAATTGGACTACAAACGAACTGTTCAGCTTTAGAGCCTCCTGTGTCATAATGCCAAAACGCATCGTTGGGTCATTGGATCCTGCATCAAGTAGTGTCTTTGCTACCGTTTGAGCTGAAGCACGGTCTCTGACAAGAATCGTTATATCACAAGGGTTGTAGTGTTTTGTGTACACTAACTCTCGGATGCAACTTACAATATCTGGCTCTTCTGTATAGTGGGCTGCAACCTCAATATAGCCTTTATGAGTATGTTTGCGCTTTGGAGTTTGTCTGAGGTTTTTATCCTCATAAGCCTTACCTAAGGCGTCGTATAACTCTTTGTATAGCGCTTCGGAGATAGTTTGATTTGCAATAGCATTGTCGAGCATGCTGTTGAGCCTGCTATTGAGATTGTCTGCCACTTTGCGCATACAATTGTTATTAAACTCAACGATATTTGGCAAACTGCGGTAGTTGCAATCCAGACTCTTGTGGATAATTGGTGTGCCACCTTTTGATAGATCATTTGGGGCAATGCTCTTAAGAATATTCCAATCACTACCTCGCCAACGATATATTGATTGCTTTATGTCGCCTACAAGTAATACTGCAACATCGGCACTTTGAGAGATTGCGTTGCGTAGGAGAGGTAAAAAGTTTCGCCACTCTTTGAGCGAGGTATCTTGGAACTCGTCAATCATAAACTGCTCAAAACGGTTTCCAACCTTCTCGTATATAAACGGAGCGTCATCCTCTGTAACAAACGAGGCTATGGTGTGCTTAGTCTCTGATAGCAACATTGTGTTCTGCTCTCGGCAAATTTCGGCCGCTTGCTGGTATAGGTCGCCAAGCAGGGCAAAGCTACGATAGTTTCGACGAAGTAGTGTTGCACTATTGTGGAGGTAAGATAACTCTTGATAACCCTTTACAACTTGACAGAGCAGCGGTTGAAGATTTATAGCCAACTCAAGCATGTCAGCTGTCGGCTTAGGACTCTTTTTGAACCACGACTCAGGCTCATCAGAACAGTGGTCAAGAATGGTCTTTGACGGGGCCTTGGTTTGCTCGTTAAATGAGACAATTTTCTCGAAATACTCTGTAAAACTGCGTAAGAAGGTGCTGTGAGAGTATCCATTGTCAAAAATAAGACTCAAAGCCTCTCTTGCAACATCTTTTATCTGCTCCATCTCACGCTCCGCAGCCTCAAGATAGTCGAAAATCATCTTTTTTAGCGCCGCTTTATCCTTAACACTCTCTATGGCCTCTTTGGTCTGCTCCTTGAATAGCTCACCCTTGAGTTGTAATATAGCTCGCTTGATATCCCACTGCTTGCCCTGAGAGATATTCTCCTCGGCAAGTCCTAACAGCCACTCCTGCAGGTCAGGGTTGCTGTTCATTGTCTCAATAAGATTGTCGGCACTCTTCTGTACTACGGGTGCTGTATCTAACTCTATGGCGTAGTTAATCTCTATGCCCAACTCCTTTACAAAGGCTCGGACTATGCGCTGGAAGAATGTGTCGTTTGTAAGTATAGCAAAGCGAGAATAGTCGTGTAATATGGCACTTCTGACTGCCATGGCACGCTCTTGCAGCTGCTCTATTGTCAGACCGGTCTGCTTTACTAAATCCTCTGCAAACTCACACTTATTTGCTGTTGCTAAGTTGTGAATTTGATGGAGGATCCTACTCTTCATCTCCTCTGTCGCTTTGTTTGTAAATGTTACAGCCAAAATAGCACGATAGGCGTAGGGATTAAACCCTCCACCCTTCTCCTCCGGCTGGTTACGCAGTACGTTGTATATGTACTGATATGCCAAGGAGTATGTCTTTCCCGAACCGGCACTTGCCGTAAGTATTCGAGCCTTTGGATTTGTGCTACTTGCCATAAATGCATATTTGGTGTAAAGATACTAAAATTCTTTTAGAATTTTTAGTAAAAGCAAAAAAAGAGCAGAGAAACCTCTGCTCTTCTAATAATATCAGCTTAACTCTACTAAAACTCATATGGAACTATGTTTGCCGCATACTTGTTCCAATACTCTGCATTCTTGTATGCCTCGACAGACTCCGGATGTACATAAATTCTTCGATCATTAGGAGTACTAGAGAATGTATCATTATATAATGTCGGAGGTGTTATAGGCTTGCAATATATATATTTCAGTTTACTGCAACCAGAGAAAGCACTCTTTGTTATAGAGGTTACGCTATGTGGTATAGTTATACTCTCCAGATCACTAGAGATGAATGCAAATCCAATACGTGTAACCCCATCTGGAATTGTATAAGTATTACCTGAGGCACTAGCATAAGCTATTATAACATTGTCAATAATAAGACATCTTCCATTATCCTTTGCAAACTTGCCTATAAATCGCTCTATCTTATCACATCTAAACGCACGGTCTCCAATTGTCGTTACCCCTTTACCGATTGTAACATGTGTCATTTGGTTACAGGAATTAAAACAACTATCTCCAATAGTAGTTACACTATCAGGAATAGTTATACTTATTAACTGAGAACACTGGAAGAAAGCATAAGTACCAATAGTTTTGAGCCCATTACCCAATGTTATGGTCGAGAAATCACAAGAATCAAATGCTCTCTCGCCAATAGTAGTTACACTATCAGGAATATTAATCTCTATTAATTTGCAATAAGCAAATGCATTGTTTCCAATAGTAGTTACACTATTGCCTAATTTTACTCTCTCCAAACGGTTACAGTTTCGGAAGGCTTGTTCTCCAATGATTTTTACACTATTTGGAAGGGTGATGCTGATTAACTCTTCATTGCTATAGAATGCATTCTTTCCAACCTCTGTTACATCACTTGCAAATACAATAATACCAGTGCCTGTCTCTTCGTTAAAGGTGTTAGATACTAATGTCGCTCCAAAAGCATCTTTCCAATAAGGCTCAACTTTTGCAGTTGCACTGTACCAAATCTCGTTATTGGCAGGTTTCGGTGCTACACCTTCACTATTTCCAAAGTTGTAACCAACAATCTGATTTGCATATGCTTTCCAACCTTCAGCGGCCTTGTATTTATTTACAATAATATCGTATTCATATTCCGGAACGTAGATAGTTGACTTAAAACCATAGAATGAATCCTCGTAAATTTGAGGAGGTACTATAGCTTTGCAATAGATGCTTTTAAGGAAATTACAATTAGCAAAAGCTGTCTCTCCGATAACCTCTACCTTTGAACCTATTGTAACACTATCTAATGCATTACAACCAGAAAATGCAGAAAAGCCAATAGCTGTTACATTATCAGGAATGACAATATTTGTGAGATTTTTACATCCACTAAATGCATTTGATCCAATAGATGTTAGTCTTTCTGGTAAATTAATATTGGTCAAATTGCTACAACTGCCGAAAGCCCTACTTGCAATTTTAGTTATAGAGATAGGTAGAGTAACGTCTGTAAGATTATCGCAGTATTCAAAAGTGTCGCTTCCAATCTCAGTTACACCGTAAGGGATGGTAATCTCAGTTAAACTTTCGCAATTGTAGAATACGCTACTTCCTATATTAGCTACACTATTAGGTAGTGTTACGTTTGTAAGTTTCTTGCAATTGTAGAATGCACCATTTCCAATATTTGTTAAACCTTCAGGTAGGTTAATACTGGTAAGATTTGAGCATCCTTTGAATGAGTTGGAATTAATATAGGCTATTTTGTTAGGTATGACAATAGAGGTAAGAGTAGTACAATTTTGGAATGCAGTACTTCCAATTCGTGTTAAGTCTCTGTCGAAAATAATAACACCACGACCATCTGAATAGGTATTCGAGATAATGATTGCTCCAAAACTATCTGAAGGTGTAATAATATTACCATCAGATGAGGTGTAGAAAATCTGATTATCTGCAGGCGTTTCGATATCAGGGTTAACAGAACCTGTACCTCCGAACTGCATAATGGTATATTCAACCCAAAGAGCACCATCAAGAGATTGTACCTTCACCTTAGCACTACGAGGCTCGCTAATATTAGCGGCTACATTGAGGACAATACTTTGGCGTGTAAGTGCACGTGTTTGTACTGGTGAAATCCAAGAAGCTGCCTCTTCCGGTATAACAGCTTGACAATCGATGTTACTAAGGAATGTGAGTGTTACCTCTCCACCATTCTTTGATACATTCTTAGTTGCTCCGTTATAGATATAAAGCTGAGCAGATTCACTATCAGGTACAACTTGAATAGCCAAACTGCGCATAATTACCTTTTCGCCATCTGTAACAAGTACAACAACACGGCTTGAGCTATCAAAGTTGCTGCTTGTGCGGATAAGGATATGACCCTCTTTATTGCTTGTGTCGTTGGCAATAACCTCTGCTCGTAGGTCGTTAGATGGCATAACCTCAATACTAATATTATCTCTTACGCTGGAGATGTAATATGGAACCTTAATTTCGCTATTAGTCTTAACAGTTGAGAGGGATGATGTGTCAAATACAATATCCAGCTCAACATAACGAGGTGCCGAGATAACAGTACCGTCTGTAAGGGTAAAATAGATGAAATTATCATCCTGAGTTACGCTTTGGAAGAATGAATTGCTATTGCTACCGCCAACTCCATCATTTCCATCTTCTCCTGTAGCCTTACCAAGTTCTGTCCAAGAGTTGCCGTTATCATAAGATATATACCAATAGTCATCCTCGATTTTGAGTTGAGGTGTGATGCCATCTTTTCCACTCTCTCCATCTTTTCCGTCTTCTCCTGAGGCCTTAACTTTGTTGCCCTGCTCGTCATATAGCCACTCTCCGTTGATAGTCCAATAGAACAGCCCATCATCATCTTGTCTTACGCTGATTAGTGGTGTGTCGTACTGAGGATTATCTACAGGAAGGTATATATTCATTGTACCTCTGTTGGCGTAGGTAATAGTGTAGCCTGCAATTTGACCATTCTGAGTGATAACCTGAAAATCTGTAACGTAATCTCTATCCTCTATGGCATGGATAATATCATGCAAATACGCAATTTCCGCATTCAACATATCGCACATTGCATATAGTTCCATAACTATATCCAAGGTAGGTAGCTCAATTTGAGTGCCATCGGCCAAAGTAATGATAACCCAACCACGATCACCAATTTCGATATCTTGGATTAAAGAGTCGCCACCAGAGCCGTTAACGCCATCTTTTCCATCTTCTCCTGTAGCCTTGCCAAGTTCTGTCCAAGAGTTGCCGTTGTCATAAGAGACATACCAATAGTCATTCTCGATTTTGAGTTGAGGAGTAATACCATCTTGTCCATCCTTGCCACAAGCGCCATTTTGGCCATCCTGTCCATCCTGACCGTCTTTGCCATCTTGCCCATCCTTACCATCAGTGCCGACAGCCTTTACTTTATTACCATTCTCGTCGAGCAACCACTGGCCATTGACAGTCCAATAGTAGATGTTGTCGCTATCCTTCTTTACGCCGATAACAGGGGTAGTGCCGTCAGCACCACATGTTCCATCCTGTCCATTTTGTCCGTCCTGACCATCTTTACCATCATTGCCATCTTTGCCGTGGTAGAGGGTAATAGTACCGCCCTTGGCAAATGTGATTGTGTAACCAATCTCAACACCATTTTGGGTAATAGGAGCTACATTTGTAATGTAGTCATTTTCCTGAAGTGCAGTAACGATAGCCTTCAGAGAGTCGATATTAGTGTTTAACTTTCCACATAGAGACTCAAGCTTTGTAATTCGCTCATTGTGCTTGTTCAGCTCATCCCACACAGCAGTATCATCATACTCCGAGCTGCAACCTGCGGCAAAAAGAATTGCCAATAGCGGTAAAAATAGTTTTTTCATATCTTGGAATTTTAGTTTGTTCTTCAATGAATATCACAAAGTTATATTTTTTATCTTATAAAAACAATGCCTTTTGGTGCTTTTTGGTCTATACTTTGCAACTATCGTAAATGAACTCTTAAAACAAAAGTATTATGAAACAGTCAGGTTTATGTATTATTACCCTTTTGGGTGGTGCAATGATTGGGGCAGCAATTACGATGCTTATAACCCCAAAAACGGGTCGTCAAATGAGAGACTCTATTCGCGATTTTGTAAATGATGAGTGGGAGAGGATGCGTTGCAAATGCAATGATGAAAATCACGAACACAATGTAGCAGAGACAGTAAAGTAGTAGCTCTATGAGGATAGACCGCCCTTTCTTTATGCCGCTTGCCATCACTGTAGTATCGGCTATACTTGCAGCAATACTGCTCGTTTCGGCGTTGGTAGCTTGGTTAGCAGAACTACTTGGCTCGTTAAAGATTCCTTGTCTTTTAGTGGGCTCTTTTTTGGCATTGATGGCCTTTATAGTCTATAACGTGTCGTTGAAAAGTTACTTTAGACAAATTAGCGAGGAGTTAAGGGTAATATACTCCGTTTCGCGCGTAATTCGAGGCTGGCTGGATTGGGCGGCTACTATCTTGGGTGGCAAAACAACAGAGGAGGGTGATTAGCCCTCCTCTGTTGTTGTTTTATACACAACTATTTACGATACTCCTCTACACCCTTTTTGAGAAATTCTATAAATGAAGGAATATCTCTGTTGTAACCACGTGGTTCAACGAGTATCTTCTCATCTTTGCCCTGAAGAACATAGTATGGTTGAGCATTTACACCAAAACGAGTCAGAGCATAGTGTGCATTGACCTTGCCGAGGGTCTTAAGTACTCTGCCACTATCAGTTGTAACCCACTCACTCTTAGGAAGAGCCATCTTGTCATCTGTATAAAGAGCGCAGATAACATACTCATTTCTTAACAAGTCAAGTACAGCCTCATCGCTCCATACAAGAGACTCCATCTCTCGGCAGTTCACGCAACCGTGGCCTGTAAAGTCGATAAATATCGGTTTGTCAACCTTTTCAGCATACTCCTCAGCCTCCTCAAGG
This sequence comes from Alistipes sp., assembly GCA_017381935.1. Lineage (GTDB taxonomy): Bacteria > Bacteroidota > Bacteroidia > Bacteroidales > Rikenellaceae > Alistipes. Next base: position 30,810 of record JAFOBG010000056.1, read on the forward strand.
TCGAAGAATCCGTTAAGACCATGAGGAAGGTGGAGAACATCTCCATATTTTACACCTGTATTACTCTTTGTAGCCTCAGCTGTAATTGCTGAACCACCATTTGTGAGTACAAAATCCTGTGAAGAGAGTGGTGGAAGGTAGCCTGAAAGCTGACTAAGTGGAGCACCCCACATACCAGGAATTAGATATACTACGAATGAGAATACTACAATAGCAAGCGCTAAACGGCCTACGCCGATATGCTTAATCTCGCTATCGTGTGCAAATCTAATCTTACCGAGCAGGTAGAAACCGAGCATTGTGAATACAACGATCCATATTGCCAAATATACCTCGCGGTCAAGAATGCCCCAGTGATATACCTGGTCTGCGACACTCAAGAACTTAAATCCTAATGCAACTTCAATAAAACCAAGCACAACCTTTACAGAGTTGAGCCAACCGCCACTCTTAGGGAGCTTCTTAAGCATTGAAGGGAAAAATGCAAATAGTGTAAATGGCAATGCAAAGGCAATAGAGAATGCGAGCATTGTCAAAATTGGATTCCAAAACTCTCCTGCAGTAGATTTAATAAGTACAGAACCTACGATTGGTCCTGTACAAGAGAATGAAACCAAAACCAGAGTAAGGGCCATGAAGAATATACCTCCGATACCACCCTTCTCAGACTTCTCATCGCTCTTATTGACTAGCTTAGATGGAAGTGTAATCTCAAAAGCACCAAAGAATGATGCTGCAAATACCATAAAGACCACAAAGAAGAGGATATTTGGCAACCAATGTGTCGCAAGCCAGTTGAATATATCTGCTGTTACTGCATCACCACCTACAATACGGGTAATAATTATAATTGCCGCAATTGGCAGTGTGTATAGCAATACGATAAACAGACCATAAAGAGAGGCATTTATACGACCCTTTGTAGGAGAACCGCTACCCTTCATGAAGAATGATACGGTCATTGGTACCATAGGGAATACACATGGAGTGAGTAGTGCAGCAAAGCCCCAAAGGATAGCCTCTAAAATCATTCCCCACAATGAACCTGAGCCTGCTGCATCCTTGGTAGCCTTAATCTCCTGAGTTGGAGCAGTTTGGCCAAGTGTAATGGTAATCTCCTCTTCGGTAGGAGAGGTGCAGTTATCCTCGTTACAAGCTTGATAGCTTACCACGACATCTACCTTGCCACCATCAGTGGCTAGTTTCACATCCTGCTCATAGAGAGCCTCTTTAGAGTATTCGCCATACTTGCCGAAATACTCATCGTTTATCTCCTTTGCGGTAGATAGTGCGCGTGTGTTTCCAACAAGTTCAACACCCTCACCTGCTGTAAATGTTACGGTTGTCGGGGTGAATGGGTGTGTGGCGTCGTAAATGTGCCAACCATCGGCAATCTCAGCCTTGACTACAAGAGTGTAATTGCCATTGCCATTATCCTTAGTCTCATGTTTCCAAACAACAGTTTGGTCTTGAGCTACTGCTGTAAATGATACAAGAGCAAGGATTGTAAATAAAAAATTACGCATAAAATATACTTTTTGACATTATCATACAATAATTAGCCTGCAAATGTAGTTATAATTTTCAAAAAGTGCAACGCAAAATATAGCTTTTAAGATATTTGCCATATTATTCGTATAATGTGCATAAAATGATATCGTGCGAAAATAGAGTATAAATGTTTGAAAAAGCGTTTTTTGTTTAAAAAGTTTTGAAATATTCCAAATTCTACAGATATTTGTGAAAAAATTACTCGATATGGAGAATAATGAGCTTTTTCCTTACAAAATCGACCATCTACAGTCAAAGGATGGTATAGAGTATATCGCTTGCAAAAATGCAGCGGTTGCGCATATTACAAACCTTGAAAGGTTTGTGGATAGAGAGATGAAATATCCAGCTAAACTGAATGGCTTTATAGTGCTTTTATGTGCTAAAGGTGATGTTACAATCTCTGTTCAGATGAAAGAGTATAAATTGATTGTTAACTCGCTTTTGATTGCTCCAGCGTCAGTTGTCGTGTTTAGAGAATGTCATGATTGCGAGCTCTATATTATGGCATTTAATGCAGAATTTGCTGCAGATATGAATGTAGATATGAAGATGATAATGCCAATCATGTCATCGCTGCATGCAGATTGTATTGTGCATCAAATCAAGGCTGAACACTCTGATAAAATGAGTGAATCTTTTCACAATTTGTATGAGGAGTATAAACTGCCTAATAAGGCAGATGTAGATGTGAGTATCTATCGAGAAATGGCGTTACGGCACATGTACACGGTGATGATATATCGCCTTTGTGAGTTTATTGCTACAGTTAATAGGGTAGATGCTGTAGTTCAGCCGAAAGATCGTAGTGGAGATTATTTTAAGCAACTTGTAGGTTTGATGCATGAATATTATAAAACGGAACGAAGTGTTGAATTCTACGCAGACAAGATGAATCTTACTTCAAAACATTTATCTCGTGTTGTGCGTAATTATTCAGGAAAATCTGTGCATCAATGGATTGATGAATTTGTAGTGTTGGAGATTAAAAATTTGCTCAAATATTCAGATATGTCAATTCAGCAAATCTCTTATGAACTCAATTTCCCAAACCCATCTTTTATGGGTCAATACTTCAAGCGAATTACGGGTAAAACCCCTGGAGAATATCGTAGAGAGATATAAAACGAATTGAAAAAATATAAAAATAGAGCCTTTTGTGGCTCTTTTTTTTGTCTGTTTTTATAATTCTTGAATTATTTTAAAAATAAAATATGAGAAAATGCACTTTTTTAAGAAAAATAATGTAAAAAGTGTGTGTAATTAAAAATTTATTTTTAACTTTGAAATCGGAAATAATATTTTTTAACCTAAAACATATCGTAATGAAAAAAGTCTACTTATTTATTAGCTTGATGCTCAGTGCATTAGCTATGGGCTGTAACAATGCGGGAACTACAGATGACCAACCTGTAAATCCTGGTTTGAGCAACAAAAACGTTGTTACAGTAAATGCAACACTCCCAGGCGACCTTAAATGGGAAGCTGGAGATCAAGTTGCAATTAATGGATTAGAGTCAAATGAGGTTACAGAGGAGGGCGCAGGCTCTGCTACTTATGCATTCTCTGTTTCTGATGTTGAGGCTCCATTGGTAGTTAGCGCCCCTTTTGAGGTGTTGACCGGTCTTAATGAGGTTAGCTTCCCTGCTACTCAACAGTATGTTGCTGACGGTATGGATCGTACCGCTTATGGTATGGTAGGCATTGCACCAGAGCTTGTTCCTGTTTCTGAGGAGGAGAATGCTGCTTTGACTGCTGATGTAGAGTTGGTCCCACTTATGGGTATTGTTTCTTTGCCTCTTACACTCGATTCTTCTGCAACAACACAGGTACTTGTAAAGAGAATCGCTTTCACAGCTGAGAGTGGTGCTGCTTTGAATGGTTCTTGGCAGGCTGAGCCTGTTACAAATACAGATGAGGCAGGTGTCGTTTCTTATGATATTAAACTGACAGGTGTTGAGAACTCTGCAACTACAAATCTTGATTGTGGTGATGGCGTAGAGATTAATACTTCAGCTCCTGTTTACTTCAACCTTGTTGTTCCTGCTGGTACTTACACCGGAGGCTTTGAGGTTGTTGTAACAGATACAGAGGAGCATAACTACATCCTTGAGCTCTCTGAGGATATCACAGTTGAGCGTGGCGCACAGATTGAGCTTGCTCCTTCTACTTTCGTTGTAGTTGAGAAGGCTCCAGCTACTCTTACAGTAACAATCAATGAGCCTGGCGTTGTATGGCAGGACGGCGATGCTGTTGTATGTAACAATGAACTCTCTCCAGTAGTTGCTCAGGCAAGTGTTGGTACACAGACTGCTACTTTCAACTTCGAGGCTGTTGCTTATCCATACTCAGTATTCTATCCAGCTGAGTACTATACAACAAGTGGTTCACTTCGTTTTTATGATGAGCAGGCTCTTCTTAAGAACTCTTATGACCACTCACAGCTTGTTATGGCTGGTTACTCAACAACTACAGAGGTAACTCTTAACAACCTTTGCGGTATTATCTCTATTCCTGTAACTAACAAGTATGAGGGAGAGACTATTACTGTTGAGAAGATTGTTGTTACAACTGCTGAGGGTGATCCTATTTCTGGTAAATACCATATTAATTATAGAACAGGCGCCTTGACTTCTGTTTCTGGTAAGTCAGAAATCACTCTTATCCCTAACGAAGGTGAGTTCACTATTGCTCCAGAGGAGACTGCTACTGTAAACTTCGTAGTTCCTAAGGGTAATATCCGCAATGGCTTATTTATTAGCATCTATTCAAGCGTAGGTTTGCTTGAGAATCATAAGGTATTCCCTACAGGCCTTACAGTTCGTGGTGGTGAGACCTCTACTGCTGATGTTTATGAGTATAAGGAGGTTAAGATTGAAAAGATTATGACTGCTGAGGAGCTCATCGACTTCGCTAAGTGCGTAAATATGGGACGTTACAAGAAGTTCGTTAACGAGGAGGGTAAGGTTGTTCTCGGTGGCGATATTGATATGGCTTCTGTAGCTGTTGAGGCTTGGCCAATGATTGCAGGTGTTGCAAATGAGGCTGGTCTTCCACTTGGTTTTGACGGTATCTTTGATGGTTGCGGTTATGCTATCAAGAACTGGGCTACTTCACAGCCTCTGTTCCATACTCTTGCAGCTACAGGTAAGATTATGAACGTAAATATCGACGCATCTTGTGCACTCAATATGCCACAGGAGGGTCTTGCAGGTCTGACCGGTGGTGCTGCTATCGCATTCCTCGTTGCACACAACCTCAGTGGTGAGATTAGCGGTTGTACAAACAACGCTGACGTGCTTTGTAATGCTCCTGAGAACCCGTCAGTAACTCGCGCTGCTCTTATTGGTTACAGCCTTGCAGGTTCAAATATCCGTGACTGCGTAAACTATGGTAATGTAACTATTGATATGGGTACTCACAGTGCTGGTACAGGTTATATCGGTACAGTTTCTGGTCGTTTCACATCTTCTGCAGAGACTATCGGTTGCGGTGTGTTCAACTGCAAGAACTACGGTGCACTTACAATCAATGTCGCTAGCGCTAACACTGCAAACTTCTATATCGGTGCTGTTACAGGTTCTTCTAACTCTTATACTGTCACTGAGGGTTGTGAGAACTACGGTGCTCTTACATTCAACTCTAACAACTCTGGTGCTGCTGTCTGCCTTGGTGGTATTACATCTTACTCAGCTGGTGAGATTAAGAACTGTATCAACGAGGGTAATGTAACTTTCAAGTCAACTGCACAGCTCAAGGGTACTATCGTTGCAGGTATCGCTCCTTACCAGAACGGTCCTATCAGCGGCTGTACCAACAAGGGTGAGATCTATATGGAAGGTGGTATCTTCGGAGGCCGTAACACTGTAGGTAGCATCTCTACTTCAGCTTCTACCTCTTCAGCTGCTCCAACTGCTGCTGGTGTTGTAGGTTATGGTTATAACAGCTCAGGCTCTCCATTTAGCATGGACAACTGCCACAACTATGGTAAGGTTACTTACAACTGGTTTGAGACTGACGGCTCAGGTACATCTGGTCGTACACAGGTTGCTGGTGTTATCGGCTCTCCTTGTGGCGATGTAACTAACTGTAACAACTATGGTGATGTAACATTCATCGCAAAGTACAAGAATGCAATCGTTAACCACCTCTCTTATATCGGTGGTATTGCAGGTTCTGACTACTATTCAAAGAGCCAGAGCGAGTCATCTATTATCAACTGCGTAAACGAGGGTAACATTACTATCGACTGCGACTGCGGTACTTCAAATAACGCTGCCGGTGGTATCATCGGCTGGCCAGGTAAGGAGTCTGCTTGTACAAACGTTACAGAGAACTGCGTAAACAAGGGTAACATCGTAGTATCAGGTGAGGGTAAGTTCCGTCTTGGCGGTATTCAGGGTGGTTCTGGTATCATCAAGGGCTGTACTAACGAGGGTAGCATTACTATCAACTCTTCTAACAGCGGTTCTAACTACGGCGGTCTTGCAGGTTTCCACTCAGGTGGTTATGAGCTTATCAACTCTATTAATACTGGTGATATCGTATGTAATGTGCCTATCTCTGGCGGTGGTATCGCAGGTATGGCCGGTAACCTCGGTAACTCAGAGCACGCAGAGGGTAAGATTAAGAACAACACTATTAAGTGTCTTGTTAAGTCTGTAGAGGGTGTTTGCGGCGTAGGTATGGTTGTTGGCCACTTCAACGGTAACTCAAAGACTATCTACTTTGGTACTGCAGACGAGCCAATTAAGGTTGGTGGTTCACTCCAGATTGGCGAGACTACAACAGTTATCGATGCAACAAACTGCAACGACCCAGCAGTTCTTGCAAACGGCTGTACGAACTACTCTGCAACAGCGCACATCTTCAACTGTGTACTTGCTCAGTAGTCTATCTGACTAAATATTTGAGGACGGCATTATTTGCCGTCCTCTTTTTTGTCGTAATAGTCCGAAACATAGACTGTAAAGATTGGGAAGAACATCATCCCTACAACAGGAAGTATTACACAGACAACTTTACCAACAGTAGTTACAGGAAATATTGCTGCGCCTACCGTTGTTACATTCATCCATGCCCACCATAGTGCATCGCCAAAGCTCTTTAGATGGCTGTTAATGCCCATTTCGCAGTCGTAAAAGACAAGTGCGGAGATATATGTGAACATTGTTACGGTGAGAATATAGGCAGCCATAAGCCTCTTCTTTTTGCCTTCTATGAGCCACTCAAGAATTACCGATGTTGCCATAATAGATATAAGTATAGGGGCAAATGCCAAAAGCCGGATGCTACTATTGCTTAGTTCTGCTCCACTCCAACGAAGTATATCTATATAAGGTATAGAGGCCATGGCAAAGATAGTATCCCTGAGCCAATGTTGCTCTCTATATTCAGGTATCAAAAGCCTGAAGATGGCTGTGGTGAAAAATATACCACATACAGTCAGCTGTAGAGAGCGATACCACATTGAAAATTCGCTTTTCTGACTACTTGTTACCTCAAACGATATCCCGACAAGTAGGGCTATACTTGCGACTAAAGAGATTGAGTTTAATATGTTTGCTATGTTGTATAGAGTCTTTTTGCTGTCTGACATATAGATTATTTTACAAAGTTCCTAAAATTTTCAGCAAAAACTTTGCAAAACAAAATTTATTGTCTATCTTTGCACTCGCAAAACGCAATTGGCGGGATAGCTCAGCTGGTTAGAGCGCATGATTCATAATCATGAGGTCGAGAGTTCAAGTCTCTCTCCCGCTACAATAGGAGTGATGAAAATCATTCCTATTTTTTTGTGCGCTATGGTTGTGGTTGTATTGTGTGTGGGATATTATAAAATAAACATAGGAGAAACAGATGTTTCTCCTATGTCATTTAGTATATAGGTTATGTATGTTTATGCTTTTTGTAGAGCCTCGGAGATATTAATCATAAAGTCTCCCATTCTCTCTATTTCGGATACTATATCGAGATAATATACGCTACTTTGATACTCTGCATCGTTCTTCTCGATTTTGAGTATCTCCTCCTCTCGAAGATTGTTACGCATATTGTTAATCTCAATCTCGCAATCTACAGCACGTCTTAACTCCTCAGGTGTATTATTTGCTATTTGTAGATTGTCAATCATGATAGCGTATGCATTATCTACCAAAGTAAGCATACTATCTACCTTCTCTATATGGAGATTAGAGAAACTCTTGTTGTGTATATTACGGCGTGAAATAATGCGGCTTATAGCCTCTCCAGAGTCGCCAAGGCTCTCTAACTCTCCAATAATCTTATACATGCTCTTCACCTTTTTGCGAGTATCCTCACTGATGCTCTCTTGAGGTAGTGCATTTAGGAATGTTGCAATCTCATACTCTATACGATCTGCAATCTCTTCGTATTTAACAAGTTTCTTGCGGAATGTCTCAAACTGATCCTCTGTTGTTGCATGTATTGCAGAACGAATATATCCCAGACCATTGTGGCTGATTTGAGCGAAGTGGATAATCTCTTTACGAGCCTCCTCAATAGCCAACTCCGCTGTTCCCATAGGACCGGCATTGATGAATTTGAGGCGAATAGTCTGCTCCTCATCTTCAGGTTTATTCTTAATAGCCCAAGTAACAAACTTGACTATAAATGGGATAAACCAAATAAGGATACATGTATTAAAGGTGTTGAAGAGCGTATGTAGCATTGATACTCCGTAAAGGGCTGCGGTAGATTCTGAAGAACCAACTGCAATAGTTGCCGAGTAGTCGATAAGAGTAGGATCCGGATAGCCCAACCATGTAATAATTATGCCGACAAGGCTTAAGAATGGGCGGAATAGAATTAATGCCCAAATAACACCAAATACATTGAAGAATGTATGTGCAAGCGCTGCTCTACGAGCATTTGGATTACCGACTGCTGCTGCGATATTTGCAGTAATTGTAGTGCCGATATTTTCTCCAAGGACCATAGCAGCTGCCATATCAAATGGAATCCAACCCATACTCATCATGATAAGGGTAAGAGCCATTGTCGCACTTGATGACTGGAGAATAAGTGTCAAAACGGTACCAAAAACAAGGAAAATTATTACAGAACCGAATCCATAACCTGTCCATTGCTGTATAAATGAGAGAATTTCAGGGGTCTCACGTAAATCAGGTACAGAGTTTTTCATCAATGATAGACCGAGGAAGAGTAGAGAAAATCCGATGATAAATTCACTGATGTTTCTATACTTCTCTTTTTTTGCAATACTCATCAAAAAGCCTATAGCCATCAGAGGTACAGCAAAAATAGAGATATCAGCCTTAAAACCAAGCAATGATACGAGCCAAGCGGTAACAGTTGTACCTATATTGGCACCCATAATAACACCTATAGCCTGATTTAGGGTTAATAGTGATGCGTTCACAAAGCCAACAACCATAACTGTTGTCGCACTTGATGATTGAATAATGGAGGTAATACCAAGACCTGTCATCACACCTTTAAATGGGCTGGAGGTCATAGCACCGAGGAGATTTCTCATACGGTTACCTGCCGTTTTTTGAAGTCCGGAGCTCATCATGTTCATTCCATAGAGGAACATGCCAAGAGCACCTAAAAGGGTTAGAATTTGTAAAATCATAGTGTTATAGATTTTGAGTATTTATCAAATAGATATTATATGCGACAAAAGCAATTAGCATTATCGCACCTGCTACTCGTGATATTTTACCTTTAGGACATAGTAATAGCGGAATAATGCTTGCTCCAATCATAACGGCATAATCTACAATTGTAATACCACCTCCGGTAAGAGGTCTGATTTGAGAGCTAAGTCCCAAGATAAATGTTATATTAAAGATGTTTGAGCCTATAATATTACCTAATGCCAACTGAGTATTGCGCTTGACGGCTGCTGCGACAGATGCTGCAAACTCAGGCATAGATGTTCCGCATGCAATGAGGGTAATTGATATAAATGCCTGGTCAACACCCCATGCAGTAGCAATTGTAACCGCACTCTCAACAAAAAAATGGCAGCCGGTAATAAGCACAGCAAGGCCTCCAATAACTTTAAGTATAGATAGAGCCATATTTATCTTTACTTCAGGTTCTGTATTTGGAGCAGAGATGCCTTTTTTACGATCTCTAATAAATGATATATAGATAAATAGAGCAAAGAACACAAGGAAGATAATACCGTCAATACGTCCTATAACTATATCGCTACCATTAAAGAAATTGAAGGCAAAAAGCATAGCGAGAATTGAGACCCCAATACAGAATGGTAACTCAAATCGTACATTCTCTCTATTTACGGTTACAGGATATAGTAGGGCTGTTATACCCAAAATTCCCAAAACATTAAAGATATTGGAGCCCACTACATTACCAATTGCAACATCCACATTGCCTTTCATTGCTCCGTAAGAGCTGACTACCAACTCAGGTAGAGATGTGCCAATACCGACAATTATGGCACCAATAACGAAGTCTGATATTTTAAAACGACGAGCTATAGCTACAGCTCCGTTTACTAAACTGTCAGCACCAAAAACTACTGCTGCAAGTGCAACAATAAGTATAATATATTCCATTTGTTATATGATTTTAGAGCTATTTAAACACATTGTTTGCTGTTAATGTGCGTTAAATGGTTATAAGTTCAACATTTATAAAACGAAGGTTTAACTTAGCTCTATATCCGGATATTCCTTAACTTGAATACCAGTTTTAGATTATCGTAATTGAAATATAGCTGCGGTTGTAGCGAAAGAATAGTTGTAATATGACTACTAAAGAGCATTATTGCTGAAGAGTGGTGCTTATTGCCTCTATAGTGAGAGTAAACTCTTCGCAGAGTAGATGAGATATTATTGGTCTGCTGACCAGCATTAATCGATGTAGAGGTAGTAGATATCTGTTCGTCTATCTCTGTAGATAGTTGGAAAATATGGATACAAGAGTTGTCGTTTTGAGATGATTGAGTATCAATACCGGCAACAACTGTGCAGGTAAATAGGAAAATCAATATGGAGATAAACTGTCTCATATCTTTTTGCAAAGGTAGTGAAAAAAGATGAGACTAGTTCTACTTAGTAATGATTTAACATTTAATTAACATCTATTAAACACACCTTATTCAGTCGTATAAAGAGTGTACAAGATTGATTATAAATGTATTATTTTGTGCTTTTATTTGAAAAAATTTGATATTTGAAAAAAAATACTTATCTTTGTAGAGAAAGAATATGGTATGTGAATAAAAAAAATAGTAATATAATAAACTTATTAAGACCTTTATGAAACAATCATGCCCAAAATCTTGTCCATCTGCAAAGCAGCCGTTTTCAGGCTTCTATAAGCAGGACTACAAGGCCGGAGACTCTTTTGTTATTGAGCCGGGAGATGTTAACCATCTGGTCTTTGTTATATCCGGAAGCTGTATTGTTAGTTCGGAGGAGAGCAATAACTATCTGGTTAATAGCAATTCACTATTTTTCTGTTATAATTGTGGCCATTATACAATTAATGTTACAAGTGATTTGTCAATAATTGTTGCCTATTTTGCTCGTCCTGGAGCTGCGTGTGATGTCGCATCGTTGCTTCAATTTGCAAAATCACAGGATGATTTTCACTATAAATTTAGCGCAGTACCGATTAATGAGCAACTTACTGAGGTGTTAAATATGGTAAATCGTTATTTAGACGATGCTATCCCATGTGCACATATGCATGAGTCGGTTATTGAGCTGATATTTGTAGTGTTCCGTTTCTACTATGATGTTGAGGTACTGACAAATCTATTCTTCAATCTGTTTGACCATGCGGTATCTTTCCGAACTATGGTTGAGGGAAATAGAGTAAAAGCCCGTAACTTAAATCATCTTGCAGAGTTGTGTGGATATGATATTAATACATTTAATGTTGTCTTCCGCCGCCATTATCCTGGTTATACTCCTGGTGTTTGGATGCATATTCAGCGTAAAGATGAAATTTTGGCAGATTTGGTAGAATCAGACGCTCCAATCTATCATATATCTAAAAAGTATGGCTTCTCAAGCTCAAGCCACTTAGGAGAATATTGTAAGAAATATCTTGGGGATACACCAACGAAAGTTAGGAATAAGTATCGTAAAAATAAGTAGTAAAATAGGGTTTGCAATGGCAAACCCTATTTTAGTTTATACTCCTCTGCAAAAATGGAGTTAAATATTTGTCGCAAAGCCCCTTTATCGGTCATTATATGACGTAGCTTGCTTAGTCGTTCGGCGTTGTTAGATTGAGGAATCCATAGCTTTAGATAACCATTTGGACCATACTTCTCCTCAAGATGCTCATTGCAGCGTGCAAAATGCTCATCAATAGATAGTGTAGGGTAGTGATTTAATCCGAACTGTACTGTACGACGAATAATTGTATATGGTTCAATACAGCGGTCTGCCTCAGCGACAATAGAGCCATATATAGTTCGAGGAGCACTTTTCGAGGAGGCACGATGATCCTCTACAGCTTCACGCATGATGGTAATTTGCTCTACAGAGAAGAACTCCTTTAGATTAGTATCTGCTGATAGAATCTCACCTGATGTAATATGGTGATACTCTCTATCTTTACTAAGTCCGGTATCGTGATATGCGGCAATAGTATATACCATATTAATATCGACATCGTAATGCGAGGCTAACTCCATACTTTGTTGTATAACCTGAGTTACGTGGTCTATATTGTGTGCCTTATCAAATGATAAATAGAGCGGAAGAATCTCCCGCTCTATATACTCTTTCAGTTTGCTATTCATAGTCGTAGATAAGCTCAAAGTCGTCTAACCACATTATAGACTGAGTACTTCCGGTAAAGTAGTCTCCATAGCTTGAACCAGAGGCAACAATGATAATATGTGTTGGCTGACGCTCAAAGTCTCGATACTCAAGAGGTATTTCAAATTGATACCAATCGCATGAATCGTGATATAGAATCTCTCCGTATGCAATAATTCCAGGATTTGAAGAGTTGAAGAATGTTGACTCATCTCTTGTATCCACAATTACCGGCGACTCCGGAGTGCCACCATAGGTTGTATAATCCCAATCTCCGATAGCGATATATATGCTACCACGATCCGGAGAGCCGATTGATGGAATCTTAGAGCTTACATTTGATGGGCGGTTGTCAATAACACCTCTGTTATACTTTACCCAACCACGAAGAGCTGTAGGACGAAGAGTGTAAGGTCGTCCAAATGCTACAAGACCATGAGTACCTACAATACGGTCAAAAGAGCCTGTAAAGTAGTTTCCGGCAGCAAATTTACCAATACCCATAACATTAGCCTTCTGAGACCATAACTGCGCACATGTACCACTAAATCCAGGAGCTAAGTCCTCTGTATGTGGTGTTGTAAGGTTAATACCTGCAATCTTTGATGCCGGATTACCTGTTCCCCACCATGCGCTCTGCTCATTGAGATATGGATAGTAAACATCTTTTATAGAAGACCACTCCTCAAACTTAGCATTAGGCAACTCGAAAGTATCGGTTGTTGTTACTGTTATTACATTAGATAGACTCTCTTCTGCATCTGAAATTGCGTAACCAATAATCTCGTATGTCGTTTGAGACTTAAGATGGCGTAAAGCTACTTCAATCACACCACCTTGAGAGGTGTACCAGCTCTCATCTGCTTCAATCCACTCCTCACTACCCTGAGCACGATAGCGGAAACCTGTCTTGGCTCCATCAATGCCTACAGCCTTAAGCCAAATCACATTAGCTCCAGGAACTGCACGCTGAACATCGACTTGTATATCTTTAGGCTCCACAATGAGTCGCCAAATCTCTCTACGACCATGATTATATACAGTGGCAGTTTGAGTATATGTTTCATTGTTGAAATTACGAATAGTAGATGCATCCGGATACTCATATTCAGGTGTAGGACCAAAGCGCAAAGAGGTTATAGTAACCGTATCAAGGCCAAAGTCCGCACGACGATATACCTTTGCCATATTTCGCGGAACATCCCACTCTGTCTCGCCAATCTGTCCGATAACAGTAAAACGACGATCGATTGTCTGAGATGCGATAATTACCCACTCATAGTCCTGATAGAGTGATAAGGTTACATATTGAGGATAACGCATATCAAAAGTACCAATCATATCTCTTGATGGCGTTGCATTCTCACTATACTTGATATGTGAAATTTTCACGTTCTGTATATCTACGGCCTCTGGCAGAGAGACTGTAATTCTACGATTTACACGGTCTATTACCGGTTCTCCAATAGAACCCTCAATAGTGATATCAAGAACCTCCATCTCAACAACAGGATATGGAATATCGTTCTCTATACATGAGCAGAATAGAGTTAATGTAGCTATAAAAGTTAAAAAGCGTCTCATTTATTATCCTTTTTCTTATTCCACAAATGTATATTTACACCAATGTTGATTTCGGCAAGATTGAGGCCGAACTTTAGCTTAGAGAAGTCTCTCTTTCCGGTGTAATTATACGTGCCATCTAATTGTTGTATGTGCTTATATTGTAGTCCACCTAAACCAAATGATACGCTTGCGCATACATTAGGGAAGATATATACAGCCAAACCCGGTGCAAATGTAAGGCTGAGACGGTAGTTGTCAGAGGTGGTAGTGTTGATAGTCTCACCTGACTTGTAACCGAATTTTGAACGGGACATCATGCCGGCAAGCTCCCACTCTGCAAACAATCCAAATCTGCCTTTGTTATCTAATGCCATATATGAACGATGATATATGGCTACAGAGTATCCGATGCTATTGTAATTAATATTACTCAAAGATAGGCTGATGTCATTAGACTCTCCTAAGTTTAGTCCGGCATTGTCCAAAACGCCGTCTGCATATGTATAGCCAAGGCGTACACCTATGGCGTGATTGTCGTTGTAGAAGAAACCATAATGAGGCTTTACGGTAAACATAGAGCCACGTAGATTGATATTGTCAATAATCAATCCGATATTACTATCTTCGCTGTCAAGTGTACCGTATGATACGGTAAGACCTAACATAGATTCGCCCTTAAAAACAAACTTATTACTATTTATCTCGCGGTCTATACGAGGGACTCTCTTCTTTTTGATTGTCTGACTCTGAGAGTCGAGAGTAATTGTACTCTCTTGCGCCCAAACAACTGTAACGGCGCAAATCAAGAGTAGGGTTGTTAATAACTTCTTCATTTGTGCCGATTTTTACAAGTAAAACGCAATACCCATTCCTATAGAAAGGATGTTAACTTTAAAATTCATCATGCTTGATGATGTCTCTCCGGTTGCAATTTGGTTATGGATTTGCTGTGTTTTAGAGTATCCTATACCAAGCATACCTACATTTATCTCCAATGCCATATTGTTGGTTATAAATGCTACAATACCGGGATTAACACCCAAAGAGATGTCAATACCCTTTGAGTATGTTCCACGTATTGGGGAACCCTCTGCAAATTTAGATTGAGAGCCTCCCATGGCCATCTGAAACTCAGCAAATAGTCCTAGGCGCTTATTGCGTCCAAGAGGAATATACTGCCTCCAGATTGCGGCAACGTTGTACGAATGTCTAAGCATATAGTAGTAGTCCACTCCTAAGTTTAATGCTGCATCGCCCTCTCCTAAGTGTAGCGATGCTGAATCCATCACTAAATGAGAACGACTATACATACCTCTTACTCCAATTATCGAGTTCGGTACTATTGAGTAGCCAATCATAGGACTAACTTTGACTGAAAAGCCCTTTGAGTTAATATCCTCGACAACTAAAAATTTATAGTCGGAGTTATTGTGGGTGGAGTAGGTTAAATTACCACCAAAAACCCACTGCCCTTTAGGAACAATATGGGTTTTAAGATCTGAGATACCTCTATTTTTGCGTTGCTCACTTTTGCTCAGTACACATTGGGTAGATTTCTCCTGCAATGTGAGAGTATCTACACTTTGTGCCATTGCACAAAAACTAAGCAATGCTGTTGCGGCAAATACCGCCAATCTTTTGCTTAAATACATTCGTATTGAGTACTTTTTAGTTAAAAAATTCTGCCCTCCCCTAAAAAGGGGAGAGCAAAATTCAATTAGTAAACAAACTCTACATCGTCAACATACATATAACTGTCAGTAGAACCGGTGAAGTAATCACCATATCCTGAACAAGAGAATGTAAGAACAAGATATGTAGGTTTTGTAGTAACACCATCCTTATACTCGATTGGAATCTCCATAAGAGTCCACTCGCTTGTGCTCTGATGGCTCTCCCAAGAGGCCTTTGCAAGTACACCGGCAGTCTCAAATGTAGGAGCAAATAGTGTCTCAGACTTATTTGTATTTACGGTATAAGTACGATCTGTTAAGCAACAGTAAACCTTTGCAAGGTCAGTGCCTGAAGTGTGGTTACCCTCATTGATAGTTCCCTCATAGTTCTTCATCCAGAAACGGATAGCCTTTGGACGAGCTGTAAAGTTGAATTTCTTACCGAAATATACAATACCACCCATACCATCGATCTTACCGAAGTTACCAACAAATAGGTTACCGGCTGCAAACTTACCAATACCTAAAACAGATGCCTTCATAGACTTCATATAAGCACTGTAAGTACCTGTTGCTCCCTGACGAACATCGGTTGACTCAGTAGTCAACTGACCTGCACCGATTGAAGCAGTTGCGTGGTTACCAGTATCCCAGAATAGATTGCTTGCATCAGCGCCAGGACATACAGCCTTATCTGAAGCTGTTGACCAAGACTCAAAGCCTGCATCAGGAATCTGAGTGCCGGCAGGGGTTGTAACGCTCAACGACTTACCTACCTGAGTATTGTTTGCAAAGAGTGCATACTCATAAGTCTTGCCTGCTGAGAAGTCTGTTGCACTTGCATTGTATGTATTTGCTGCACCTGCTGCAGATACTGCAAGCTGCTTCCACTCACCACCTGCAATACGATAGCCGATAGTTACACCTGAAGTGTAAGAGAGTGCTGAGAAGTCTGCAGTGTTGAACCACAAATCGTATGCATTGATAGGCAAAATTCCCTGAATGTTATATACACACTCCTGATAACCTACACCGCCACTTGCATCCTTAATACGGAAAGCGATAGTCTGATTACCACCATAAAGAGTAGCGAAGAACTGCTCAGAAAGATCTACAGAGTACTCCTTTGCAGATACCTTTGTTACAGCAATACCATCGTAAGTATTGCTCAAAAGCTCGTAAGTAGCATCTCCATAAGTAATATTGAGTTGTGTAATATTATCAAGTGCAGCTACCTTATAGGTACGAGTACCACTCTGATAGTTGTAAGGAGAATTTGCATCAAAACCAACACCCTTAACAGTTGGGTCTGGGCTGAATGCCACCTTATCATCACGATGCTCAACAGAGGTGTCAACAGTAGCAGAAATTATCAAACCACCAGGAGCATCCTTTGAGTACTTAAACTTGAGGGTATATAGCTTCTGAGGCTCAACATCTGTAATAACGCCACTGAGTGTAATAGGCTCAACACCGTCAGTACCATAGAAATACCAGCTAAGAGTTGTGCTACCATCAGGCATGATGAAATAACCCTTTGAGCTATCGGTGTACTTAAGAGTAGGAACTTTGTTATTCTTTGCATCATCAAGGTTAAAGCTATCAGAAACGCAAACATAAGTGTAATACTCTGTAGTGAAACGCTTTGCAACAGTTGTATCATAAGCAACCTCTACAGGAATATTTACCAACTTACAGTCAACGGTAACATTCTCTACATTACCAGGGGTAATTGTAAAGTCCTGAGTGCCGGTATAATACTTCTCTGTAAATGATGCCAATACCTTCTCACCAACCTTTACCTGAGCACAGTAGTTATCTTTAATAAGCCAAATGTACTGTGGAATCTCAGCAAGAGAGGTGTACTTACGAACAAGTTCCTTATCGCCATCTTTTGCGTAGCGATATATCTTCAACTCAAATGCAGCCTGAGGATCAACCTCTGCACGAGTTGACTCAAAATCAAGGCTGAACGAGATAACGCCCTCGTTTTCGCCCATATTTAGATTCTGCTCGGTTGTATTACAAGAGGCAGAAAGAAGCGCAAATGCAGCGCATGCGATAATATTAAATATCTTTTTCATATCTCTGCCTTATTATTGTTGTACAGTTGTAATCATAAGAGTCTTAACGGTTGTATTGCCGTCGTTATCGGTAACGGTCATGATAAAGTCATGATCACCAGAACCGGTCATGCTCAGAAGCGGAATAAAGTTGGTAATAGAGAACTCAACAGAAGTCTGATTCTTTACAGCATCACCTGTAGGGAAGCCCAAGTTGTTCATAGATGTAGCAATGCTTGATGTGTCGAAATTATCATCGACAGTAGAGTAAGAAGCATCTGGATCTGTAAGGTTAAGAACGTCGCACAGACCTACACCGCTCAACTGACTTGGAGTAAGTACATCAGATACAATCTTTACAGTGAACTCCTTAATTCCAGCAGTTGCAGATACTACAATATCAACAACAGTAGAGTTATTAACAGTATAGCGCTGGTCAATATTGTAACCCTTCCAAACCACAGTAGGACCAACCTGCTCACCCTCGATAACGATAACAAGAGCCTTCTCTGTTGCACCACCCTGAGCATCGGTTACAGTAAATGCAAAAGTGTGAGTACCAACAAACTCCTTAAGCAGTTTCATCTGAGCTGTAATGTCGTATGATACAGACTGCTTGCCCAATACCTGGTCGTTTACAGGCAGACCCATAAGCTTAAGAGCTCCAGATGCTGCACCTGCGTTACAGAGGTCTAATGAAGTACCGAGACCATACTCAGACAAAGATGCAATCATCTCAGCATTTGTAGAAGAGATATTTGTAACCAAAGATGCAATTGTAGATTGAGTTGTAATATCAACAATAACATTCTTTGTGCAGTTTCCAGAGTTGTCGAAATCGGTCTGAGCGAGAAGCAACTCAGAGTCGATGTCGCCACCAACAAGAACTACAGTTGGCTTATCATCGTCATCAACCATAGTGTCCTCAGAGATGAGTTGAGCCAAGTCAAAAACGATATTTTCATCCACTACCCAACCATCAATAGTTACGCTGATAGAGATATTACCCTCGCCAGAGTACTCGATATAGAGCTGAATATCACTATGCTGACCAGCCTTTACATCCTTAATAGTAGTTGTAAACTCAAATGCAGCAGGCTCTTTGCCCTCTTGAGTGTACATACCCTTTACAAGGACGTCAATGTCGTTGAGAGCCTTCTCAGCCTTAAAATAACCAGAACGAGTCTCATCAACGCCAAATACCAAAGAAGAGCTACCTACAGTAAGTGTTGCAGTGGTATCATCGCTCAAAGCGGCACGGAGGTCAGCAGAGTAGCTGATAGATGCCTGGATGTTCTGCAATGTACAAACAAGGTTTGTAAGAGATGTAGTCTCTTTACGGATAATGGTAAATGGCTCTGTAAGACCATACTGAGGAGCATCAAATGCAGCCTGGTTGACCTCGCCTGAACACATCTTGAAGATATACTTACCAGCCTCAAGTTCAATTACATCAGCAGGACGTGAACCATATTTGAATGATGTTACAAGCAAAGAACCACTTTCGTCATAGATAGAACAGTCAAAAGTGTTGATGTCAACAGATGCGCGAGTCGCCTGACTGCGAGTATCTACACCACCATCAACAGGCTTGTGATCTGTTACAAGCTCTACATTGAGAGCTGAGAGCTGGAGATAACCCATATTTGCGCTTTTGTCGAAATTATCTACGCGCAAGCTCTCCTGGCAACTTACTGCCATAATAGCAGTGATGGCCAATAATAATGTGCTTTTCAGAAATTTCATATCTCGTATAATTTTTAAGCGTTAGGATTAAGCTCTTTCTCAATCTCGATAGTACCTAAAACAGTCTCATTGAGAGTTACTTTAACAGTTACACCACCTACACTTGTCAAATCGTATGTGATAATGTAGCGTGTTGCAGGTGCAACAGTAGAAATAGACTGAGTGGCCAAAGTCTCGGTCTTACCCTCAGCAACATTAGACTGGCGAATGCAAGTACAATCAATCTTTACACCCTTCTGAGCAGCGATAAAGAGGTGCTCATCCTGGTTTTCCTCAAGCTCGAACTCATTTGTTGCAGTGGTGAGCTTGAAGTTGTAAGTAGGGAAGTAGTTGCGGAATGCCTCTGTAGTCTTAATCTCTACAATAGCATTTGCAAGTTTTGCAGTCATTGCAACTTCGGTAGTACGGTTTCTATCAAGAACCTGTACGCTCTCAGATGCAGCAAAACAAGGCAAATTGTAGCCCTCCTTAGAACTGTCGCCATAGTTAATAGCAACAGTGTACCAGCCGGCAGTGTAACGCTCATCATCAGAACGGTAGTCTGATAGACTGTCCCAAGACTTGCTAAAGTTTGTACCTGTAATTTTAAGCGAGAAATCCGCTAACGCAGGGGTGGTAAGAGTAATACCATCTGCTCGAGTTGTTACCTCACCTGATACAGATGCGGTAATTGCAATTTTACCCTCACCTGCGAAAGTTTGCTCAGAAGAGTCCTTCTGACAACCTGCAAGCATTAAGGCAGAAATTGCGAAAAGAAATACTTTTTTCATAATTTTATAGAATTGTGTTTAGTTATTGTGCGATAGATACGCGTATGTTGTCAAAATATAGGTAATAGTGTGCGTTATTTGATGTAATCCATGTCGATTGATTACAACAAGGAATCCAACATAGACGAGTTGCAGAAGTACAACCAGTAGCTGTAAATGAGTATGTCGGGAATGTCGCACCAAAACTGTCGTTAGTATAGCTATTTGCAATGTTTGATGTGGTCAGACAAAGACTGCTAAATTGGCCTGCAACACGGGAAGTATCATTAGAAACATTTCCGAATGCCTTAGTATTTACAACACCATTAATAGGACTATCCTCCGATTGTGAGTGAGTACCGGCCATACAGAATACATTATTATTACTTCCGTATCCAGAGTCTACATAGGCTCCCATATCGAATTGCACTAATAGCTTTACACTCACATTCGGTTTAAGTGCCTTTAATGCAGGAGTGTCAAGACGCCCATTTGAACGAGTTACACCCATAGTTGATTGATGGCGAACATTTACACGAAGACTTTGTCCTGCAACTCCCTTTACGTGAGCAGCGTTCCAACCTCTGACATTCATGTAGTCATTCAATAGCATACCATCTGCCGACATGAGGCTTTCAACTCTTTGATCATCTTTTTCAAAATTGGTATGGATAGATGTAAAGTCCTCAAATAATAGATAAGGGACAACGGTGGTAAATTTATTTTGCTCATAAGGGGTAATATTGCTAAGAGTGATGCTATTCTCAACAATAGCATGATTACTCTCATAACGGAGATTATAGACTTTACCCTCTAATTGCTCTGCTGTAATCTCTCCGTTGATATAAATGTTATAGCTATTCTTACTATTTGCCGTAAGAGTCTTTGAGGTGTTGCTCTCTGTATCAGTGATAGTGAGAGTGTTAAACTGCTCTCCTAAATAGTTGTCTGTAATATCGATAGTAATAGTTGTCTTTAAAATGTCTGGTATAGGAATACTCATAGGGGATATATGAGATGACTGTACTGTTTTGTTAAGAGAGATAGTATGATATTTAGAGACAAACTCACCTGCAAATACACGATATGTAATATCTCCTGAGATTTGTGTTGGAAATATTGCAGCCCAAATATATCCGCCTGCTTTGTAACCCTCAGGAATGGTAATGGTCAATTTTCTGCTTGCATTAGTTAACGCCACAGGTGCTGTAGGGTCGGCAGCATCTATGATAACATCACCTACAACCTCTGTAGGGAAAGAGAACTCAATACGGTCAATGGGATTACCATCCAATTTACCGTCATTAGGAAGTGTAATGCGAAGTGCATGCATCTTATGCAAGAAGCGGAAGTCAATATCTACAATCTCACTACTTGTAAGCGATACGGCCTGAGTAGGAGTGGCAACCATAATGTCATTTTCTCCGGAGAAAGAGCTACCAACCTGCTCTGATGCAAGGGTATATGTCGCCTTTGTTCCTGAAACCGATTTCGGAATAGGATATGATGCATAGTAGGTATAGTTGCTACCCTGAAGCGGTGTGATAGATGCAGTAAATATTGCACGATCAAAGGTTTGAGTGAAGTTGATTAGAGAGAAAGTCTCTGCCTCCAAATCAAAATTACCCTCTTCATTAACTGCCCATATAGCAATTTTGTCCCCTTTGCTCCAAACTGCAGAGTGGCCATCATCATCAATAGAGGTTCTACTATTGATATTAATAGATTGTCCTATCTTTACCTCTATTTTGCCATTATGCTCCTCATTGAGTGGAAAGGACTCATTGTTGCATGATATAGCAAAAAAAACCAATAGGGTGTAAATTAAAATTCTTTTCATATTTATAGCAATTGCGTTGCAAAAATAGGACATATACCTATATAATGAAAATATTTTCAACGAAACCACGATTTTTCCACATGAAAAAGCCGTTCTGACGGCTTAATCAGAACGGCTCTACTTGAAAAAATAACCTTATTTAAGGTACTTATCTAACCAACCGAAAAATTCACGATTCCATACAAGCGAATTTTGTGGTTTAAATACCTGATGTGCCTCATTTTCAAACTCTACAAGTCGAGCATCAAGGCCTCTCATGCGGGCAGCTGTAAAGGCTTGAAGTGATTGAGTATAAGGGATTCTAAAGTCGTACTCACCTGTGAAAATCAAGATAGGTGTATCCCATTTGTCAACCGACTTATGAGGAGAGTTTGCATAGGAGCGCATTGCGGTCTTGTTGCTCTTATCCCAATAGTTGCCACCATAGTCGTTATTGACAAAGAATAGCTCCTCTGTTTCACCATACATTGCATCAAAATTAAATATTCCGCAGTGTGCAATAAATGCCTTAAAACGCTTCTGGTGGTGTCCAGCAAGGTAGAATACGGAGTATCCTCCATACGATGCACCCACGCAACCTAAACGTTCTTTGTCGCACCAAGGCTCGCAAGCCACATCATCAATAGCTGAGAGATAGTCT
The DNA here is from genome assembly GCA_017381935.1 of Alistipes sp. Lineage (GTDB taxonomy): Bacteria > Bacteroidota > Bacteroidia > Bacteroidales > Rikenellaceae > Alistipes. The sequence goes on from JAFOBG010000056.1 coordinate 53,434, forward strand.
CGAATATTCTGTCCTGAATAGTCTCCGGAAATCTGATCAAGCCATTGTTGACCGAAAGATGGTAAACCTCTGCGATTTGGAGCTACAACAACATATCCTTGAGCTGCCATGAGTTGGAAGTTCCAACGATAACTCCAGAATTGAGAAACAACACTTTGAGGTCCTCCCTGACAATAGAGTAGGGTAGGATACTTCTTAGCAGGGTCGAAGTCTGGTGGTAGAATGACCCAAACAAGCATCTGCTTACCGTCTGTAGTCTTTACCCAACGCTTCTGGACCTCGCCCATTTTGATATTGTCGTATATACTCTTATTTACACTAGTAATTTGCTTCAACTCTCCATTGTTTAAATCTACCTCAAAGAGTTCTGTTGCCATAGAGATAGTCTGAATAGATGCAACGCATCGGCCACCTCCTAATGAGAAAGAGGTAATATCGTGATCTCCTGATGTAATTACCTGAACATCATTTCCTTCTGTTGTTACACGGCAAATTTGATGAGTCGCCTCAATTGGAGCGATAAAGTAGAGAGTCTCTTCGTCAGCCCAAACAACATTGTTTGCATGGTAGTCGAAATTAGCTGTAAGTTCCTTCATTTTACCACTCTGCAGATAGTAGATGAATAGACGCTCCTTGTCTGCCTCATTACCTGCACGGCGCTGTGAACGGAATGCTATTTTACTACCATCTGGAGACCAGACCGGATATTTGTCATAGCCGACAAATGTTTCAAGAGCTACCTGACCATTAAACTTCAGACGCTCTGCATCATCTTTGCAGATATTGAATGTGTGATTTTGCTCTACAATATGTACAAATATGTCTGAATCTGTAGATACAGCATACTCTTTACCTGTCAGAGGCTTACAAGTGAATGCAATTTGCTTACCGTGTGGGTGCCAAGCAATCTCACTATCATCGAAGTATGGAGCAAGTGGCGTATCCCATGGCGCATCAGCACCTGTAATATCACGAGCCTCTCCCATTACACCATTGCTAAGTGGTGCAATGAAGATATGACGATAACTGCCCTCATCCCAATAATCCCAATGACGAACCATCAAATCGTCATAGATTCGGGCCTTCGATTTAGGCATATCTTTGTGTACATCTGCAGAGCGAATATCTTTAACTTGCACAGATTTTACATAGTGCAAAGCTGTGCAGTCAGAGTTTACGCCAAAGCCTTCAACACCACCATCAATATCGGTAATCTGTCTTACATTTTGACCCATTTTGTCCATGCTCCATACTTGCATGCTTCCACTGCGATTTGAAAGGAACCAAATGTTGCCATCTCCACCCCAACGAGCAGCTGTGTTGTTGGAAGATGTATCAGTAAGCTCTTTACTATCACCGCTTTGCATGTCCAATGCGTAGATGCGTGTAACTCCACGATTCTCCTTTACCGAGTAGTCTGTTACAGTATAGAGAAGGGTTGTTCCATCGGCTGAAATCTCTGATGAGCCTATGCGTCTCATCTTCCACATAACCTCAGGAGTCAGTCGTGCCGCTGCAATCTGATCTGTTGTCAGTTCGTTCTCAATTACCAGCGGCTGTGCAGGCTCAGAGCAGCTACTAAGAGCCATTGCAAGTGTTGCCATAATCAAAAAACTTTTTTTCATATCGAATTATTTACTAAATTTGCAATATGTTAATAGCCTATTTTACCGATTGTGCACTTAAATTTGTTCCTGCCGATTACTCTCCGACAGAGGGCGAGTATGTGCTTAGTAAAGATGAACTATCAAGGGCGAAAGTAATCAAAATTTTTCAATCGTGCAACACTATTGTTGTGCCGTGCAGTGATTGTAAAGCCGAATTTTCTCGTTTTGCCTCTTCGTTTAAGTGGGTTGAAGCAGCCGGAGGGGTAGTTGTTAATAGCAGAGCAGAGATATTGATGATTTATCGTAGAGGGCGTTGGGATTTGCCGAAAGGTCGTATAGATTTTGGTGAGGATGCGGCAACGGCAGCATGCCGAGAAGTAGTTGAGGAGACAGGTGTCGCAGGCGTGAAAATTGTAGATACTTTGAGCAATACTCTACATTGTTATAACGTTTATGGAGAGTGGGAGATGAAACTTACACACTGGTTTGTTATGAGCTGCCAGAGTGAGAAAACTATCCCGCAGAGTGAGGAAGATATTGAATTGGTAAAGTGGTGCGTAAAAGAGCAAGTTGTTGAAAATAAGAAAAATACATATCCAACTATAATAGAAGTAATAGATGAGTACGCTGGCAAATATACTTTGGGTTGATGATGAGATAGAGCTTCTTAAGCCTCACATCTTGACTTTGAAAAATAAAGGGTGTCAGGTCGATACATGTAACAATGGCTACGATGCTATTGACATGGTTACCGATACGGCTTATGATATGATAATCCTTGATGAGATGATGCCGGGTATGACAGGTCTTGAGACTCTGCCTCTTATTAAGGATATTCGCCCTACCACGCCGGTAGTTATGGTTACCAAATCTGAGGAGGAGGATATTATGGATAAGGCTATTGGTAGTAAGATAGCCGATTATATCATAAAGCCGGTCAACCCAAGTCAGATTTTGTTGCTCATAAAGAAACATGTACACTCTCGCCAGCTTGTTACAGAGCAGGCTACGGCAGATTATCGTGCCGAGTTTGGCAGAATTTCTCAGATGGCAGATAATGCCACTACTTTCCGCCAATGGTGTAATATATATCGCAAACTTGTCTCTTGGGATATAGAACTCTCTGCCTCTGCCGATGATAGTATTAAGGAGGTTCTGCAGTATCAGAAAAATGAGGTTAATCAGTCATTCTGTCGCTTTGTTTGCCGTCAATATAAGAGTTGGATAAATGAGAGGGATGAATCGACTCCTGTCATGTCGCATACCCTTATGCGCTCTAATATACTGCCTGTTGTAGATACCAACCCGAAGACGACATTGTTGCTTATTGATAACTTCCGTTATGACCAATGGCGAGCTATTAGCCACATGCTCAATGGCTACTATAATGTTGAGACGGATGATTTCTATTGCTCTATTTTGCCTACGGCAACCCAATACGCCCGTAACTCTATCTTTGCCGGCCTTATGCCTGTGTCGATAGATAAACTTATGCCAAATAAATGGCTTAATGACAACGAAGAGGGTGGCAAGAATATGTACGAGGAGGACTTTTTGCGTCGTCAGCTTAGTCAGATGGGTAAAGATTATCGCATTTCGTTTGATAAACTTGTCAGACCGGAGGCAGGCCGTAAGTTGATAGATAATATCCGTCGTGTTTATGATGCCGATTTTTCGATTATTATCTATAATTTCCTCGATATCCTCTCCCATGCTCGTACAGAAACAGAGATTCTTCGTCAGCTTACAGAGGATGACGCATCATTCCGTTCTCTTACACGCTCTTGGTTTGAACACTCTGAGCTATATACTCTGCTTAAAATGCTATCTGAGCGTGGGCATACGGTCATTATCACTTCGGACCATGGTACGGTGAGGGTTGATAATCCTGTCAGGGTGCAGGGCGATAGAGAGACCTCGGCAAATCTGAGATATAAGACGGGTCGAAATTTGGCATATAACTATAAAGAGGTCTATGAGATAACTAAGCCTGAGCAGATAGGTTTGCCATCGTCTAACCTTACATCAAGCTATATCTTTGCATATAACCATGATTTCTTGGTCTATAATAACGATGCTAATCGCCATATCCGCTATTACCGTGATACCTTCCAACATGGCGGAATATCTATGGAGGAGATGATTGTTCCATTTATTGTCCTTCAACCCAAACGATAGCCCCATCTAAACACAGCAAGGCGTAAATTCTACGCCTTGCTGTGTTTTTGTATATTGGTAATGCTTAGAAATTGTACGGTTCTATCGCATCAGCATACTCTTTCCAACCATCGGCGACCTTGTAAGCATTTACTGACTCGGTAGGGACATAGATTTTATGATCTGAAGCGTTGTTTTCGAAAGCATCCCATGGTATAGATTGCCCCAATGTAGGAGGAGTTGTGGGTTTACAAAATACGCTTGTCAAATCATAACATTTGCCGAAAGCATAAGATTCAATCTCTGTTACACCATTTCCAATAGTTACGCTTGTCAAACCAGGGCAATATTCGAAAGCCTGATATCCAATCTTCGTTACGCTATCAGGAATAGTAATGCTTGTTAAACCAGAGCAATGGTAGAAAACCCTAACTCCAATCGAAGTTACACCGTTTCCAATAGCAATATTTGTCAAACCAGAGCAAAGATGGAATGCATAATCTCCAATCGAAGTTACGCTATCAGGAATAGTTATGTTCGTCAAACCATCGCAAGAAATGAAAGCATCATGTCCAATCTCTGTAACACTATCAGGAATAGTAACGCTTGTCAAACTATCGCACTCATAGAAAGCATTAGTTCCAATCTTCGTTACCTCGCCGTCAAAAGTGATTATACCCTTGCCTGTGGTTGTATCAAAAGTGTGGTCTGTGATATTTGCACCAAAAGTGTCAACTGTCCAATTGTCTTTTACAACTTTCTCTGTTGCTGTGTACCAAATCTCGTTAGTTGCGGGAAGTGTTGCAGGGTCTGCAACAATTGCGTCAGCATACTCTTTCCAACCATCGGCCTCTTTGTAAGCATCTACCGACTCTGCAGGTACATATATTTTGCGGTTTGTTGCGTTGTCGTCGAAAGCATCCCATGGTATAGATTGCCCCAATGTAGGAGGAGTTGTGGGTTTACAAAATACACTTGTCAAACCATTGCAATCGGAGAAAGCAGAACTTCCAATTTCAGTTACACTATCAGGAATAGTTACACTTGTCAAACCAGAGCAATAACAGAAAGTTCCTTCTCCAATCTCTGTTACTCCATCAGGAATAGTTACACTTGTCAAACCATCGCAATAACCGAAAGCATTTTCTCCAATCTCTGTTACATTATCAGGGATGGTAATATTCGTTAAACCTGAGCAATTAAGGAAAGCACAATTTCCAATCCTCGTTACTCCATCAGGGATTGTGTATTCTGTATCTGTACACCCAATAGCATAAGCGACGAGTGTATTGTCCACAATAATTGCTTTTTTGTCAGATGTGGCAAATTTTCCATTAAATTCTGTGATAGGACAACTTCCGAAGGTTTCTTCTCCAATTTTTGTTACACTATCAGGAATAGTAACATTTGTCAAATCATAGCAATGAGAGAAAGCACCATATCCAATCTCGGTTACACCATTTCCAATAGTAACACTTGTCAAACCAGAGCAAAGATGGAATGCATAATCTCCAATCGAAGTTACGCTATCAGGAATAGTTATGCTTGTCAAACCTGCACAAGATATGAATGCAACATTTCCAATCTCAGTTACGCTGTTTGGAATAATTACATCTGTCAATCCGCAACCCCAGAAAGCACCATTTCCAATCTCTGTTACACCATTTCCAATAGCAATATTTGTCAAACCAGAGCAATAATAGAAAGTCTGCTCTCCAATCGAAGTTACACTATCAGGAATAGTTATGCTTGTCAAACTACGGCACTCGTAGAAAGCCTGCGTTCCAATCTTAGTTACCTCCCCGTCAAAAGTAATCACGCCCTTGCCTGTGGTTGTGTCAAAAGTGTGGTCTGTGATATTTGCACCAAAAGTGTCAACTGTCCAATTGTCTTTTACAACTTTCTCTGTTGCTGTGTACCAAATCTCGTTAGTAGCAGGCTCGGTGGGTTTGCCATTGATTGTAAGGGCAGTCATTGGCTGAATGGCGTTACGAGAGATTGTAAGAGGCGAGGTGGTTGATTTTTCAACTACAGTGCCGTCTGCGCAGGTAACTTTTACTGTAATACCACTCTCAAAGGTCTGTGGTGGCAGAATAAGGTAGAAGTCGGTTACTGTATCACTATTCAAAGCAACGCCCTCCTCGCCGCAGTTAAGAGCAACCGTTGTAACATAGTCCTCAGGGTCGATAAGTGTTCCTCCTACCTCGCCATCGTCTGTAGTAGGGTCCTCA
>JAFOBG010000057.1 GCA_017381935.1 Alistipes sp.
ATTCCGCTTAAGCAGAACTACCGTACAAACATCCTCGGTGCGCTTCTTACTAAGGAGACTGAGATTAAGGTTGAGATTTTGCCAGGATTTGGTACTCCTGATGAGGTTGTAGATATTTGGGATGGTAAGACTGTTACTGAGCCTGCTTATGACCCTGCAACGGAGACTTACACAGTAAAGAACGGTGCTGAGCTTGCATGGATCGCACAGACTGTCAGCGGTGTTACTCGCGCAACTCAGGCTGACCTTGTTGGTAAGACTATTGTACTGAGCAAGGATATTGAGCTCGGTGGTAATGAGTGGCTTCCTATCGGTCATCCTGTAGGTGGCAGTTCTTACACTAACGCTTTCAAGGGCACTTTTGATGGTCAGGGCCATTCTGTAATGAACTTCGTTGTAAACAATAGCAAGTGCGCTGGTCTGTTTGGTTGCCTTGTAGGTGCTACTGTTAAGAATGTAACTGTTAGCAATGCTAAGATTACATCTAATCACTATGCTGGTGCTATCGCAGGTTGGGCTGAGAGTGGTGCTACACTTAACAACATTATCAACTGTCATGTTAAAAACTCTCAAATCACAATCTCTGCTGAGCAGTTGGCAAACGGTAATTGGGACAATGGCGACAAGGCTGGTGCTATCGCTGGTTTCTGGTACTTTGGCTCTATCGAGGGTTGTACTGCAACTGATGTAACTGTAAAGGCATACCGCGACCTTGGTGGTATTGTAGGTATTGCACAGGGTGGTGCTGTTGTTTCTAATAACGAAATTAAGAACGTTACCCTTATTCAGGACAACTCTCACAACTACAAAAACTACACTAAGGCTGAAGAGCTTAATGTTAACTCTTTTGTTGGTCGTAAAGCTGCTAATGATAATGGAGTTCTTCCAACTATCGAGAACAATAAGGGTCTTGCAGAGATAGTTATTGACCTTGAGGGCCTTGCAACAACTCCAATGGAGATGATACAGAACACTCCTGGTGCAACCGTAACACTTCCTGCACAGGAGGAGCCTTACGTACTTCCTCAAACTATTGCAGATGGTGTAACTATCGTTGGTGAGGGTGCTGACACTAAGGTAAATATCTCAAAGGGTTATGGTCAGTCAGTAGCATCTGCAAAGAATGTTACATTTAAAAACCTTACTATTAATAAAGACAATACCCTTTATGTAGGTTTCCACCATGTACAGACTGAGACCTATATTGGTTGCGTTATCAATGGTTCTTTGTGGACCTATGGCAATGCTTACTTCGAGGATTGTACTTTCAATCAGACCGGAAATGAGTATGGTCTGCGAATTTATGGCAAGGGTGATGTAGAGATTAATGATTGTACTTTCAACTGCGCTGGCAAGGCTGTTCTTATCTACAGCGAGGGAGCAGGCGAGTACAATGTTGATGTAAACGACTGTACTTTCAACTCTTCAGTTAAAAAGGATGACAAATCAGCAATCCAGATGCACACTGAGAAGGGTATCTATGGTACTTTGAAGATTACAAATACTACTGCTACCGGCTTTGCTGACATCAATAATGGTCTTTGGAATGAAGTTATCAACTCTAATGATAATATCTACAGTGCTACTGAGGGTACTCTTACTAACAACTTCGAGAAGTGGGTTGATGGCGTTCAGGTATATAACGAGTATTCAATTGTAGATGGTATTTACGAGGTTTACACAGTAGCTGGTCTCCAGACTGTACTTGATAAGGCTACCAAAGATACAAACATCAAATTTGTAAATGACCTTAATGGTGATGTTAAAGTTACTGAGAGAGATCACAAAGGCATCGACTTTGTAATTGACGGTAATGGCAAAAAGTATGATGGTCAGATTAAGATCCAGGGTAACTCGGATGAGGGTGATGAGACTTTGCTTATCAAAAATATCAACTTTGAGACTTCAACTAAAAGCCGTGAATTCATCTGGTCTGCAGACTCTTCAAATGGTAGTATGTGGCGCTATGCTAACAACGTAACTATTAAGGATTGTACATTCACAGCTGTTGAGGGTAGCGAGGCTGTTCACACTGCTGTAGGTGTTAAATTCCAGCAGGCATACGACATCACTCTTGAGAAGTGTACAGCAACTAATCTCCACTCATTACTTCAGGCAGAGAGCTGTGGAACAACGATTACAGTTGATGGTGCTACAGTTGTTAACGGTAAGAACGCTATTTCTTTGAACAATACTATGAATGCTATTGTTAAAAACTCTAGCATTGAGTCAGTTATTAAGGGCGGTTACGGTATTCGTCATAAGGGCGAGGTAGAGAATTATAAGCTCTCCGTAGAGAACTGTACTGTAAAGGCATTTGTTCCTGTACTTATTCGTAACATGACTGCATCTTCTTACACTTGTACTCTTAGTGGCACTAATAATCTTATTGAGACTAACGAGGACCACGATTGGCAGATTGTTATCTGCAATGGAGACTACGATGGTAAAAACGAGCCTGTTGCTCCTACAGGAAACTGCACACTTACAGGTGCTGAGAGTTTCAATGTATTTAAGTAATAAAATCCTATTAAATAAAAGGGGTCGCTTCTATTGGGAGCGACCTTTTTTTGATATTTTTGTGCTCAAGAGTATAAATATCCGAGAAATATATTGGAAGTAATATTTTTTTTATATTTTTGCACTCAAATACTAAGAGTAACAACTACTCGTTTATTGTTTAGCATAAACCTTAAAATTAGATAGTTATGTATTGGACACTTGAGCTTGCATCAAAATTGGAAGATGCACCATGGCCAGCAACCAAAGAGGAGCTTATTGATTACGCAAACCGTTCTGGTGCGCCACTTGAGGTACTTGAGAACCTTGAGGCAATCGAGGACGATGGCGATATCTACGAGAGCATCGAGGAGATTTGGCCTGACTACCCTTCAAAAGAGGATTTCTTTTTCGATGAGGAGGAGTATTAGACAAGTTTATCGGCGCAAACAGCTGATTATCAGCAGGAGGAGCGAGGGAAATTTCCTTGTTCCTCCTTTTTTCTATTATAAAAACACCATATATTCTTGTGTATTTTCCGTATCCTCTCAGGGGTACTATTGATTTTATTGTATATTTTTCATATCTTAGTAGCATAATATACAAAAAAGACCTATTATACCGATAAAATAGAAGAGTTATGAGTTTTAAGAAATTACTATGCTGTATTATTGGAATTGTTCTTCTGCTCGGAGCACTATATCTATCCTATCATGCCTACCAGAACAAACAAGAGCAAATCAAGGCCGGACACGCTATAGGGTTTAAACAGACGCTCTCTTCTGCCTACTCTGCTTACTCTTTCTCTAGTATGAAATTAGCAGTAGAGAAGGCACGGCCGTATGCAGAAAAACTATACCAAAAAGAGAAAACTGAGGGCAAAACAAAAAAAGAGTTCAAGGGCTTTACAGCTCTTGGATACTACATAGATGCTCTTGATGAGTATGAAGACCAAATAGGCGAACAGTACAAGTTGGCAATCTATCTACCCGTACTATTGGTAGTATTAATTATTGTAGCGCTTATAATATCTATACGTTTTGGTTTGAGTGCCATGCGCCCTCTTAGTTTTGAGAACAAAGCAACTGTGTTTAACAAATAATTTTACGAAAGGATAAACTATGGCACAGTATATAAATGCACAGAAGATAAACTTTTCTAAGGCAGAAGAGAGTCGCTTTCGAAAGTTATTCAACCAATGGGCGGCCTCTATAGAGGGTTATGAGAGTAAGAATTTAGGAGATGTACTTAAAATTATTGAGGTATATGACTCTCCTATATATCGTGGACTGATTCGAAGTCAGTATGACAATAGAGAACTTGAGAATACATACAAGCGTGCCAATAAAGAGTGTCCTCCCAGAACTATTACCTCTGAGAGTCAGATAAATCGTTGGAAACTACTTTCCTATCCCACAGAGTTTACTGTTCTAAAGAAGTCGTACTATGTGCCTGGCACAGAGTATATTACCAACTGTCCTGAGTGTGCAGGTTCTGGTTCAGTAAGGTGTAATCGATGTGGCGGAAATGGTAGGACCTCTCGCAAAATTGTAAAGACCGTGCCGTGCAAAGATTGTGGTGGTCGTGGCTATAATGAAAAGATAGTTACAAAGAGGGAGACAGAGTATTACTATGACTATGTGAGGAAAATACGCACCTTCCGTGAGGTTGAAAAACCATATACAGAGAGGGATTATTGCGTATATTGCCATGGATCTGGACAGCGTGAAGATATTTCATACAAAGAGGAATCTTGCTCAGATTGTAATGCAAAGGGTTATGTTACTTGCGGAAAATGTAATGGCGAGAAGAAGATGATAAACTACTGGAGAATTACGCATAACCAGTATGTTAAACGTCATACAGACTATGTATTCCCTTCTATGATTGCGCAAGAGGATGCTCTTAAGATGAGAGAGCTGCTAAATGGCACTATCACTTGGCAGGTGGTAGAGAATATTAGGATAAACAACGAGGATTTCAACCATGCAGAGCTATCTTCACGCCCAATTGTGGGCAGTATGCTTGCCAAATTTCCAAATACAGTAGAACATACGAGACATACCGCAATATGTTTCCATAATATTGAAGTGAGTGAGTGTGAGGCAAAAACGGTTATCTATCAGGTAGATAAATCTCAATTTGTCTGTATGCTTATAGGCTCGGAGTGGAGACTATTTACAGTGGACTCTCCTATATCGCAGCGAGTAAACGACCTAAAAGAGCAAGTAAACGACCTTTGCAAGAGACATAAATACGGAAAGGCATGGGAGTTATTACAGAAGGTCAATAAATACCCTCAAGCCGGCTCTGCTGAGGCTGAAATGATGGAACAACTTGAGGAGCGTATGGCAATGGCGACAAGATTTGGTGTCAATCTAGCAATGATGATTTGCGCTACACTTGTAGCACCATTTATCTATACCCTATTTACTCAATTGGATGCTTTTGCTCCATGGAGCCACTTCCTAATGGATAAACTGGATATCACACCTGGAGCTATGACACTATTCTCGTTTGTCATAATAGCATTAGTTGCTATGAAGTACAAAAAAGTAGAGCTTAATGAGTCGTCTTACAAAATAGTCTCTCCACTTAAAAGAGTATTTAAAGGTTTTGTGATTGGGATAAAAGAGTCATTATTCTATCTGACAGTGGTTATAGCTGCAGCAATAGTTGGTGTTCTTCCTATTGTTTGCCTTGTAATAAAATGGGCTTTAACTATTGTTTTTATGATTGTAGCTATAGTATCTATGCTATTCAAAGGCATATTCGGTTAGACTAAACAGAGCGACTCAACAGTCGCTCTGTTTATCAAAATTCTACTCCAAAATTTACTTGCACCGCCTTATGAAAAGGGCTCTCTTTTCTCCCCACCAGATAGGATATATCGAATTGGAGATGAAAAAAGCGAAAGCCTGTACCAATAGACATATATGGTATTGTTTGTAAATTAACCACTCTTAAAGCACTACTACCAATTCTGAAAAACAATAGTTGCATAAGAGAATACTCTACACCCAGCTTACATGCAACTATATCTTCATTTTTTAGGGCTCCATATTTAACCTCTGTTGCAATATCTACAATATGTTCATCTGTGATTGGCATTGAGAGCGACATCCCAACGGCTGATGAAAAATTATAGTAGCCATAATATAGATATGACGGTTTATCAAAAGAGAGTTTTCCACCAATATTCACCATAGCGTTCTCTAAAATATTGACGGGCAGAGATAAAAAGAGTGATACATCTGCCCCATATCCATTTATATTATTGCGACCTGCAAAATGCCTATATGAACGACTATAGCGGACAGTTGTGGCAATAGATAGCTGCTGAGAGAGTCTATTTCCATAAGATAGCTCAAAATGCTGTATCCCGGAACGCTTATAACTATAAGTAGTATGAGGCTCTATAGTAAACCTAGCGCCAAGTATCAAGGCATGCTTTTGTAAAAATCGCACATAGCCGCCCAATGACAGAATACTATATTTGCGATATATCTCCTCTGCAAAATTAACATACGAGAAAGCGAACTGGGTTATTCTACTATCCATCAACACCGATGCAGCATTGCCAAATGTTGCAAATGCGTCTGCATGAGTAGCCACTGCAGCGCCTCCCATGGCAGTAATACGAGCATCGGGAGTATATTCATAAAAACTCTGCGAGAAGAGCCTAAAAGGAGATAATAACAGTACTAATAAAAGGATTTTTCTCATACGTAAGTGTAGCAACTCAACAATAGTACCATAATACTACCCATCTTGAGTTGCTACACTTATAAAATCCTTTACTGAGTTGTTTCCAACTACATATTCATACCTCCGCAGCAGTGTATAACTTGGCCTGAAACATAGCCTGACAAATCCGACGCCAAGAAAAGAGCCACATTTGCCACATCCTCAGGTGTACCCCCACGACGAAGTGGTATAGCCTTAGCCCACTGTTCTCGCACCTCTTCCGGAAGTTTTCCTGTCATCTCGGTAATAATAAAACCTGGAGCGATGCAATTTGCACGAATACCACGAGAACCCATCTCTTTGGCTATAGACTTTGTAAGACCAATCATACCCGCCTTAGATGCTGAGTAGTTACATTGACCGGCATTTCCACTTACACCAACAACAGAAGACATATTGATAATCGAGCCACCACGCTGACGAGACATAATAGGAGTTACTGCATGTACAAAATTAAACGCTGATTTAAGGTTGACATTAATTACATCATCCCACTGAGCCTCAGTCATACGCAACATAAGTCCATCTTTTGTAATGCCTGCATTATTTACCAAAATATCTATACGACCAAAATCTGCTATAATCTGCTCCACCACGGCATGGCTCTGCTCAAAGTCTGAGGCATCTGATGCGTAAACCTTAACACGAGTTCCAAACTGTTCTAACTGAGTGGCAGTTGCCAAAACTACATCATTCAACTCCAAATCTGTAAATGCAATATCTGCGCCCTGCTCTGCAAATCTCATTGCAACAGCCTTGCCTATACCTCTACCTGCACCTGTAATAAGGGCAACTTTACCTTCGAGAAGTTTCATAATCAAGAATTTGTTAATAAAATATGCTCAAAGATAGGAATTTTATTTGGAAATATGCCTATCTTTGGGAGTTGAATAACTCTTTAAATGTATATGAAAGTGCTCAAAGTAATTGCAACTATCTTACTTCTATCTATTTACGGGTACACTTCAGCGCAAACCCTAAATATTGATTGGAGAGAAGGTAGCCACTTTGTATATAAGACGTACAATAATAAAGAGGTACTCGGCGGAATAAATAGAAGCGTAGTGAATAAGGTTGTACAGGATGGAGATAAAAACGTTTATACCCTAACTACTACAGCAACTGACGATAAAGGCAATCCTATTGGCCTAAAGGATAAAGATGGTAATATTAACAACACTATCAATCGAGAGGTCTTTTCAGATGCTGACCATCTATATTTTATTGACGTAAAGAGTAGCATGAGTAGCATTGACTCGATTCAAGCAATGTTAGAAGAGAATGATATTCAGATTGCCTACTCAGGAGAGCTGCCCGCCATACCTCGCTCACCACAAGTCGGTCCTCTACCAAAATGTGAGTACCAGATTGCTTTAAAACACAAAGATAGACAAATTGCTATTAATTTTAACTACTCAAAACGTCAAGTTTTAGGCAAAGAGATAGTTGTAACCGGAGCTGGGACATTCGACTGCTGGAAAGTTACAGAGCAGTTTAATATCTCCATGTTTATCATAAAAAAGAGCATACTATACACAACATGGATAGCTGATAAAGTAGGTATAGTAAAACAAGAGACATACGACAAATCAGGCCAACTACTAAGCCAAGAGATACTAACAGAAATTAAGTAAAACTATAAAATAATTTTCGCCATGAAAGATTCACAGATTTTTGACCTTATCGGTCAGGAGCGCAGTCGTCAAATGCGCGGTATTGAGCTTATTGCATCAGAAAATTTTGTCAGCGACAGCGTTATGGCTGCGATGGGGTCAGTACTTACAAACAAATATGCAGAAGGTTACCCTAATGCACGATATTATGGAGGTTGCGAGGTTGTGGACAAAGTTGAAAGCCTTGCAATTGAGCGTATCTGCCGTCTCTATGGTGCTGAGTATGCCAATGTACAGCCACACTCAGGAGCTCAGGCTAATATGGCTGTATTCTTCGCTGTACTCAAACCAGGAGACACTTTCCTCGGCCTTAATCTTTCTCACGGAGGACACCTTTCTCACGGTTCTGCTGTAAATATGTCTGGTATGTATTTCAACGCTGTAAGCTACTCTGTAAAGGAGTCTGATGGAAGAGTTGATTATGATGAGATGGAGGCTAAAGCTCTTGTGTGTAAACCAAAGCTTATCGTTGGTGGAGCCTCTGCATACTCTCGTGAGTGGGATTATGCACGCATGAGAGAGATTGCTGACAAGGTTGGCGCTCTGTTAATGATTGACATGGCTCACACAGCTGGTCTTATTGCAGCAGGCTTACTTGAGAACCCTGTAAAGTATGCTCACATCGTTACATCTACAACCCACAAGACCCTGCGTGGCCCTCGTGGCGGCATTATTTTAATGGGCAAAGATTTTGATAACCCATGGGGACTTACTACTCCAAAAGGCGTAGTGAAGAAGATGTCTCAAATTCTTAACTCTGCTGTATTCCCAGGTATTCAGGGAGGTCCACTGGAGCATGTTATCGCAGCAAAGGCAGTTGCCTTCGGAGAGGCGCTTGACCCATCATTTGTAGAGTATCAGACTCAGGTAGTAAAGAACGCCAAGGCTCTTGCTAAGGCCTTTGTCGCTCGTGGTTACAACATCATCTCTGGCGGTACAGACAACCACCTTATTCTTGTTGACTTGCGCACAAAGTTCCCTGAGCTTACAGGTAAAGTTGCTGAGAAAGCCCTTGTAGCTGCAGACATTACTACTAATAAAAATATGGTTCCATTTGACTCTCGTTCTGCATTCCAGACCTCAGGTCTGCGCTTTGGAACACCTGCTATCACAACTCGTGGTGTGAAGGAGGACAAGATAGAGGTTATTGTATCTCTTATTGACCGAGTGCTTTCAGACCCTGAGAATGAGGCTAATATTGCAGCTGTTCGTTCTGAGGTTAATGCTATGATGGAGCAATATCCGCTATTTGCATGGTAGAGGTTGTAAACTTCCTCTCTGCTGTAGAGAAGAACAATAACCGTGAGTGGTTTGCTGCTCACAAAGAGCAGTACAAAGCATTCGACAGGAAACTGAAGGAATTTGCAGCGAAGCTGATAAACGGCATCGCTGCATTCGACCCTTCAGTTGCAGGACTCACCGTAGCCGATTGTACATATCGCATATATCGAGACATACGCTTTAGCCACGATAAAAGTCCATACAAGACATGGTCGGGTGTATTTGTAGCGCCACACGGCAAAAAGGCCGGATATGCAGGATACTACATACACTTTGAGTCATCGGGCTGTTTCCTTTATGCAGGTTCACATTGTCCAGAGCCAATTGTACTAAAGAGTATCAGAGAGGAGATTTTGGATAATGGTGATGCCATGTTGGCTGCTATAGAGGCTTCAAATAACTTCACCCTTGTTACAACCAACACTCTTAAGCGTACACCTAAAGATTTTCCTTTAGGCCACAAGCACGACGCTCTGCTGCGACTAAAAGATTTCGGCATCGAAAAGCCTTTAGATGTAGCACTGCTTACAGATAGTAACACTCTGCTCGAGAGAGTTCTGCAAGACTTAAAATCCACATATCCTCTTGTTGAAATTCTCAACCGTGCAATAGACTACGCATACGAAGAGATGATGTAATTAACATAAAAGCGTGCTCTATTCGGGCTGCCATTTTTCGGCGGTGAAACATCATTTACCGCCGATTTTTTATTTACAACATCATTATATTTATTCACCTCTCGTATCTGCAAGGGGTGATTTTTCTATTTTATTCGAACAAGACCCCAAAAGAGTGTTGTCATTTGCGGAACTTTTACTAATTTTGTGGTGTCGTGGGTATTATGCCCTCGGCATTACATATTTGATGAAAGTGTTTTCGCTTTTATCCTTGACACGAAATCTGACAGTTTCAACCAAAGACGAGGATACGACAACACTCATTTCTTGTATAGCTATGTGGCTGTACGCATTCGGCGTACCTACCCCATACTATTCAAGTGTGGGGTCTTGTAATCGTTTATTCGTCTTAGGTTTTGTCAGAGCCTCGTGTCAGATAAACGGAAGTCAGCTCCACACTTTCTTATTTTTAATAACCCACCATAGAGGAGCGTATGGTTTTGAGTGAGAATTTCTAATTAACTCAAAACATAAACAATTATGACAAAACTTACAAAGAATGACTACCTCACTCCAGAGGTAGAGGTTATGGACTTTGTTGTCGAGCGAGGTTTCAGCGGAAGTCTTGGCGGAGTAGACCCTAATCCCACAAATCCGGGTGAGAATCCCACATTGCCCGACACAGACGAAGATTGGTAATCAGAAGCAGACACAAACAATGAGAAGACTATTTGCAATTATCGTTGCAGCCATCGCTTTTATTGGCTGTTCAATGGATAACATCACGGTGTCGTATCAGACCGATAAGAGTGATATCTATTACGCCTCGTTTGAGGAATTTGGCGAGGAGTTGCGCACCTATGTCGATGAGGATGTAAAACTTTTGTGGCACGAGGATGACCGTATCTCACTCTTCCGCACAACGCTTAACGAGCAGTTTAAATTTACTGGTGCTACTGGCGATAACTCTGGCGGTTTTGCTCTAATCGAATCAGATGAATATGTAACTGGCAATGTGGTTTCTACCAACTATGCAGTTTATCCATATGATGCTACTACAAAGTTGAGCAACGATGAGATTATTCAGCTTACAATGCCTGCTGTTCAGCACTATGCTGAGAACTCATTTGGTCGTGGAGCTAACACTATGGTAGCTGCTTCGGAGAATACATCGAGCAAATTCTTGCCCTTCCGTAATCTTGGCGGTTATATTATCGTAAAGCTCTATGGCGAGGATACCACAATTAAGAGTATCGAGTTTAAGGGTAATAACGAAGAGGTTATTGCAGGTGCAGCGACTGCGGAGGCTAAGTATGGCTACTTGCCCGTTGTTACTATGTTGGAGAGTGGCACAACAACAATCACTCTTGATTGTGGCGAGGCGGGTGTAACCATTAGCTCGGATTCGGCTAATCCCACATCGTTCTGGTTTGTAGTACCTCCTATCACATTTGAGGGTGGTTTCACATTTACCATCACCGATATCAACGGCAATACATTTACCAAGTCGACCACCAAGAAGCAGACCGTTGTTCGTAACGAGGTTAAGTCTATGTCGGGCTTCGAGCCTACATTCGAGGGTGAGGGAGAGGATCCCGAGGTTGCGCCAAAGCCTGCAAACAATGAGATTTGGTATACTAATGGCAGTACAACACAAAAATCACTACCAAACTATATTAGATTTGGTGGTGCGACTATTGTGTCGAATAGCTACGATGCCTCGAAGGAATGCTGGGTTATCACTTTTTCAGGCGAAGTAACCGAAATTGGAAATTCTGTATTCAAAGATTGTTCGAGTCTTGCGAGTGTAACCATTCCCGATAGTGTTACTGAGATTGGAGATTATGCATTCCAATATTGTTCGAACCTTTCGAGCGTAACTATTGGCAATAGTGTTAATTCGATTGGAATGTATGCATTCTTTGAGTGTTCGAGCCTTTCGAGCGTAACCATTCCCAATAGTGTTACTGAAATAAAAGGTCATGCATTCGCATATTGTTCGAGCCTTTCGAGCGTAACCATTGGCGATAGTGTTACTTCGATTGGCTATGCGGCATTCAATGATTGTTCAAACCTTTTGAGCGTAACCATTCCCGATAGTGTTACTGAAATTGGTGATTATGCATTCCAATATTGTTCGAACCTTTCGAGCGCAACCATTGGTAATAGTGCTAATTCGATTGGAGTGTATGCATTCAATCGTTGCTCGAGCCTTGCAGAGTTTAAGGGTAAATATGCCTCCGAAGATGGCAGGTGTCTTATTGTGAATGGTGTTCTCTATTCTTTCGCACCTGCAGGACTTACAGCATATACCATTCCCGACAGTGTTACTGAGATTGGTGATACAGCATTCAGGGATTGTTCAAACCTTTCGAGCGTAACCATTCCCGATAGTGTTACGGATATTGGAGATGAGGCATTCGATCTATGTTCAAACCTTTCGAGCGTAACCATTCCCGATAGTGTTATTTCGATTGGTGATACAGCATTCGGTCGTTGTTCGAGCCTTTCGAGCATAACCATTCCCAATAGCGTTACTGAGATCGGGGGCTATGCATTCTTTGAGTGTTCGAGCCTTTCGAGCATAACCATTCCTGATTGTGTTACTTCGATTGCTAATTGTACATTCTATAACTGTTTGAGTCTTTTGAGCGTAACCATTCCCGATAGTGTTACTTCGATTGGACATGCTGCATTCTATGGTTGTAAGAGCCTTACGAGTGTGTATTGTAAACCGACAACTCCACCAACAGGAAGTTCGGTGATGTTCTCCTTCAACGCTCCAGGTCCTAAGATCTATGTGCCTAATATGTCAGTAGAGGCATATAGGAGTGCAAGTAATTGGAGTGAGTATGCTTCTTATATTGTCGGCTACGATTTTTACGAAGCGGTAGATATGGGGTTGTCTGTTAAATGGGCTGCAACCAATGTAGGAGCTGATTCGCCAGAAGAACTAGGAAACCTTTATGCGTGGGGAGAGGTTACGCCAAAAGCTGAGTATTATACTTCTAATTACGCTTGGTGGACTTATGAATATGGTGAAGACGGAGACGGTTGGTGGAGTACGACATCAATTAAAAAATATGGTTCATCGTATTCTAATTCAGACTATATATGGTGGGATGGCTACTACGACAACTATTATTGGGTTAATGATGGGCTTACCGTGCTTGACTTGGAAGATGATGCTGCCCGTACTGAGTGGGGAGGCTCATGGAGAATGCCTACACAAGCCGAGTGCCAAGAATTAGTAGATAATTGCACAATTGAAAAGGTTACGTACAACAATTGCGATGGCTTTTTATTTACTTCCACTAAAGCAGGATATACCGATAAGAAGTTATTCTTCCCGTTGACACCTTCCAAACAGCTAGATGATGAGACTACTTATGCTGAATTTTATTCGGGATTATTCTGGTCATCAACACAATATTTGCCATTCCCGGCATGTGCATATGTTTTCAGAAGTAGATATCCTTATACCAGTTGTACATTGGGTCCGATAACTAGATATGCTGGTTTCCCAGTGCGCCCGGTAAAACAGTAAAGCATTACTAATCCGTGTAATAAAGAGGTCGACTACATTAGGGTACTGAAAAGTACCACACTATGAAGCGGCTGAGATTAAAGTAAAAGAAGGATATCGAGATTTTCGGTATCCTTCTTCATATACTACGCCCAGCATAGGCATATTATAAAGAGGAAGCTTACACTCCGAGAAAGTAAGCCTTCGATAAAATACATATTGTAGCGGGCACTTTTTGTACCCCCGAATATTAACACAATAGTGGCGTATGTAGTGAACCTTGTAGTTCGCTCATACGCCACCTTAGTTTATTCACAACACATCTTCTAAAGATGCTTGATTTCAGTGCCTTACTTTCAAAAGTTTTATATGCCTTTGCATTTGCAGTTTTTTGGCTTAATTACGACCTCTATGTAGTCTTCTATGTAGGATTTCGCTTGTTTTCGTAAAAACTAACTCTGAAAATCAATCAGTTAAAAACTAAAAGACCAATTTCTGCGGAACACGCTTTTTACATAGTTATCGAAAATTTCCTATATACACTCAACTGTCGGCAGAATGAGGTAGTAGTTACTCTACATAGAGTACCAACCCCTTCAAATACTCACCCTCAGGATGATAGATATTTATAGGATGGTCGGTTGGCTGTGTGAGTTGATGAAGGATACGTACCTTACGACCTGCAATGGCAGCTGCCGTAAAGACGGTTGTACGGAACAGCTCTTTGGAGACGGCCTGAGAACAGGAGAAGGTAAAGAGTATTCCACCGCTCTTTATCTGCGACAAAGCTCTGGCATTAAGGCGCTTATAACCCTGCATAGCATTTCCAAGAACTTTATGATGCTTTGCAAATGCCGGCGGGTCAAGGATAATCATATCGTACTTATCTCCGATATTCTTCAGATACTCTACCGCATCACAAGCAATAGAGTGATGTGGAGCATTCTCGCCGAAGTTAAGTGCTATATTGGCATCTGCAAGACGTACAGCCTTCTCTGAGGCATCTATTGAGCAGACCTCTTTTGCACCACCTGCAAGAGCATAGACCGAAAAGCCTCCGGTATAGCAAAATGTATTAAGGACTGTTCTACCTGCCGCATATTTTTTAACCAACTCACGATTAAATCTCTGGTCAATAAAAAATCCCGTCTTTTGCCCCTCTTCCCAATTCACAAGGAACTTATTGCCATTCTCAAGTACAACATTATCCTTCTCTGCTGAACCATATAGATATCCGTCAACAGGATTTAGATTTGCCTTATATGGAACAGTTTGTGCACTTTTGTCATATATAGCCTTGATTTTATCTCCGAAAACGGCAACAATTGCATCTGCAATCTCTTTACGGGAACGGTACATCCCTACAGAGTGGCACTGAACAACTGCTGTAGTATCATAAATATCAACCACAAGTCCCGGGAGGTTATCTCCTTCGCCATGAATAAGACGATAACATGTTGTATCTGCATTATCAGTAAGTCCGAGAGTTTGACGTACATTATATGCACTTTCAATCTTCTCTTTCCACCAATCACAATTAATCTGCTCCTCCTCAAATGTAAGCACACGCACAGTAATAGAGCCTATCTGATAGTGTCCACGAGCAAGAAATATTCCATTTGCTGAATAAAGGTCAACAATCTGCCCCTCAACTAACTCATCTTGGCTCTCTACACTATATATTGCACCTGAAAAAATCCATGGATGGCGACGAGACAACGACTCCTCTTTTCCACGACGTAAAACAATCTTTGGAATTACCATAATATCAAATTTTAGACAAAGGTACTAATTTTATCATATTTTCACTATATTTGTAATATATTTTTAACCTTAACTACCATCCAGATGAGAAAGATTTATTTAATCATTGCGCTTATCTCTATAATTTTTTGTTCAACCTATTGCACCTCTAAAACAGTGGTTGTAGATGACCAGCTCCCAGCGGGTAATATTGTATTTGAACGCATTATTAACGATACAGTCTATATACATCAACAGTTGCGTGGTTCCAAAAAAGCATGGTTTTATTGGGCATTTCGTATTCGTGGTGCGCAAGGTAAGAAACTAACCTTTGTATTTACAAAGAGTTTTGCTATTTGTGAGCGTGGCCCACTCGTATCGCTTGACAAGGGTAAGAGTTATGAATATCTGGCAGAGGAAGGTTCTACTCCGCACTCATTTACATACACATTTCCAAACAATGCTAAGGAGGTTTGGTTTTATGAGTGCCACCCTTACACTCCTAAAATGTGGGAGGCTTTTTTAAAGAATCCAAATCACAAGGGAGAGTTTGAGACAGGAGTGCTTTGTAAAAGTCGCAAAGGCAGAGATGTGCCATTTTTCAGAATGACTACAAAAAATTCACTTCCTAAGAAGTCTGTTGTAGTAAGTGCTCGTCATCACTGTTCAGAGGCTCCTGCAACTTATGTTCTTGAAGGCTTTGTAGCGTCATTCTTAGAGGATAGCAAGTTAGGAGAGTGGCTAAGAGATAATGTCGAACTGACAGTAGTGCCTTTCGTAGATATGGATGGTGCGGTTGAGGGTGATCAAGGGAAATGGCGCCTTCCACACGATCACAACCGAGATTACACCGATTTTATCTATCCTGAGACTGCCGCTTTTGCTAGTCTTATAGCCGAAACGGAACCTCATATCTTTATGGACTTCCACAATCCCAAACTCTACAAATATAACGACAACTACATCTATACTCCATATAAGGAGTTTAACGGCGTTAACGAGTATAATTTTTCTGCTCTTATAGAGAAATATCAGGAGGGAGAATTGAACTATAAGAACTCTGACAACATGCCGTATGGCGTCAGTTGGAATAAGGGTAGCAACTATACAGACGGGCTAAATGTTATCGGTTGGGTATATAACAATATAAAGAATATCGAAATTTGCCGTACATTCGAAATTCCGTTTGCTTATGCAAATGGCAAACTTGTCTATCCCGATAAAATGAGAAAGTTCGGCCACGGAATAGCCCGAGCATTAAAAGCTTATATTGAGGGTGAGGTTTTGGTAACAGAAGTTCCACAGGCATCAGAAAAATAAATAGATACATGAAGAGATATAAACTAATAATTGCCGTTATTATTTGCAGTGCGGCATGTTATATACTATATTTTGCAAACAACGTCAATGGTCAGCAAATAAATAACAATAGCCATACAAGTTGGATTGAGCTACCAGATACAACAGCTACTCAAGGTGTTGTATATAAGAGCTATTTTACAACTCTAAGCAACAATGAGCATGTTCGCAACTACACAGTATGTTACCATTTAGGCAAAATGGTACCACTATGGGTTGCCTATCCTCTACATAAGATATATACGACACCGAAGATAGAGAGGACTGACGCATGGGCCTTTGATGATGCGGTGACAGAGTATGGACCAGGAGGTTATGACATTATCAGATATGACTATACCGAGCCAATAATCCCGCAACATCTACAACCAAACGTTATAAACGGAGGCTTTAACGATGGAGAGAATCGTCAATTAGACAGAGGCCACATGCTTCCATCAGCCTCCCGATATAGCACATGGCAAGCAAATGCTCAGACATTCTACGCAACTAATATATTTCCGCAAAACGCTCGTCTAAATCAGCAAAATTGGGCAGAAGTAGAGAATAATACACGAGCATCAATATGCGCTGATACATTATATGTTGTTGTAGGAACACTATTTGAGAACTCTACTATGTTTGTCAGCCGAGGTCGTGCAATAACACGTCCTTCGCACTGTTACAAACTACTACTCCGGACACGAAGTGGTAATACAGGTAAGAGTATCGCTCAAATTACCAATCCAGATGATATTATTGCTATCGGCTTTCTATATAAGAACTCCTCTGAGGGAAATATAGAGCCGGCTCAAGCTGTAGTTTCAATCGCTGAAGTAGAGGCTCGGAGTGGTATCAAATTCTTCCCTGCGCTCTCTTCTCAGGTAGCAAATAGTGTAAAAAATCAGAAAAATATTGCAGATTGGCCTGCATTCAAGTGAAAATATATTGTCGTTCCGCAAGAATTTGTTACCTTTGTGCCAAATTTGAAACAAAATTCTTAGAATATCGTTCTTATGTTAAGTAGAAGATTATTGCGAGTAAAAGTTGTGAAGTCTGTGTATGCACATCTACAAACAGAGTCTGACAACATACCTACAACAGAAAAAAATCTCATTGCGTCGATAGATAAAGCGTACGACCTCTATTTCCACCTTCTCTCTCTGCTACCAGAGTTGGTAAGATATGCAGAAGAGCGCCAAGAGATAGCCCGCAATAAAATGCTGCCTACTTATGAGGACCTAAATCCAAATCGCAAATTCGTTGAGAATAAAGCTATTGCACGCATAGAGAGTTGCGAAGCAATAAACAACTATTGCACTACTCATGGTCTTCGCTGGAGAGAGCATACAGACCTTATCAAAAATCTATATCAATCTCTGCTTGAGCAGGATTTTTATAAGAGCTACATGGCCAATACCTCCAAATCATTTAGAGAAGATGCAGAGTTAGCAGCCAATATCTATCTCAACATCCTTGAGGAGAACGAACTACTTGAAAGCGTTCTTGAGGAGCAGTCTATTCTTTGGTCAGATGATTTGGGCTATATCCTCACTATGGTAGCACGTACGGTATCATCTATGCGTGAAAGCCATGAGCAGATTAAGTTGATGCCTAAATTCAAAAGCGATGAGGACCTTGACTTTGCTAAGAAACTTTTACACGACTCTATTGTACATTTTGCAGACAACCGCACACTTATTGACAACTATACAAATAATTGGGACATTGAGCGCCTTGCACTTATGGATATCGTTATCCTTGGTGTTGCCATTTCAGAGGCTAAGACCTTCTCTTCAATCCCTGTTAAGGTTACGCTCAATGAATATATAGACATTGCTAAATACTATTCAACCCCTGCCAGCAGTCTATTTATCAACGGAGTTTTGGACAAAGTAATTACGAAGGGACTTGAAGATGGCTCAATAGTCAAAATGGGCAAAGGTCTGCTCTAATTGGCATTTAATTTGGCGGATAGCTAATTTTTTATTACTTTTACAAAGATTTTTAATTTTTAAAACGAAAATAGACTATGATTACAATGTTACAGGCAGCTGCACAGCAACCACAAGGTGCAGGCTGGACTTTCTGGGTTATGATTGGTGCAATGATTCTTATTATGTGGCTCTTTATGTGGCGTCCAGAGTCAAAGCGTCGTAAGCAAATGCAGGAATTTATTGCAAACCTTAAGAAGGGCGATAAGATTATCACAGCAGGTGGTATCCATGGAACAGTAAAGGAGGTTAAAGAGAATACTCTTCTTATTGAGGTTGACAGCAATGTTACCCTTCGTATTGAGAAAAATATGGTTGTTGCTGATCCCTCTGCTCAGGCAGCTCAGAAATAATGGCTATCAAAAGCAATATATACTACCCTATCGGCACTTGTTCACAGGCAATTCTAACAGAGGTTGACGGTGATACTATCACCCGTGTACAGTTTGTGGGCGGATGTAGTGGTAATACACAAGGTATTGCGGCTCTTGTTGCCGGCATGAAGATAGAGGAGGCTATATCTCGTTTGGAGGGTATTGATTGCGCAGGTCGAGGAACCTCTTGTCCCGACCAGCTTGCCAAAGCTCTGAAAAAAATAGCAAACGAGTAGTTTTTGATCATACTAACTAAAGGGTGTCCTCGAAGGGGCACCCTTTTTGTATCTATATTGGTCAAAAACTATCAATATGAAAATAAATACAGGCAAGGGAAACATATCCCTTATTACACTTATTGCTATCTGGTCTATCTCGGCCGTAACATCACTCCCTGGACTTGCTGTATCGCCTATTCTTGGAGATATGAACAACATTTTCCCAAAGGCATCAGACCTTGAAATTCAGATGCTTACATCCCTACCAAGTCTGCTCATAATACCATTTGTTCTCGTTGCAGGACGACTTTCGACAGGGCGAGACAAACTGCCTATTCTTTATGCTGGACTTGCAATTTTTACGCTCTGTGGCATTGCGTGCTTGATTGCTAAAAGCATGAGTGCATTAATTATTATCAGCTCTATTTTAGGCATCGGTGCAGGCATGATTATTCCGCTATCCACGGGAGTGGTTGTTGACTATTTCACAGGCGATGTTCGAGTGCGACAACTCGGTTATAGTTCAGCTGTCAACAATCTTACACTCGTTGGCGCAACAGCCTTGACTGGATATGTTGCCGATATAAATTGGCACCTCTCGTTTTTAGTATATTTACTCCCTGGAATCTCTCTTTTACTATGCTTAGCCCTACAAAAGGAGAGGCCTGCTCCAGAACCAAAACAGAGCGACCAATATAGGCAACAGAGTATTAACCGCCGACACCTTATCGTGTTGACGCTCTTCTACTTTGTTATTACCTATGCAAGTCTTGTGATTACTTTTGATACCGCATTTTTATTTGAAAAATACAAAATAGATCAGAAACTTGCAGGACTGAGTATATCAATGTTCTTTTTAGCCATAATGCTACCCGGATTATTTCTAAATAGAATTATTAAAATCACTCGCTCATATACTAATATTATATGTTCACTATTGCTCACAATAGGACTGCTCTTTATGGCAATATTTCACACCCCAGGAATGTTATTTATCGGAGTTATATTATCAGGATTGGGATACGGAGTAATGCAACCTTTGATATACGATAAGGCTGCAATCATTGCTCCTCCCCATCTGGCTACACAAGCGCTATCGATTGTCATGGCTGCAAACTATACTGCTATAATTCTATGTCCATTTATTATAGATTTAGCCCGCAAACTATTACATGCACACAGCGAAAACTTCGGCTTTGCACTTAATGCTGTAATTGCTGCAATTACAACTATAGTTGTAATATTTAAAGGTAAAGATTTCGCATTAGGATTAGATAAATCATATTACGCTGATTAAAAAAAAATATAGTATTCCTTTGGAAAAAGTTTTTTTTTATCTATCTTTGTGTGGATAATAGGCAAAACACACATGATAAATATATCTACATATAATATTTCAGTATCTTCACTCCAATTCGGGGGGGGGATTTGTTGCCTATTAATCAATAAGTTACATCATTTTAAATACCATAAAAGGCTGTAGAGTAAATTCTATGTCCCTAACCATTTTGCACATATAACATTTATAATTAACATTTTATAATCAAACTATCATTAACTAATTATTTAACAAGCACTATGAAAAAACTTTTTCGTTTAGTGATGGCTGTAGCTGTATTGTTTACAGCATCTTGTGCTAAGGAAGATATTTCAGCTTCGCTCGGTAAGGGTCAGGTTGAAGTAACTTTCACAGCAAATCTTGCTAATCTTAACACTCGTGCAGGTGTTGAGACTTTCGGCA
>JAFOBG010000058.1 GCA_017381935.1 Alistipes sp.
ACGCGATTACTACGCATTCCAGCTTCATGAGAACGAGTTACAGTCCTCAATCCGAACTACGACCAAGTTTAGAGGATTACCTCCACCTTTCGGTGTCGGAACCCATTGTCTTAGCCATTGTAGCCCGCGTGTTGCCCAGAGGATTCGGGGCATACGGACCTACCGTCGTCCACTCCTTCCTCCTGTTTATCACAGGCGGTCCCCTTAGTGTGCCCGGCATCCAAAAGGATCCGCTGGTAACTAAGGGCGTGGGTCTCGCTCGTTGCCTGACTTAACAGGACGCCTCACGGTACGAGCTGACGGCGGCCATGCACCTCCTCTCAGCTAGTCAAGCAAAGTCATCAGCCTGGCTATCATACAGCTGTCGCCTCTGGTGAGATGTCCGGCGTTGAATCCAATTAAACCGCAGGCTCCACGCGTTGTGGTGCTCCCCCGCCAATTCCTTTAAGTTTCAGTCTTGCGACCGTACTTCCCAGGCGGCGGACTTAACAGCTTCCCTTCGGCACTGGAGCAGCTCAAAGCCACCCCAACACCAAGTCCGCATCGTTTACAGTTAGGACTACCCGGGTATCTAATCCGGTTCGCGCCCCTAACTTTCGTCCCTCACCGTCAGAACCGTTCCAGTTAGACGCCTTCGCAACAGGCGGTCCTCCCAGGATTACAGAATTTCACCTCTACCCTGGGAGTACCTCTAACCTCTCCCGGTCTCAAGTCTAATAGTATCTCCAGCAATTCCCACAGTTAAGCTACAGGATTTCACCAGAGACTTATTAAACCGGCTACGGACGCTTTAGGCCCAATAAAAACTGCTACCACTAGAGCTGCCGGTGTTACCGCGGCGGCTGGCACCGGTCTTGCCCAGCCCTTATTCCAAAAGCTCTTTACACTAATGAAAAGCCATCCCGTTAAGAATGGCACTTGGGATCCCCCCGTCGCGATTTCTCACATTGCGGAGGTTTCGCGCCTGCTGCACCCCGTAGGGCCTGGAACCTTGTCTCAGGTTCCATCTCCGGGCTCTTGCTCTCACAACCCGTACCGATCAACGGCTTGGTAAGCCATTACCTAACCAACTACCTAATCGGCCGCAGACCCATCCTTAGGCGAAAAAACATTTAAACAAAAAACCATTGCAGGAATAATTGCCTATCCAGTATTATCCTCAGTTTCCCAAGGTTATCCCAGTCCTAAGGGTAGGTTATCCACGTGTTACTGAGCCGTACGCCAAGAGTCTAAACTCTTTCGACTTGCATGGCTTAATCGAATCCCAATAGCAGTAGCATCTGCCAGGATCAAACAGAATTGAACACATAACAGACATAATAAAAATAAATTATGAAGTACGCTAAAAAAATATAGACGAGTAATACACTGAATATTGATAATATCAATATTTCACCACATCTACAAAACCAACATCATACCTGAAAAAACTCAAGTACTCATAAAATGTATCGCTACATGTGGAATGCAACCATCATAGTATGATTGTCATATACAATTTAACTTAGGTCATCGCCATAATACACATAGCCATCTAATGAACAGAGATATTTAATTAACAAATTTAATTAAAATATATTGCAAAAATTTTTTATTATTAAAAAAACCAATGATAAATATAATAATATTTAAATATAAATATAATTAATA
>JAFOBG010000059.1 GCA_017381935.1 Alistipes sp.
ATCTGCGCAAGAGAGAACGGTAAACTTGTGCAAGTCAGCCTCAGGGTTGAGAGGAATAGTATCAGATACGATAACCTCAGTCAGAGCGCTCTCGTTAATTCTGTCATAAGCCTTACCTGAGAGTACAGGGTGTGTAATTGCTGCACGAACAGACTTCGCACCACGCTCCATAAGCATATTTGCAGCCATGCAGATAGTACCTGCTGTGTCAATCATATCGTCAACAATTAGCACGTTACGGCCCTCTACATCACCAATAGCGGTCATAGAGCCTACTACGTTAGCCTTTGCACGCTCCTTGTGAGAGATGATAATAGGGGTACCTAAGAGCTTTGCGTATGTACCTGCACGCTTAGCACCACCCATGTCAGGAGCTGCGATAGAGAGGTCCTCAATACCCAAGCTCTGGATGTAAGGGACAAACATACCGCTTGCATAGAGCGCATCTACCGGAACCTCGAAGAAGCCCTGAATCTGGTCAGCATGGAGGTCCATGGTCATCACGCGGTCAACACCTGCTGCTGTAAGCATATTGGCAACAAGCTTTGAGGTGATAGGAACTCGTGGACGGTCCTTGCGGTCCTGACGTGCCCAACCGAAGTAAGGGATAACTGCAATAACCTTGTAAGCCGATGCACGACGAGCTGCGTCAATCATCATAAGCAACTCCATCAGATTGTCTGACTTAGGGAAGGTTGACTGGATAATGAATACTGTACAACCGCGAATAGACTCTGCAAAGCGTGGCTGGAACTCACCATCGCTGAACTCAAGACACTCGCAATCGCCAAGTGTTGTGCCGTAAGCGGCAACAATCTTCTCTGCAAGGTAACGTGATGAACGACCTGCGAAGAACTTAATTTTGTGGATAGCCATAAGAATGTGTTTTGGTATTTATTAAAATAAGTTTAATTCATTCTCTATGCGGTTTCGGCTTCTTTGAGGCTCTTTTTGGCCTACTTTCCATTTTTGCCCTTGCAAATACGGCGTATTAGCTGCGGTCAATAAATGCCAACTATGCTCAAAAATAGCTCTCAAATAACCTCGAAATAAATACCAAAACCCATTCTAGTACTCATAGCAAGAGGGGAGTGTATTTACTTCGTTTGTGTAAAGTAACACTTTACGGGGCAAAGATAGCAAAAATAGGCTATTATTCACCATCTTTATTAAAACCTTTTAATATTTCTTCAATATAGGTAAGTATCTCCTCGCGACCTAAGCTCTTTTCAGACGAGCTGACAAACATTGGTGGTAGCTCTTCCCACTGCTCGGAGAGCGTCTGCTTATATATAGAGACGCTGCGCTCAAGCTGTGCTTTGGAGAGTTTGTCTGCCTTTGTAAAGATAATACCGAAAGGTACTCCGTTCATGCCGAGTTGCTCGATAAACTCAAGGTCTATCTTTTGAGGCTCATGGCGGGAGTCAACAAGTACGAAGAGGAAGTGCATCTTCTCGCACTTAAAGACATAGTCGGTAATAATCTTTGAGAAGGCTCCACGAGTGCTCTTTGATGTGCGGGCATAACCATATCCGGGAAGGTCAACCAGATACCAGCTGTTGTTAATTGTAAAGTGGTTTATCAGTCGTGTCTTTCCGGGAGTGGCAGAGACCTTCGCAAGGCCACGATGTTGGGTAAGCATGTTGATAAGCGAACTCTTACCCACATTACTGCGTCCGATAAATGCAATATCGGGCAGAGAGTCCTTAGGTACTTGCGAAATGCGCTCTGAGCTGCACTTAAAAGAGGCTCTTACAATCATAACTACTGTGCTATAAGCTCGATGATATGACTTCTAAAGTCGTTCATATCACGAATGTCATTATATGGTGTACGACGTGAAGACTTCTTTGTCAGCTCAGGAATTACAACGCCCTCCTCCATAAGGTAGCGACCACTGACAATCTTGCCGTCGAGAGCCATAGGCTTATCCTTAACCTCTGGTGCAGCCTCACGAAGGAGATACTTGCGGTTAGGGTCCAAGCCCTGGAACTTGATAATACGGTCAGGCATCTGACGAGTAAAGACCATGCGATATACAAATGCTACAGCACGGCTCTTGTCAGGCTCTACATACATCAGTGAGCACCAATCACGGTTGCCCTCATAAGGAGAGACTAACTTGTACAAATCGCCCTGCTGAATTGTAGGACGCAGGCTCTTGTATGCCTCAATGGCACGAGTTGCATACTCCTGCTCAGCCTCGGTAAGCTGTGCTGGAACCATCTCCATACCCAAGCGGCACATAGAGGCAACGTCAAAACGGAACTTTACAGGTACACGACGCTGTGTATATTTGTTCTGTGTAGAGCA
Organism: Alistipes sp.; assembly: GCA_017381935.1. Classification (GTDB taxonomy): domain Bacteria; phylum Bacteroidota; class Bacteroidia; order Bacteroidales; family Rikenellaceae; genus Alistipes. Next base: position 2,314 of record JAFOBG010000059.1, read on the forward strand.
TACATGGGCTGCAAGTATATTGGCAGGGTAGAAGTTGAGTGCTCCCCACTGGATGTAGATGCGGTGCAATGCGTCTGTCTGGTCAGAAGTCCACAACTCCTGGAAGTAAGGCAGATAGCCGTAGTTCATACGATAACCGCCTGATGCGCAGAGCTGAATTTTGAGTGTAGGATATGCAGTACGGATACGCTTGAGTGTCTTCTGCAGACCGAGGTGGTGGTCAACGTAGAGATTAGACTGCTTACTCTTTGGAAGATATTGGCTCTGTGCGTTGAACATACACATATTGTGGTCCCACTTGATGTACTCAATGCCCGGATTCTCCTTCATCAGATTATCCACAACGCCAAAGACAAAGTCCTGAACCTCAGGGTTGGTCATGTCTAGGAGCATCTGAGTTTTGCCACGACCATAAGTAGGCTCAAAGGCCTCATGGCGTAATACCCAATCTGGGTGTTTCTCATAGAGCTCACTATATGTGTTTACCATCTCAGGCTCAATCCAGATACCGAACTTAAGGCCTTTGCTTGAGGCATACTCTACAAGTTTGCCGATACCAAGTGGCAGTTTCTGCTTACATACCTGCCAATCACCAAGGCCACCCTTGTCGCTATTGTCGCGGATATACTTGTTACCAAACCAGCCATCGTCCATAACAAACATCTCGCCGCCAAGACGTGCGAAGTCGGACATCATATCGTTCATGCCATCCTGGGTAATATCCTGACGAACACCCTCCCATGAGTTGAGGAGTATCTCTCTAGTATGAGTACCCTGAAGAATGTGGTGATGACGTGCCCAATAGTGGAGGTTACGTGTAGCCTGACCTTTGCCCTTTGTTGAGTAGGTGAGGATAAACTGAGGTGTTACAAGGCTCTTCTTGCCATCAAGTGTATAGTCGGCACCTGTGGGGTTGATACCTGCGAAAATCTGAATAGGGTTGCCGCTGATACGGTTATTGACAAACTCGATGTGGAAGTTTCCTGTCCATGCAAGGCTACCTGCAATTACATTGCCCTCGGTCTCTGACAGATGACCATCTGTACCGAGCATGAAAGAGGCGTTGTGGTGCACTGATGGACGACCTCCGTCTTGTGTAGAGAGTATCTTGATGCCCTCGCCAAGTTTCTCATAGTTTTCGTTATTCTCGTTGCCATGGAAGCCGTCAATGTGGAAGAGCATACAGTCCTGAGACTTGACAGGAAGGCACATAGACATATACTTCTGCAGATATACAGGCTTCTTGCCCTCGTTGATATACTCAGCCCAGAGTTTCATCACGTCGCAATCTGTATATGCGTCGTAGTGTACTACAACCTTAAAGGTAGGGTGTGCTATATCCTTAAGGGTGAAGGCAAGGCAATCAAGACCATTCTCTGTTTTGCGCTCTACAGCCTCCACAACAAGGTTTGTGGCATTATCTCCGTCAGCGTGCTTGACAAGTACGGCATGATAGTCAGAGCAGTGTGTTCCGAAAGAACGGAAGGCCTGCCACTTCATTGCACGGTGAGATGAGAAGATATCATCGCTATCCGCCTTTGTGCCGTAATAACGGAAGTAGAGTGGTTTGCCAACCTCTGCACTAAGACATAGTGTTGTATTAGGTGTGGAGAGTAGGTAGTTACTCTCCTTTGCTACTGCTGTAAGTGCAAGGAACAGCAGACAGAGTGTTGTTAGTAGCTTTTTCATGTTATAGTTTTTTTAGTTCGTTACTCTACGGTTACTGACTTGGCCAAGTTGCGTGGCTGATCTACATTGCGGCCCTTGTTGACTGCAATGTAGTATGCTAAAAGTTGCAACGGAATGGCTGTAAGCAACGGTGTGAGGCACTCTGAAATCTGTGGCACCTCAAGCACGTAGTCTGCCATCTGAGAGACTATCGTATCGCCCTCTGTTACAATGGCTACAACCTTACCGCCACGAGCCTTAACCTGCTGTATGTTGCTCACTGTCTTTTCATAAACGTTATCCTTGATTGCAATGACTACAGATGGCATGTCGTTGTCTATCAGTGCAATAGTGCCATGTTTCATCTCGGCAGCAGGGTAGCCCTCAGCGTGGATGTATGAAATCTCCTTCAACTTCAGCGCACCCTCAAGGGCTGACGGATAGTTATATCCACGGCCTAAGTAGAGGAAGTTGTGTGCGTATGTGAATATCTTTGCAAGTTCCTGAATTTGGTCGTTGAGCTTGAAAATCTCTTTGATAAGGGTCGGAACACGGCGTATATCGGATGCAATCTCCTGCAACTTGCTATCGCTTATTGTCCCTTTCATCTGACCGATAAGAAGACTCATCATAGCAAGCACAGTTACCTGACCTGTAAAGGCCTTTGTTGAGGCTACACCAATCTCAGGACCTACATGGATATAGCAGCCTGAGTCTGTAGCTCGTGGAATAGAAGAGCCGATAACATTGCAGATACCGAAGACAAAAGCTCCCGCACTCTTAGCCTTCTCAAGGGCAGCAAGTGTGTCGGCTGTCTCGCCCGACTGAGAGAGAGCTATAAGTACATCGCCCTTCGTTATAACAGGGTTAGAGTAGCGGAACTCGCTTGCATACTCAACCACTACAGGTATGCGGCAGAAGTCCTCAATAAGGTGCTTGCCGATAAGGGCTGCATGCCATGAAGTGCCGCAGGCTACGATAATGATACGATTTGTGTTGAGGAATATATCCTTGTGCTCAATAATTCCAGAGAGCGTTACCTGTTTGCCGTCGGCAGATATTCTGCCACTGATGCAGTCTGCAAGAGTACGTGGTTGCTCGAAAATCTCCTTGAGCATGAAGTGTGGGTAGCCTCCCTTCTCCAACTCCTCAATAGACATCTGCAACTCTGTAATCTCAATTTTGCTCTCATCGGCGCTCTTACAATCATAGACCTTAAGCTCCTCGCCTCGGTTGATAACAGCTATCTCGCCATCGTTCAAATAGACAACCTTGTTTGTATATTCGATAATCGGAGTTGCGTCAGATGCAATAAAATACTCATCCTCGCCTACACCAATTACAAGAGGTGAAGATTGACGAGCTGCAATAATTGTATTAGGGTTTTGACGATCCACAACCGCTATAGCATAAGCACCCACAATGCGCTTTGTGGCCTCCTTGACTGCCTCAAATGCAGAGCAGTTGTTAGTCTGCATAATATACTCGATAAGCTGCACAGCAACCTCTGTGTCTGTCTGGCTGACAAATGTATATCCCTTGTTTGATAGAGCCTCCTTGAGCACAGAGTAATTCTCAATTGTGCCGTTGTGAACCATTGCAATACGTCCCGACTCAGAACAGTGAGGGTGCGCATTGATGTCATTCGGCTCGCCATGTGTTGCCCAACGAGTATGTGCAATACCTATATTGCCACTCAAATCTTTATTTTCAGCATAGTGCTCCAAAGCCTCAACCTTGCCCTTACTCTTGTATATATTTAGAGAGCCCTCCTCATTGATAATGGCTACACCCGATGAGTCATATCCTCGATACTCTAAACGGTGAAGTCCCTGAATAAGAATGTCATAAGCCCTTCTCTGACCTATATAACCAACAATTCCACACATAATATTATTTTGTTTTTATTTAATTTTTATTATATATATAATAATAAGCGTGCAAATATAAGAAAAATTTCCCTAATTTCCAACACCCTACTCCTGCTGATATAGTTTAACAACTGTAGCACCGCCGAGAACTGCCCGCTTTTTCGAGAAAAAGCATGGCGTGCAAAAAGCTTTTGGCGAAACTCTGTTTCGCTTATGTGCTGTAGCATGTTGGGGATAACTTTTGACCAAGTTATTGAAATGACAAATAGAGCCTTTACACTTTCAAGCAAGCTTGAGTGTTAGGCTCTATTTCTCCTTTCACTGCCTACATCAGTAGCCCCCCAACCCAAAAACAGAATATACGGGTAACAGAAATTAGTGTCAGGTGTTTTGGTAACACGTGGTAACATCTGGCAACATCCGGTAACGCCCCTGTTACCATGTTACTTTGTTACCCAACTACAGTGTGTAAATTACAACCTTTACAATTCAATGATTGATAATTATTTGTAAAATAATTGAAAAAATAATTGTCAAAATACTTGTCAAAATACTTGACAAAGGCCTTTTTATTTACTATATTTGCAGTAGGAATAATCTGTTTAACTTAACATAGAGTGTGGTAACCTATCACCTCTGTAAATATCTAAAAAATATTATGATAGATGCTACTGAAGTAAATCAGCAGCTTAAGAGTGTAGCCTCATATATGAAATCTGAGGAGTCGTTTCTTAAGCTTACTAAGCAAGCTTTTGCCGATGCGAAAGTAGATCCAGAATTTGAACTAAAGCAAGGTCGTATTGCACCCTATTTTGTCGATGTAAATAAGCCGTTAGTAGAGACCGAGCCGCTAATATCAATAGGTGGCATGCCTGTCTGTTCGGCTGGTAATATATCGACTATTGTAGGTGAGGCTAAGAGTAAAAAGACGTTTTTAACTACAGCTATTGTAGCCTCAGCTATAGCCTATCCATTTCCGGATAGTAGGGCCTTTGATAATGTATCTAACAATATATCTCTCAAGGTGTTATGGTTAGATACAGAGCAAAGTGAGGCTCATGTACGTAAGGTTATTGACCGTATAAACCGTATGTCGGGAAATGATCGTTCTTGTAGGGCAGATGATCCACGTCTGGGGTTCTATGCATTGCGTGAGATAGAGCCCTCTATGCGCTTAGATGTATTACGAGATGCTCTATATGTATCTAAGCCCAATATTGTAGTAATTGATGGTGTGGCGGATATGCAGTATGACACTAACGACCTTCGAGAGTCAGATGCGCTTGTAGGCGAGCTTATGGCTCTTAGTACGGTTTATAACTGTCATATTATCTGTGTGTTACACACCAATCCTGGTACTGATAAAGCTCGAGGACATGTAGGCTCGTCTCTGCAACGTAAGTCAGAGAGTGTTATCTATGTACATAAGGTTGGTAACACCTCTATTGTAGAGCCTCAGTTCTGTCGCAATGAGCCTTTTGAGCGCTTTGAGTTTCAGATTTCTGAGGAGGGGCTACCTGAAATATGCAACCTGCCTACCGAGCCTCAGACTAAGGAGGATGAGGTTATCGATGTGTTGCGTAGTTACTTCGGTGGCTCTGTAGAGAGAAAAGTACTTGCGGCCAAACTCTCCGAAGTGTTTAATATTCAGATTAAAGCTGCTGGTATGAGAATTCATCGAGCTCGGCGTAAGGGTGTAATAACTATTGATGAGTGTAATGTTGTGCAAGTAGCTTAGTGTTGTGAAGGCCTCCTTTAAAGGGGCCTTTTATTGTGTTCTCTACTGCTGTAAGGGATACTTGATGGAGATATTGGGTAACGTGGTAACAAAGTAACATGGTAACGGGGGCGTTGCCGGATGTTGCCACGTGTTACCGGATGTGTTATTTTCTGTTATTTTGTAGGGTTTGGAGCGATTGACTATAGAATGACTATATTTGGTAGGAAAAAACTTGTTTTTTCGTGGATTTTTTTATAAATTTGTGGCGTTTTGTGAAAATCTTAAATTAAATATATATTTTTTATGGAAAATTTGAAACTTAAGGAGTTAACAGACCGTCTCTATGGCGAAGGTCTTGAGAAGGGTCGAGTAGAGTCTGAGCGTTTGGTATCTCAGGCTAAGGCTGAGGCTGAGGCTATTTTGGAGAAGGCTAAGGCTGAGGCTGCAAAGATTGTTAAAGAGGCGGAGACTAAGGCTGCCGATACGGCTAAGAACTCTATGACAGAGATTTCACTTGCGGGTAAGCAGGCGTTGGCAAAGATTAAGACAGAGATTGCTGATGCAATTATTGCTAAGAGTGTAGGAGCAGGTGTTTCTGAGGTTGTTGTGGATTGTGAGTTTGTAAAGCAGTTATTGCTTGCTGTAGCCTCTGCTTGGAACAATGGCGCTAAGGTTGAGTTAAAGGCTCTGTTGCCTGAGGCTATGGAGGCTAAGTTTTCTAAGGCTTTTGAGGCATCGGTAAAGCAACTCCTTGATGCAGGTATTGAGGTTGGTTACTCTAAGGATGTACGTAACGGCTTTAAGGTAGGTCAGAAGGGTGGCGGTTACTATATCGCCTTTACAGATGAGTCATTTGCAGCTCTTATGCAGGAGTATTTGCGTGAGAAGGTTGCCAAACTGCTTTTTGAGTAGCCTATGTTCAGTAGTAACTATTATGCACTTGTAGCGGGTTTCCGTGAGTATGCGCTTGATGCCGAGACTAAGGGTTTTGACATTGAGGAGATACTTTCGGATGTACAGGGGGCACTGAGCGCTAAGGATTGGAAAGCGGTTCAGGCTCTTTACACCTACTACGATTGCGAGAATTTGGTCTCTCGTCATAACGGCAGCACGGCGCATAACTCATTAGGTCGTCTGAGTTTGGAGCAGGTTACAGAGGAACTTAAGAGTCCGAAGTATTTGCCTGAGTCGCTATCTAAGGTAGTTCGTGCCTATGCACAGCCTGATGGGGAGGATGCAGAGGGTGTAAATCTTGAGCAACCATTCTCGATTTCGCTCTTTACAGCCTACTATGAGCTTTGTAGTAGCTCTTCGTCTCGTTTCCTTAGAGAGTGGTCTGAGGCAGACCGTACTTTGAGAAACGTAATCTCTGCGCTTGTTGCCAGAGAGCGTTCTGTAGCGGTAGATAGCGTTACGGTAGGTGGCGGAGAGACGGTTGATTCGCTTTGTCGTAGCTCAGCAGCCGACTTTGGTCTTCGTGGCGAGTTGAGCTATATAGATGCGCTTATTGCAGCTATGGATGAGCCTAATATGCTTGAGAAAGAGCGTAAGATAGACCTTATCCGTTGGTCTGTGGCTTCTGAACTCTCTACTTTCGACTATTTCAGTCTTGATGCTGTTCTTGCCTATTTGGTTAAGGTCAACATTGTTGCTCGATGGACACAGCTTGATGCTAAGAGTGGCCGCAAGATGTTTGACCGTCTTATGGCGGAGTTGGATGGCAAACAACATATCGAAATATAAAACTCAATAATAATGAAAACACAAGGAAAAGTATGTGGTATCATCTCAAACATCGTAATTGCCCGTGCAGAGGGTGCAGTTGCGCAGAATGAGATTTGCTATGTTTATTGTGGTGATACCCGAATGATGGCTGAGGTCATCAAGGTTATAGGCGAGGATGCCTATGTACAGGTTTACGACTCCACTCGTGGCCTTAAGATTGGCGACCGTGTAGAGTTTGAAGGTCATATGCTCGAGGCAACACTCGCTCCAGGCCTGTTGTCAAAGAACTATGACGGTCTGCAGAACGACCTTGCAAAGATGGATGGTCTGTTTATCGACCGTGGTTCAATTACCGAGCCGCTTGACTTCAATGCAGTGTGGGAGTTTACTCCACTTGCAAAGGTTGGCGATAAGGTATCGGCAGCCTCTTGGCTTGGTCAGGTACAGGAGCAGTGGATTGCTCACAAGATTATGGTGCCATTTATCATGACAGGTAACTACACTGTAAAGAGCATCGTTGCAGCAGGTAGCTATAAGGTAACAGACACTATTGCAGTTCTTGCAGATGTAGATGGCAATGAGTACAATGTAACAATGGTTCAGAAGTGGCCTGTAAAGCAGGCAGTTCGTTGCTACACCGAGAAGCCACGTCCGTCAAAGGTTATGGAGACAGGTGTACGAGCTATTGATACCTTCAACCCGCTTGCAGAGGGTGGTACCGGCTTTATTCCTGGTCCATTCGGTGCAGGTAAGACCGTGCTCCAGCACGCCATTTCAAAGCAGGCTGAGGCAGATGTTATTATCATTGTAGCATGTGGAGAGCGTGCAAATGAGGTAGTGGAGATTTTCAAGGAGTTCCCAGAGCTTGTTGACCCACGTACAGGCCATAAACTTATGGAGCGTACAATTATTATCTGTAACACCTCAAACATGCCGGTTGCGGCCCGTGAGGCATCAGTATATACCGGTATGACAATCGGAGAGTACTACCGTTCTATGGGTCTGAGAGTGCTTGTTATGGCAGACTCTACCTCTCGTTGGGCACAGGCACTTCGTGAGATGTCAAACCGTCTTGAGGAGCTTCCAGGTCAGGATGCGTTCCCTATGGACCTTTCGGCAATTATCTCTAACTTCTATGCCCGTGCAGGTCTTGTAAAGCTGACAAATGGTAAGACAGGTTCTGTAACCTTCCTCGGTACAGTATCTCCTGCAGGAGGTAACCTTAAGGAGCCTGTAACAGAGTCAACCAAGAAGGCCGCACGTTGTTTCTACGCTCTTTCTCAGGGCCGTGCAGACTCAAAGCGTTATCCTGCAATCGACCCACTTGACTCATACTCTAAGTATCTTGAGTATCCTGAGGTGGAGCAGTACCTGGGCGAGAAAATTGAGAAGGGCTGGGTAGAACTTGTTCGTAAGGGTAAGACTATCGTACAGCGTGGTAAGGAGGCAAATGACCAGATTAACATCTTGGGAGATGACGGTGTACCTGTTGACTACCATGAGCGTTTCTGGAAGAGCGAGCTTATCGACTTTGTTGTTCTTCAGCAGGATGCATTCGATGATATTGACGCCAACTGTCCTATGGAGCGTCAGCAGATGATGTATAAGATGGTACTCGACATCTGCGACTATGACTTCGACTTTGTTGATTTCAATGAGTGTTCGAAGTTCTTCAAGGGTCTTATCAACCTCTTCCGTCAGATGAACTACTCAGAGTGGAAGAGCGAGAAATTCTACGACTATCAAAAGCAAATCGAGGAGTATGTAGCTTCAGCTAAATAATTTGGTACTATGACAACACGAGCATTTCAAAAGATATACACAAAAATCGACAATATTACCAAGGCAACCGTTACTCTTCGTGCAACGGGCGTAGGTAATGATGAGCTTGCAACCGTAGGCGGAAAGCTTGCTCAGGTAGTAAAGATTATGGGCGAGAATGTAACACTGCAGGTCTTTGCAGGTACAGAGGGTCTTGCCACCAACTCAGAGGTTGTGTTCCACGGAGAGCCACCAAAGCTTAAGGTATCAGACAACCTTGCAGGTCGTTTCTTCAATGCATACGGTGAGCCACTTGAGGGTGGTGAGCAACTTGAGGGTGAGGCACGAGAGATTGGCGGTCCTACAGTAAACCCATTCAAGCGTCTCCAGCCATCAGAGCTTATTGCAACAGGTATTGCAGGTATTGACCTTAACAATACCCTTGTAACCGGTCAGAAAATTCCGTTCTTTGCCGACCCAGACCAGCCATATAATGCCGTTATGGCAAATGTGGCACTCCGAGCAAAGGCAGATAAGATTATCCTTGGAGGTATGGGTCTTACAAATGACGACTTCCTCTACTTCAAGCAGGTCTTTGAGAACGCAGGAGCCCTTGACCGTATCGTATCATTCGTAAATACTACAGAGAATCCACCTGTAGAGCGTCTGCTTGTACCGGATATGGCACTTACAGCGGCAGAGTACTTTGCAGTGGATAAGGGCGAGAAGGTGTTGGTACTTCTTACCGATATGACCCTCTATGCTGATGCCCTTGCAATCGTCTCTAACCGTATGGACCAGATTCCGTCAAAGGACTCAATGCCTGGTTCACTCTACTCAGACCTTGCAAAGATTTACGAGAAGGCGGTACAGCTTCCAAATGGTGGTTCTATTACCATTATCGCCGTTACAACCCTCTCAGGAGGTGATATTACCCACGCTATTCCGGATAATACAGGTTATATCACCGAGGGTCAGCTCTTCCTTCGTAACGACTCAGATACAGGTAAAGTAATTATCGACCCATTCCGTTCACTATCTCGACTCAAGCAGCTTGTAATTGGTAAGAAGACCCGTGAGGACCATCCACAGGTTATGAATGCCTGTGTGCGTCTGTATGCTGATGCAGCTAATGCGAAGACTAAGCTGGAGAACGGTTTTGACCTTTCAGACTATGATGAGCGTGCACTTAAGTTTGCACACGACTACTCAGAGAAGTTGCTCGCAATCGACGTAAATATCGACATTACCGAGATGCTCGATACAGCATGGGAGCTCTTTGCAGAGTACTTCACTAAGGAGGAGGTTGCAATCAAGGCTGAACTTATTGCAAAATATTGGAAAGCATAGTAAAGAATGGCAATCAAATTTCAATATAACAAGACTTCGCTTGGCGAGCTGGGCAAGCAACTCAAGATGCGCCAGAAGGCACTCCCTACCATTAAAAGTAAGGAGTCGGCTCTGCGCTCAGAGGTAAAGCGAGCGAAGGACTCAGCCGCATCGTACCGAGAGAGGCTCGATACACTTGTATCGCAGTATGACTATATGGTAGCATTGTGGGGTGAGTTTGATTGTACACTACTCAAGATTTCGGATGTCAAGTTAAGGACACAGAAAATCGCAGGTGTCCGTATTCCAATTCTCGAAGAGGTTATTTTTACTGAGAAATCATTTGACCTCTTCTCTTCACCGGCTTGGTATAGCGATGGCCTCAAATTGCTTAAGCAGATAGCCTCTTTAGGCATAGAGTCAGAGGTCTATACCCGCCAGATGGAGCTTTTGGACTACGCACGCCGCAAGACTACTCAAAAGGTAAACCTCTACGAGAAGGTACAGATACCTGGTTATGAGGATGCCATACGTAAGATTAAACGATTTATGGAGGATGAGGAGAATCTGAGTAAGTCGGCACAGAAAATCGTAAAGACACGCCAGCAACAGCAGGCAGCTGCCGAGGAGGGCAGAGGGTTATGATAGTAAGAATGATGAAGTATGACATTGTCCTCTTCGCACCGGAGCGAGACCGCTTTATCGAGTCGTTGCGTGAGACGGGCATGGTCGATATCACCACCTCAGGTTGGGAGCCAACCGAGTCAGATCGTACCCTCCTTCTTGAGATTGAGGCCCGTACTAAGGCCCTGGTACAGCTTGATAGCGTAGCTGAGCAGACAAGTACAACTACTGTTGATGCTCAGAACGCCTTTGATAGCTATAAGGAGGCTCAGAGTGTAATCACAGCCGCTAAGAGTGATATAGCACGCCTTGAGAAGAGCCTTGATGAGTGGCGTGAGTGGGGCGATATAGATATTGCTCACCTTGCAGCCCTTGCTGAGGCAGGAGTTGTGTTGCGTTTCTTTGTAACCCCTACAAGCACTTACGCTAAGGGCGTTGAGGAGTGGAGCGAGAACTATAATATCTCGCTTGTAAGCCAGGTGGATAATCAAGCACGCTTTGTTGTAATAGGCAATGGTAGTGAGGAGATAAATATTGATGCACAGGAGCTTAAAGCCCCTACAATGAACCTCACACAGCTTACAGCAGCCATTGCAGCAGCCACTGAGCGTATAGAGTCGGCACAGCAGACTATTGTAGCCTGTGCAGCACATCGTTCAGTAATTGCCGCAGAGCTTAGTCAGATGAAACTACAACTTCAGAATATCCGTATCAGCTCAACCGCACAAAGTGAGGCCGAGGGTCATCTGCTTGTCCTTGAGGGCTGGGCAGAGGAGGCAAATGCCGATAAGGTAGATGCTCTTCTTGAGGCCTCTCCAAATACGGTCTATCTGAAGAGCAATCCAACCCCAGAGGATAATACACCGGTTAAGTTGAAGAATAACCGTTTTGCGCGTATCTTCGAGCTTGTCGGTAATATGTATGCACTGCCAAAGTATGGAACTATCGACCTTACACCATTCTTCGCACCGTTCTATATGCTCTTCTTCGCAATCTGTCTTTGCGATGCGGGCTATGGCTCGGTAATCCTTGCGGCGGGTATTGCTCTGCTGCTTAAGGGTGGAGTGAAGATGCGTCAGGCGGCGCTCTTCTCGACTGTTTGTGGTGTTGCAAGTGTCGCCTTTGGTTTTGCAGCAAACTCATTCTTCGGAATGACTATATCTGATGCTCCACTGTTTGAGGATTGGAAGTTCCTGGACTTCCAGAATCAGTTCTTCTACGCATCTCTCGGTATTGGTATTTTCCAGATACTCTTTGGTATGGCTATCAATATCGTTATGACAACCATTACCTACGGCTTTAAGAATGCACTTGGCTCGCTGGGTTGGTTCTTGCTCATCTTCAGCTCTTGTGCTGCAGGTGTTGCAGGTATGGTTGGTGCGGAGTGGTACTCATTCTCTTCTGTGGCATATATGGCTACCATAGGCGTTGCACTTGTGCTGATGCTGTTGCTCAATAAGCCGAGCTTCAATATCTTCGCAAACTTCGGCGTTGGATTGTGGGATACCTATAATAATATAACAGGCCTGCTCTCTGACCTGCTCTCGTATATCCGTCTGTTCGCCATCGGACTTTCGGGCGGTGTACTTGCGTTGGTATTCAATAGCCTCGCTATGGGTCTTACAGGCCTTGATGCAGGTATCGAGCAGTTTACAGTAGGAACTGTATTCCAGATTATCGGTGCATCGGCAATTCTGCTTATTGGTCACGGTATCAACCTCTTTATGTCCACAATCTCGTCATTTGTGCACCCTATGCGATTGACCTTTGTGGAGTTCTTCAAAAATGCTGGCTTCGAGATGGGTACACGTGCCTTCGAGCCTCTTAAAAATGAATAGACAATAGTAAACAATAATTAAAACTTAAAAAAACAATTACAATTATGGCAAATTCAGCAATTATTATGGCTTACGTAGGCGTTGCGCTTATGGTAGGTTTTGCAGGTATCGCATCTGCAATCGGTACTGCAATCTGTGGTCAGGCGGCAGTAGGTGCAATGAAGAAGAACGGTGGTGCATTCGGTAGCTACATGGTGCTCTCAGCGCTTCCAGGTTCACAGGGTCTTTATGGTTTCGTTTGTTTCTTTATGGTTACAAACCTCTATCCACTCGTAGGTCCTGCAATTACACCTGCACAGGGTGCAGCTGTTCTGGGTATCGGTCTTCTCGTTGGTATGGTAAACCTTCTTGCAGCTATCTACCAGGGTAAGGTTTGTGCTAACGGTATCGCAGCTATCGGTAATGGTCACGATGTAATGGGTAAGACCCTTATCCTTGCAGCGTTCCCAGAGCTCTACGCTATCCTTACTGTAGCAGCTACCTTCCTTATCGCATCTGTTGCAACTACTTGGGGTGCTCCTGAGGTTGCTGAGGCGGTTGTAGAGGCAGCAGCAGAGGCTGTTCCTGCAGTATAATTCTGTTGTAAGGGCGGCATTTGGCCGCATTACACTGTGATAACCGAGTGCTTACATCTTTGTATGTTGAGCACTCGGTTGTTTTTGTAGCTTGATTTTAGGATAGCAAATAATAAAGGGAGATTATTGCAATCTCCCTTTCCTATTTTGAATGTTGTGAATTACTTGCCCAGCAACTTCATCACCTCGTTATATACAGTCTCGCCGTTATAGCCAAACTCTTTATCGAGGACTTTGTAAGGAGCTGAGTGTCCGAAGTGGTTCAGACCGTGTATATTCTCTAATGAACCCACGAGGCTGAGCAGGGTTACAGGCAGACCTGAGGTCATACCATATCGTATAGCATCTGAAGGGATAACAGCCTCCTGATAAGACTTAGGCTGGTCTCGGAACAGACCCTCGCTTGGTACATCTACCACACGCACATTTATACCCTCCTTCTTTAGAAGCTCGGCACCCTCAACAAGTGTAGCAACCTCAGAACCTGAAGCTACCATAACCACCTTAGGTTTTGCAGAGTCCATAACTATATAAGCACCCTTCTGCGACTGCATAGCCTCCTCACGACGAGAAGCACTGAGAGTAGGGAGGGTCTTAATATTCTGACGAGAGAGGATAAGAGCTACAGGACGCTGCTCCTCAAGAGCAATCTTCCATGCTGCGATAGTATCCTCACCATCTGCAGGACGAAGAACAACCATAGAACGCTCGCCGTTGTGGTTGTGCAGGTGTTCCATGAGACGAATCTGAGCCTCTTGCTCTACAGGCTGGTGAGTAGGACCGTCCTCGCCTACGCGGAATGAGTCGTGAGTCCAGATGTAGATAACATGCAGACGCATAAGTGCTGATAGACGAACTACAGGCTTCATATAGTCAGAGAATACGAAGAATGTACCGCAAGCCGGTATTACGCCGCCGTGCAGTGCCATACCGTTCATAATACAAGCCATTGTAAACTCTGATACGCCTGCTTGGAAGAACTTACCTGTAAAGTCGCCCTTAGTAAATGCCTTAGTCTTTTTAAGGAAACCGTCGGTCTTATCTGAGTTAGAGAGGTCAGCAGAGGCAACAATCATATTCTCCACCTTCTCTCCATATACGCTCAGTACTGTAGCAGAAGCGGCACGAGTTGCCACGTCAGCCTTCATATCTATAGAGCGATAGTCAATCTGAGGGAGCTTGCCTGAAAGGAACATATCGAGTTTACGAGCAAGTGCAGGGTTTGCAGCACGCCACTCTGCCTCAACTTTCTTGCGCTCAACCATCTCGGCACGTAGGGCAATAGCACGGTCCTCATAAACGACCTTGCTCTCGTTGAAAATCTTGAAAGGCTCCTCACAATCGCCACCAAGGTTTGTGATAGTAGCTGCATAAGATGCACCGGCGGCAGATAGAGGCTGGCCGTGAGTAGATACCATATCCTCAAAGCTTTCGCCCTGCTCAGTAACGGCACCCTTACCCATTACGGTCTTACCGATGATAATTGTAGGACGTTCAGTCTCTGCATTCGCCTCTGTAAGAGCCTGACGAATTTGAGGAATGCTGTGGCCGTCAATCTCAAGTACGTTCCATCCCCAAGCACGATACTTCATTGCTACATCCTCAGTATCAACCTGATCGACCTTAGTAGATAGCTGTACGTTGTTAGAGTCGTAGTACATGATGATATTTGCAAGGCCGAGGTTGCCGGCAATACGGCCAACGCCTTGAGATACCTCCTCCTGTACTGCACCGTCTGATATATAAATATAGGTCTTATGAGCCATCCACTCGCCAAAACGAGCTACCATAAAGCGCTCTGCAATAGCAGCACCTAAACCCATTGCATGGCCCTGGCCAAGAGGACCTGAAGTATTCTCTACGCCACGTAAAAAGTCAACCTCTGGGTGTCCTGGTGTGATGCTGCCCCACTGACGGAACTGCTGTAGGTCCTCCATTGTATAATGACCTGCAAGTGCAAGTACAGAGTAGAGCATTGGAGACATGTGGCCTGGATCGAGGAAGAATCGGTCTCTGTAAGGGTAGAGCATGTTATCTGGATCATAACGGAGGAACTCTGCAAAGAGTACATTTACAAAGTCTGCACCGCCCATAGCGCCTCCTGGGTGTCCTGATTTAGCTTTCTCTACCATAGAGGCTGCAAGGATACGAATATTGTTCGCAGCCTTAGCAAGTTGAATGTCATTAGCCATATTTATAGGTTTTAAAATAGTTTTCTATTCTACAAATATAGGTATTATTTTTTAGTTTTCCTTATAAAAGCCTAAAAAAGTTCTACCTATTACTTTGTCAAAGTCGATGCACACTCCTCAAACTTCTGTTTGGCATACTGTTTGGTTACGGTAAATGTCTTGATGTCGGATGATGGAGCCTCGAACATCAAATCCTTCATTACCGCCTCACAGATAGAGCGTAGTCCACGAGCACCGAGCTTAAACTCGATGGCCTTATCGACTATATACTCCAACGCCTCGTTGTCAAAAGTGAGTTCTATACCATCCATTGCAAATAGCTGATGGTATTGGCGGATAATGGCATTTTTAGGCTCTGTAAGGATGTTACGCAGCACCTGACGACTCAGTGGTTCAAGGTGGGTAATGACCGGCAGACGGCCTACAAGCTCAGGAATAAGGCCAAAACTCTTAATGTCCTGAGGCTGTACATACTTAAGCAGGTTTTCACGATCTATGCTCTCAGTGTTTACTCTGCCGTAACCTATAGCTCGTGTATTGAGACGTTGAGCAATTCGCTTCTCTATGCCGTCAAATGCGCCACCGCAGATAAAAAGTATATTTTTAGTGTCAACCTGTACAAACTTCTGCTCAGGGTGCTTTCGCCCGCCCTCAGGTGGTACATTGACAATAGTACCCTCCAAAATTTTGAGCATAGCCTGCTGTACACCCTCGCCCGAAACATCACGAGTGATGCTCGGATTGTCGCCTTTGCGGGCAATTTTATCAATCTCGTCAATAAAGACGATACCTCGCTCGGTAGCCTCAAGGTTATAGCCCGAAGCCTGATAGAGACGAGAGAGAATACTCTCTACATCCTCGCCTACATATCCGGCCTGAGTAAGAACTGTAGCATCGACAATAGTAAAAGGCACACCGAGTAGTCGAGCTATGGTGCGAGCAATGAGTGTCTTACCCGTACCTGTAGGGCCGACAAGGATGATATTGGACTTGTCTATCTCTACCTGCTCGCTCCCTTTGCTGGCGCACTTAAGACGCTTATAGTGGTTATATACTGCAACGGCTATAGAACGCTTAGCATTGTCTTGTCCTACAACGTAATTGTCAAGGAACTCCTTTATCTGTTGGGGCTTTAGTATTGTGTCGGGGTTAAAGTCTGTCTTAGAACTCTCTTTTGAACTTTTGCCACCCTTTCTTGTGGTTAGGTTATTGTTCTCAAGAGAGGTGTAGCCCAGCTCTATACACTCATTGCAGATGTTGGCTCCGTTTGCGCCTTGAAAGAGAACCTCTACCTCATTTCTGCCTCTTCCGCAGAATGAGCAGCACTCTTTGTGGCCTGCAGCCTTTCCTTGTCCGCTTTGACCCCCTTTATTGCTGTTTTTTGCCATATTATCGTTTTGTTACCACACTGTCAATAAGACCATACTCTACAGCCTCAGTGGCTGAGAGCCAATAGTCGCGGTCTGAGTCTCGCTCTATGGTGGCGAAGTCTTTACCTGTGTGTAGGCTCAAGATGTCGTATAACTCCTTCTTAAGACGCAAAATCTCACGGGCTGTAATCTCTATATCTGAGGCTTGACCCTGTACACCGCCAAGTGGTTGATGAATCATTATGCGAGAGTGAGGCAGTGCACTGCGTTTACCTTGACTACCTGCGGTGAGAAGTACAGCTCCCATAGAGGCTGCCATGCCGGTACAGGTTGTTGCAATGTCGCACTGAGCCAACTGCATGGTATCGTATATGCCAAGACCGGCAGAGACGCTTCCACCAGGCGAGTTGATATATATCTGAATATCCTTTGAAGGGTCAGAGGACTCAAGGAAGAGAATCTGAGCCTGAATGATATTTGCCACATCATCATTTATTGGCGTGCCGAGGAAGAGTATGCGCTCCATCATCAGACGGCTAAAGACGTCCATCTGAGTTACATTTAGCTGACGCTCCTCTAAGATTGTGGGGTTGATATATGTACTCTGGAAGGCACGATAGTCGTGCAGTGTTGTGGAGGTTATTCCGCAACCTTTGATTGCATATTTCTCAAACTCTTTCATAGTTGTTGTGTTTTGATAAGAAAGACCCTGCAAGGATAGTGCTAACCCCGCAGAGTCTTAATCTAAAAAAACATTTGCTTATAGGCTCTGAGCCAATTTTGCAAACTCGTCAGCAGAGATAGCCTTCTCAGTAACCTTTACCTTAGCACGGATAGCTGCGATAACCTTCTGCTCGTAGAGTTTCTCGTAGATGTGAGACTTCTGGTCCTTATTCTCGAGAATGTTCTTAGCGAAGTTTGCAATCATATCCTCTGGAGCATTTGGCATGCCGTACTGAGCAAACTGCATAGCTGCAAGGTCCTTAGCCTCAGCTGTAGCCTCCTCCTCAGATACTGTTAAGTTCTGAGCAGTGATAATCTGACGCTGGATGTAGTTCCAAGAGAACATCTTGATAAAGCCGTCGAAGTCTTTCTCGATATCCTCCATAGTGAACTTACCCTCGTTGATGGTGTAGAGCCAACGCTTAAGGAACTGAGTAGGCATTGCAAGGTTAGCCTTCTCAAGCATGAAGTTACGAACTGTTGCAGCGAACATGTAGTCGCACTCACGAAGGGTCTCCTTCTCAATCTGAGCGTCGATATAAGCATCAAACTCCTCCTTAGTTGTGATATTGCCCTCTGGGAATGCAGTCTTGAAGAACTCCTCGTTAATCTCAGGGTTTGCAAACTGACGAATCTGAGTAATCTCAAGCTCGAACTGTGGATTGATACCCTCAAGCTCCTCCTCCTTTACGTGGAGCATAGCGGCACGCTGTGAAGCTGAAGCATACATCTCGTTGATGTTGATAGTTGTCTTGTAGCCAACCTTCTTGCCAATCCAAGGCTTGCGCTGCTCATCAGTCATAGAGATAAGACCTACATAAGCATCCTCTACACGGAGCTCGCCGTTGTCAAGAGTTACAGTCAGAGCCTCATCCTTCTTAACCTTATCAACCTCTACCAACTTGCCAAAGCGACGCAAGTAGTTGTCTGTGAAAGACTTGTGCATCTCTTTGCTAATCTTGATTTTGTTGTAAGTAATCTTATCCTTTGTAGAGAGCTCTACATCGTACTTTGGAGCCTCGCCAATCTCGAAAATGAACTCAAACTCAGTTGAGTTGTCAAAGTCGAAAGCACCCTGCTCCTCTGCAGGAATAACATCGCCGATATAGTCGATATTCTCCTTCTGAAGATACTCAAATACTGCATTTGATGCAGTGCGATAAGACTGCTCAGCTACTGCGCCCTTGCCGTACATCTTACGAATAATGCCCATAGGTACCATACCTGGACGGAATCCTGGAATGTTAGCCTTACGCTTGTAGTCATGCAACATCTTGTCAACTGCCTCCTTGTAGTCAGCCTCGCCAACTACTACTTTGAGCAATGATACACCCTGCTCTTTTTGAACTCTTGTAATTTCCATAGTAATATATTGTTATTATTTTCGTTATTTGCGTTAATCAGCGCGCAAAGATACAAAATTTTTCCGGATATTACATAACTTCGCTCAATATTTCGTACCTTTGCACTATATGAAGACTATCTTTTACATACTTATTTGCTGTGCGGCGGTTGTTTCGTGTGGCGGAAGAGGGGTTAAGTCCAAGAAAAATGTAACACCTGTTTATGCTCAAGTTGCAGGTGTTGAGGTTGTTGCTACATTAAACCACCAGACAGACGCCTATACACAGGGCCTGCAGTTTGTAGATGGATTGATGTGGGAGGGTACGGGCGAGTATGGTAACTCTCGCTTGCAATATACTGACCTTGCATCGGGTAAGACTACTGTTGTTGCAACTCTGCCTAATGACCATTTTGGCGAGGGTATAACACTTTTAGGCGATAAAATATATCAGCTTACTTGGCAGAATGGTATTATGCATATTTACGACCGTAAAACACTAAAGAGAGTTGCAGAGAGACGCTATAAGGGAGAGGGTTGGGGCCTGACTACAGACGGAACGGAACTCTATATGTCGGATGGAACCTCTGATATTAGAGTTTTTGACCCAAATACGTTGGAGCTAAAGCGTAGAATTGGGGTTGTTTGTAATGGCGAGTCTCTTCCATTTCTCAATGAGTTGGAGTGGATTGATGGCAAGATTTGGGCCAATGTTTATACTCTTGACCAAATAGTGATTATTAACCCTCAAAATGGAGTTGTTGAGACGATAGTCGATTTACGAGGCTTGCTACCGGATAGTGAGCGTACAGAGCGTACAGATGTACTGAACGGTATTGCTTATGACAGCAAGGAGGGTAAAATCTATGTAACGGGTAAGAATTGGAGTAAAATGTATCAAATAAAGTTATTATGACACCAATAGAGTTTCGCAGACATATTCATCGCAATCCTGAGCTATCATTTGCTGAGCATCAGACAGCAGATTTTATCTTTTCTGCTCTTCAGAGTGAGGGTATCTCATGTCAGAGAATTGCTAAGACGGGTGTCTTGGCAAAGATTGAGGGCCGAGGAGATATTAAGCGTGCTGTTGTGCTGAGGGCAGATATTGATGCGTTGTCTATACAGGAGTGTACAGACCTTGAGTATGCCTCTCAGAGAGTGGGCGTTATGCATGCTTGCGGGCATGATATGCATGCAGCGATACTTTTTGGAGTGTTGCAAAAACTTGCTAAGTCAACAGAGTTGGAGGGTACTATTTTCGGACTCTTCCAGCCTGGAGAGGAGTGTAATCCGGGTGGTGCTTCACAGATACTTGCAGAGAGACCTTTTGATGGCTATAAAGTTGTTGCTGTTATAGGAAATCATGTAGATAGTGGTCTTGAAGTAGGGCAGATAGGTCTCTGTCAGGGACCTTTTATGGCCTCGAATGATGAACTGAGGTTCTATGTTCGTGGTCGTGGTGGTCATGGGGCGATGCGTGATAAGTTAGATGATACAGTGGCTGCTGCTGCGCATATAGTTACTCGAATAAATGCACTTAATAGCTCTGATTTGGTACTCTCGATAGGTAAAGTCCAGGCTGATGGCGCAACAAATGTCATTCCGGGCCTTGTCTATATGGAGGGTACGATGCGTACCTTTGATAGCGCTTTGCGTAAGAGTATTTGGGAGGAGATAACATCGTTAGTATCTGATGTAGATAGAGTATTTGGTACTACAACCGAGGTAGATATAAACCATGGCTATCCATGTGTAGTAAATGATGGCAAACTTGTAGAGATTGCTAAAAAGTTTGCTGAACAACGTTATCAGGCAGTAGAACTTACAAGACGATATACAGCTGAGGATTTTGGTTTCTATACAGAGCAATATCCGTCAGTCTTTTACCGTTTAGGTGTAGGTGCAGCCGCCGGAGCAAGTCATACATCCACTTTTGCCCCGGATGAGAGGGCAATAGAGGTCGGCATTGACTTTATGGCAGGCTTGGCAATTGAGCTTAAATAAAGTTAGTATGGGAAAGAAAAAGAGCAGGAGGGATAACTTTAGTGAGCGTGCCAGCTTTATTGTAGGCATGTTCCGAGAACAACCTGAACGAAAATTTACATTAAAAGGTCTGGCTGCAGCCTCAGGTGGGGCTGATAAAGCCGGCAAAGATATAACAAAACGAATTCTCGATACACTGTTAGAGCAGGGATATATCGAGGGACAAGGCCGAGTGGGATACTGTTTGTCTCGTAGTAATCTTATTCGTTATCAGGGAGTTGTAGATATGAGCAATAGCGGTAATCTATATGTCTCATCTACAGAACTCTCATCAGATGTCTTTATACATTCAAGAAACTCAAAGCATGCACTTAATGGCGATATTGTCGAGTTTGTTGTAACTCATACGGCTCGTACAGGTGCTTTAGAGGGCGAGATTACAAAGATTTTGGAGCGCAGTAGCCATTGTTACGTCGGTGTGGCGGATGTCGTATCGAAGAGTGCCATTATTGTTGAGCCGGATTCAAAGCGCCTGCCGGTAGATATATACTTGTCTGCAAAAAAATACCCTAAAGTAAAGACGGGAGATAAGGTCGCTGTGCGTATCCGTGATTGGTATGATGGCGATGATATGCCTATTGGTGAACTTGTCGATATTCTCGGTGCTAATGGAGATAATGATGCCGAGATGCACGCCATACTACTTGAGTACGATTTGCCGTATAAGTTTGAGCCTGCTGTAGAACAGGCCGCAGCTGAGATTGATAGCACAATTACGGCAAAGGATTATGCCGAGCGTCGTGATATGCGTGATGTACCGACATTTACCATCGACCCTGCAGATGCTAAGGACTTTGATGATGCACTCTCTATACGCACTCTTGGCAATGGACAGTGGGAGATAGGTGTGCATATTGCCGATGTAACGCACTATGTTCGCCCGGGTAGCGTGATAGATGATGAGGCTTTAGAGCGTGGAACGTCGGTCTATTTGGTTGATAGAACAATACCGATGTTGCCTGAGAGACTCTCTAATGAGCTATGCTCGTTACGTCCTAATGAGGAGAAACTCTGTTTTTCAGCTGTTTTTGTTGTAGATGAGAAACTGAAGATTATAAGCGAGTGGTTTGGTCGCACGGTCATCTATTCTAATCGCCGTTTTACATACGAGGAGGCTCAGGCAATTATCGAGGGAACTGAGGGCGATATGAGGGAGGAGATTTTAACTCTCAATCGTCTTGCTCAGGCTATGCGTAAGGAGCGTTACCGTAAGGGCGCAATAGCATTCGACCGTCGAGAGGCTAAGTTCCACCTTGACGAAAAGGGCAAACCTACGGGTGTCTATTTCAAGGTGCAGAAGGAGGCAAATCAGCTTATAGAGGAGTTTATGCTGCTTGCTAACCGTCGTGTGGCGACATTTTGTGCCAAGAAAAATGGCAAGCCGAGAACAATGGTCTTCCGTGTACATGACGAGCCAAATAGTGAGAAGTTCGACCGTTTTCGCACCTTCATTATGCGCTTTGGACACCTCTTTAAGGCGCAAAAAGGTGTAGCTGTGGCTAAGGAGCTCAATCAGTTGATGGATGATATTAAGGGTAAGCCGGAGCAGAATGTGGTCTCTATGCTGGCTATACGTTCTATGTCAAAGGCTATCTATACCACTGCCAATATAGGTCATTATGGACTTGCATTTCCATACTATACACATTTTACCTCGCCAATTCGTCGCTATCCCGATATGATGGTACATCGTCTGTTGCAGCGCTATCTTGATGGAGGAAAGAGTGCTGATAGAGATGCTTTTGAGTCTTTGTGTGAGCACTCTTCGGAGCGAGAGGTTATAGCAGCCGAGGCAGAACGAGCATCTATTAAGTATAAGATGGTAGAGTTTATGGCTGATAAGATCGGTGAGGAGTTTGATGGTCATATTTCAGGTCTGTCGGAGTGGGGCGTATTTGTAGAGTTGGAAAACTCGATAGTTGAGGGCATGGTCGCTATGCGTGATATAGTTGGCGACTACTATCGTTTTGACGAGGCTCGTTATGAGGTCTATGGACACTCTACAGGCAATGTGCTTACCTTGGGCGATAGAGTTCGAGTAAAGGTTAAGAGTGCCGATTTGCGTCGTCGTATGCTTGATTTTACCTTTGTTGAGGTGGAGGGTGATCCTATTGAGGAGGAGACGATAACATTTAAGGATAGAGTAAAAAAGAAGCGTGGAAAGTAGTATGACGCTGAAAGATATATACCAAAAATCTCATAATGGCGAGCCGCTTACCTTTGATGAGGCTTGCTTTCTATACGATAGAGCACCGTTTGAGCAACTCGCTTTTCAGGCTGATATGTTACGCCAAAGGTCAGTGGCTGACCCAAGTGTGGCTACTTGGCAGATAGACCGTAATGTCAATACAACCAATGTCTGCACATCGGGCTGTCTGTTCTGTAACTTTCACTGTAAGCCGCACCAGACAGAGCAGCACTTTATCACTACAATAGAGGAGTATTGTGCCAAAATAGAGCGCATGCTTGAACTTGGCGGAAATCAACTACTCCTTCAGGGTGGTATGCACCCCAAATTGGGTATAGAGTTCTATGAGGAGTTGTTTAAAGAGTTGAAACATCGTTATCCGACACTTCGCCTGCATGCATTAGGCGCACCTGAGGTAGCTCATATTGCAAAGATTAGTGGTCTTACGACACAAAAGACCCTTGAACGCCTTGTTGCAGCAGGATTGGACTCTCTTCCTGGCGCAGGGGCAGAGATACTCGTGCCACGAGTAAGAAAAATCATCTCGCCTGCAAAACCGAGTGTTGAACAATGGTTAGAGGTGATGCATGAGGCGCATTTAATGAATTTGCCGACTTCAGCAACGATGATGTATGGTCATATCGAAACCCCACATGAGAGGGTAGAGCACCTTATACGTATCAGAGACCTGCAGGCGCAAGTGCCAGAGGGAAACTATGGCTTTATAGCCTTCATACCGTGGATATTCTGCTCGACAGGTACACAGTTGGAGCGTAGGGGTGTGGTCTCACACTTCTCTCCATTAGAGTATATCAGAATAATTGCCACAGCACGCCTTGTGCTTAATAATATTCGTAATATTCAGGCCTCATGGCTTACTGTTGGTAAGCAAACTGCACAAGTGGCCCTTCATAGTGGTGCAAATGACTTTGGTTCAATTATGATAGAGGAGAATGTTGTCAGCTCCGCAGGCGCTCGCAACCACTTTGACGCAGAGGGTATTCAGCAGGCTATCCGAGAGGCAGGCTTTACTCCTAAATTGCGAGACCAATTATATAATCTATTGTAAAAAGACAGAATCTACTGTACTACACAACTGAATACCCACGGCCTAACCGTGGGCTTTTTTTGCTAAAAAATAGGCATTTTTATCTCCTTTTTTTGATGAAATAGGCTATCTCTCAGATTGAGTAATTCATGCCAAAATGGAGCCTCCTAAGACGTTTTTAGGACTGTAAAACTTATATCTGTAATAGTTTTATTCCACATATTTTTAAGAAAAGCTATTTTGTAAAAAACTGATAAACAGGCGTTTGAAACCAAATCGTCTTTATGTCAATCCACTTTTATTGTACTAAAAGTATTGCGACAATTTGAACACTATTTAGATGATGGTGATAGAGGTACTTTTTATCCACTTATTTATGGCTTTTTAGAGGGCTATGTTATTAATTGTCAGGGAGTAATAATTTTGGCAATCTATATTTTTACCTTTTAGTAATACTCTGCTTTATACTGCTTGTTGTTGAGTAGTATATAATTTTGTAATTTAGTAATGCAGAAATGTGAATAACGATTGACACAACTACAACTTACTAACTATAATTTTTAATCTACAAGCCTATGAAAAACTTGACTTACAGAATCGCATTGATCCTTGCGATCATGTGCATGGGCACTGCTTCTGCATTTGCTCAACAAGTGAAGGGTACCGTGAAGGGCAAATCAGGCACACCGATAATAGGTGCGGCTGTTGTCGTTGAAGGTACAACCGTCGGCACCACTACGGATCTTGACGGTAGCTTTACCATCAATGCTGCCAAAGGGCAGTCATTAGAGGTCTCTTTCATCGGTTATGCTTCGAAGATAGTTCCTATCGTTAGTGGCGTATCGGTGTATGATGTTGTTCTTGAAGAGGACACTCAAAGTATGGAGGAGATCGTAGTAGTTGGTTATGGCGTTCAGAAGAAGAGCGTTGTAACTGCAGCTATCTCTTCTATTACAGCTGACGACCTTAAGGCTCAGTCTAACAATCGTATCGAGCATGTGCTTCAGGGTATGAGCTCTGGTGTGCTTGTAACAGCAGCTTCTGGTGCTCCGGATGCAGGAGCTCAGGTGCGTATCCGTGGTATCGGTTCAATTAACAATTCTGAACCTCTCTACATTGTTGACGGTCTTGCAATCTCAGGTGGTATTGATTACCTCAATCCAAACGATATTGAGCGTATTGAGGTTTTGAAGGATGCCGCTTCAGGTGCTGTTTATGGTGCACGTGCTGCTAATGGTGTTATCCTTGTTACTACAAAGAAAGGAACCACCGGCAGAGCTGTTGTAAACTACGACTTCTCTTATGGTGTTCAGAATGTATGGCGCAAGCCTAACGTGCTCAATGCAACAGAGTATGCAACTATTATGAACGAGGGTTATATCAATGCTGGTCAGGCCCCTATTTATGACAATCCGTTTGAGTTTGGCAAGGGTACTGATTGGATTGATGAGACTCTGAACCACAATGCTCCTGTGATGAAGCACGACATCTCTATCTCTGGCGGTAGTGAGGGTGTTAACTACGCACTCTCTGCAGGTTATCTTACTCGTGAGGGTATTGTAGGTGGTAATTTTGACCGTTCAAACTATGAGCGTATCACAGTTCGTTCAAATATCGGAGTTACTGTATTTGATAGCACAAAGCAGCGTGATTGGCTTAATAAGTTGACAGTTCAGAGCTCTGCTTCATACGCACGTATATTAGCTAAAGGTATCGAAACCAATTCCGAGTATGGTTCTCCACTCGGCTCTGCAATGAGCATGTCTCCACTGCTTAGCGTATATGCAACTCCAGAGGAGGAGGCTCTTTATAAGGAACTCTATCCAGAGGGCTACGCTCATATTGTTCGCGATAAGGATGGTAGAGCATATACTGTTGTTGATGGTGGTGTTTACAATGAGCAGACTAACCCACTTGCAAACCTCGCATCCCAGCCTGGTACTCAGTACACAACCGACAAGATTATTGCAAACTTCGTTGGTGAGCTACAGATTTTTGACGGTCTGAAGATCCGCTCTTCTGTAGGCATCGACCTCGCATTCTGGGGCGACCACGGATATAACAAGCAGTACTTCCTCTCTTCAAAGAGATACAACTACAATACTGTTGCATCAGAGACTACTTACGATAAGGATGGTAATGCAACTGTAACAGAGAAAACAAACTACGCAGAGTCTGTATCACAGTCTATGAATCGTAGTTTCCAATATCAGGTTGAGAACGTCCTCTCTTATGACAAGACCTTCGGTAAGCACTCAGTAGCAGTTATTCTCGGTCAGTCAGCAATCGCAAATACATCTGCAAATGTAGGTGCATCGGCTCGCGGTATTATGTACCCTTACGACCCTTATAAGATTACTGTAAACAACACCCTCGGTCAGCAGGCTGATGGCGATCGTAACGGTTGGGGCTCTTGGAACTCAATTCCTTACCACCTTGCATCTTACTTCGGTCGTTTATCATACAACTATGACGAGCGTTATATGGCTGAGGTTACTTTCCGTCGTGATGGTTCAAGCCGCTTCGGTAGTAACTATAAGTGGGGTAACTTCCCATCTATATCATTGGGTTGGAATATCTCTAACGAGGCATTCTTGCGTAATGTACAGTGGTTATCAACTCTCAAGCTCCGTGCATCTTGGGGTGTAAATGGTTCTGACTCTATTCCTGATTTCGTATATGCAGTGTATATGAACTCTGGTAACAACTATGTATTCGGTTCTGGCGGTAATGGTTCAGAGTCTATTAACCTTGGAACAAAGCCATCAGGCCTTGCTAACCCTAACGCACACTGGGAGGAGTCTCGTCAGACTGACATTGGTGTTGATGCAGGTTTCTTGAATAACCGACTCACTTTCACATTTGACTACTATCACAAGCAGACTGTAGGTATGTTGCTTGCAATGCCTGTACCAAGCTATGCAGGAGACTCTGCTCCTACCGGTAACTTGGGTGATATGGTAAATAGTGGTGTTGAGGTTGACCTTGGTTGGAAAGATCAGGTAGGACAGTTCAAGTATCACATCTCAGGTAATGTATCTTGGGGTAAGAGCGAGCTTACATATCTTGGTGATGACTCTACACACCTCTACGGTTCAAACCATAAGATTGGCCAGCTTACTCGTGGCTCTATCGGTCTTCCATTCCCATATTTCTACGGTTATGTAACAGACGGCATTTTCCAGAATGCAGCAGAGGTTGCAGCTCACGTAAATAAGGATGGTGAGTTGTTGCAGCCAAAGGCAGCTCCTGGTGATGTACGTTTCAAGGACTTTGATGGTAATGGTGTTCTTGATGATAAGGACCGTACAATGATTGGTAAAGGTATTCCTGATTGGACCTTCGGCCTTAATATCGGTTTTGAGTGGAAGGGTATTGACTTCAATATGCTCCTTCAGGGTCAGGCAGGTTGCCAAATCTTCAATGTAAGCCGTCGTACCGACTTGTACTATGTGAACCTCAATAAGTCTATCCTTAACCGTTGGACAGGTGAGGGCTCAACAAACAAGTATCCACGCTTTATGTTCGACTCTCCAAACGAGAACTACCGTGTATCAGACCTCTGGCTTGAGGATGGTTCATTCTTGCGTGCTCGTAATGTTCAGATTGGTTACACACTTCCACAGACAATCACAAGAAAGGCAGCTATCTCTCGCCTGCGTGTATATCTGATGGCAGAAAACCTCTTTACTCTTACAAAATATACAGGCTGTGATCCGGAGGTTACCGGAGGTAACGGATTTGGTACAGAGCAGGGTATCGACCGTGGTGTATATCCTATGTCTCGTATATTCTCAGTTGGTGTAAACCTTACTTTCTAACCTTAAAACCGAATGATGATTATGAAAAAGATATTTTTTGCAATTATTGCAACAGCGGCATTGCTCTCGTCATGCGGTAAGGACTTTGTTACCGTAAAGCACAACTCTTCGGAGCCATTGGACGAGTATTTTATCAATGAGGCCCGTATGTACCAATCTTTGGTGGCAGCTTACGACTCACTGGAGTGGCTCGACTATTTTGACCAGTATTGCAACGCCCTTACGCTTGCTTCTGATATTATGGCAGATGACATCTATTGTGGAGGTAGTAACGAGGGCGACCAGCCTGTTCTTGTGAAGACTCACTATTATACCCTCACATCAACAGATGTGCTTGACCGTATCTGGACCATTTGCTATTCTGGAATTAACCGTTCTTGTATTGTGATTGAGTATGTGGACAGTGTTCCTGGCATGTCAGATGATACTAAGGCTCTTTATAAGGCTGAGGCTATGGTGCTCCGTGCATTCTACTACAACCTTCTTTGGAAATATTGGGGAAATATTCCTTACTATGACAAGAATCTTGCAGCTCCATATATCGCTCCTCAGTTGAAGGCTGAAGAGGTATATGCTAAGTGCGTTGGACATCTTGAGACAGTATTTGAGATGGATGTTCTTCCTATGAAGGCTGCTGCAGGTAGCGAAGGTCGTGTAACAAAAGCTATGGCCTATATGCTCTATGCTGAGATGGTTATGTACCAGAACGATAGCTCACGCTATGGAACAGCATTGGGCTATATGAAGGAGATTATTACATCAACTCAGTACTCTCTTGTTTCAGACTTCGCCTCTATTTGGCTTGAGTCTGGAGAGTGGGGCTCTGAGTCTATTTGGGAGATTAACTATACTAGTGAGGGCGCTGTTCGAAGCTGGGGTGCTCCACTTGCAACAGGTGGTACTGTATATCCTATGCTTATCGGTGTTCCTGGAGCGACTGAGGCCAGCGGTTTCTCAGATGGTTGGGGCTTTGGTCCTGTAGCTAAGTCTGCTTACGATATGTATGATGATGGCGACCAGCGTCGTGATGGCGGTATTCTCTGCTATAATGACCTGTTTGAGCCAATTCCTGCAGAGAAGACTCGTTGGCAGCATACTGGTTACTATTTGCTTAAGTATATTGCTCGTCGTTCAGGTACTCATGGCCAGCTTGCTGATGCCGATATGAACCACTGTAACAATGTACGTGTATATCGTTATGCTGAGACTTTGCTCAACGCTGCTGAGCTTTCAGTACTGACAGGCGGTGATGGTTCTGCTTATCTGGCAGAGGTACGTCAGCGTGCAGGTAGTAAAGATACAGGTACAGATCAGCGTGCAATTATCGAGGAGCGTCATAAGGAGTTTGTAGGCGAGGGTAAGCGTTATTGGGACCTTGTTCGTTCAGGTCTTGCTCAGGAGGTGCTTAAGTCTGCAAATCACGAGTGGCGTAAGATAGACTGGAGTCCAAGTAAGAAGTATTGGCCACTTCCACAGTCTGAGTGCGATAAGGATCCAAACCTTAAGCAGAATGCATACTAAGATGACTGACAACAGTATAACTTAAAACAGAACTGATTATGAAAAGATTATTTAAGTATATAGCTTTGGCTCTTATTGCTCCAATGCTTGTTGTTGGCTGTACGGCTGACTATATCGAGCCGGATGTTAATAAGTTGCCTTCAGCTGAAGTTTTCGATGTTACTATTGATGTCAATCAAGAGACAAACTATGTAACATTCACAATGAATAACAAGGGCATGGTGCCGATGTTTATCTTTGGCGACCAGCTTGTTGATGGTAAGGCCAGCAAGACTTATGCATACTCAGCAAATGGTGTATCTTTGCGTTTTCGTGATGCAGGTACATACTCTGTAGAGGTAAAGGCATACAATGCTCACGGTGTCTCAGTAGGCTCAAAGGTCTATGAGTTTGCACTTGAAAACACATATCGTGATCCATTCAATGCATCACCTTACATGAAGGCTCTTGCTAATGAGTGGCAGTGGGATCAGGCTACAAAGGGCCACTTCGGTTGTGGCTCTATTAACGCAGATACAGGTCAGGCAACAACTGATGGAACTGATTGGTGGTCTTGCGACCCTGATGGTAAGGTTGATATGGGCCTTTACGATGACCGTATCCGCTTTACTGAGGATGGTGCATATTCATTTGACCCAGGTGCAGGCGGTACTGTATATGTAAACTGGGGTATGGCAGCTTTGGGTTACCACCCTGAGTGCTATAACAATGATGAGCAGGACTATCAGGCACCTATTGATGCCTTTACTACCACTTACTCTATTGAGAATAATTGGAATGCAGCAGGTATCGAGGAGATTTACCTCGTGCTTGCAGATGGTGCAAACCTCTCTTACATTCCTCACCAGACAGCTCTTAACACTCCACGCTATCGTTTCCTTGAGACAAATGCAGGCTCTATTCGTAAGACTCTCTCTTTGGTTCAAGAGGCTCCAACCGAGAATGGTGGTGGCGGTATTGCTTGGAAGTATCAGTTTGTTCCTGCAGTTCATATTGCAAGTCCAAAGGAGCTTCTTGCAGGTACTGATGCAGCAGGTAAGGTTTGGGTTATGGATGCTGACACACAGGGACACCTTGGTTGCGGTGATAGCGTTGCAAACCCTGCTGGTTGGTGGAGTGCTCCTCCACAGGATAAGGCTGCATTTGGATTGTATGACGATGAGATTACCTTTACCCCTGATGGTAAGTATATCTACAATTCAGGTGCTGATGGTCTGATGTATATCAATTGGGGCGTTACAGCTATCGGCCCTAACCCTGGTGTAGAGCCTGATATTGATATTGAGTGGCCTGTAACAGAGAGTACTTATACATTTGATGATACAACTATTACCCTTGCGCCAAATACACCTATGGTTTATGTACCATCAGATGTTGTTTGGGCTAACCCTGTATTCCATGTAACTGAGCTTACAGAGACTAAGCTCGTTGTTGTGGCTGATAACCCTGGTTGCTACTGGCAGATGATCTTCAAGGCTCGTGATGTTAAGGCTCCAGCGGTAACATTTGACGGTCAGGATATTGCTAATGGTCCTATTGAATTATCACTGTCAAAGGGTCAGGAGATTGCTGTTGTCGGTGTAAACTTTGAGGAGATTTGGGTTGACCCTGACTTCTTCGAGGTTGTAAACGACACTACACTCAAGTTCTTGGCTTTGGATGGCGACTATCGTGTTATGTGGGATGGCAAGTGGTTCAAGGTTGTTCCTCTCTTTAATGGCGAGAAGGCTACATACGAGAATGGTAAGGCACTGTGGATTATCGGTGATGGTGGCGGTAAGCCAACTGTTGATAATCTTATCGGCTGGAATACCGGCGAGGCTCCGCTTCCATTGGCACGCATCGCTGATAATGTATATCGCATTACTCTTGCTATGAAGGCTGAGGGTGGCTCAATTAAGGTGTTCGGCCAGTCTGATTGGGGCATAGAGTGGACAAAGGATAAGTACGGCACTGTAACCGACAATGGTCTGTTCAATATCCCTGGTGATGATGGTAACATCCATACTGTTGAGGGTACTGTTCCAGGTTACTATACCTTCACATTTACTGACAATGATGGAGTTCTGGATATGGAGGTTAAGAAGTTGGCTGTTAAGCCTACTTCACTCGATCCTGCTGCAGCTTCAAATCTTTGGAAGGGCGACAACTACGCTGTAACTTATTGGTTTGCAGATAACGCTTGGACTCAGATTGCAGATCCTGTAGTTGAGCAGAGTGGTTCTAACTATACCCTTACTATTCCTGAAGGCATGGGTCCACAGCGTTGGCAGGGCCAGATGGCTATCCTTACAGATATTAACACTGTAGAGGGTAAGAAGTACGACTTCCAGGTGAAGTTCTACTCTGAGGTTGATCAGCCAAGCATCACAGTTAAGCTTTGTAACGGTCAGACTGATGCAAAGGACGAGCCATTCTATTTCGATCCTATCGTATCAGTTACCTCATTTGAGGATTACACATATCTACAGTGGGGCTTTGATGGTAAGGCTTGTTCTCCAATAAAGCTTGTCCTTGACTTTGGCGGTTGTGCTATAGGTAGCACTATCCAGATTAAGGATATCGTTCTTCAGGAGCATGTAGAATAATCTTATTGCAAGAGGTGGGCGGAGAGTACTCTGCCTACCTCTTGTATCTATTTTTTAAGAATTAAACAATGAAAAATAATCGCTATTTGTCAATGTTATTGTTGCTGCTCAGTATCTCTTTTTTGTCAGCTACTTGCAGTACACCAGCAGAAGAGAGTGAGGAGATTGTAAATCCGCTTTCATTCAGCGTTGAGGCTCTTACGGTCAGCTCAGAAAAACAGACCGAGAACATCACCGTTGAGGCTAAAGTAGAGTGGGGCGCATACCCACAGAGTGATTGGATAAAGGTCTCTCCAAGTGGTGGTGTATCAGGCTCTACAACTGTACGTGTAGCTATTGCCGAGAATAAGACGGGCGATGTGCGTCAGAGTAGTATTGAGTTTCGTGCTGCAGGAAAGAGTTATACTCTACCTGTTAAGCAAAACTACGATGTAGAGGCTGTAAGTATTGCAGATAGTAAGTTCCTTGAGGCGCTTGTGGCTGCTCATGATACAGATGGCGATGGAATTTTGAGTACAAAGGAGGCTGCTCAGGTGCGTCGTATAGAGTGTTCAGGCAAGGGTATTAGCTCTATGGCAGAGTTGGGAGTATATTTCAAGGCGATAACTTACCTTGACTGCTCTGATAATAATCTGTCTGAGCTTGATGTAACAGCACTCACACAATTGGAGTATCTTGACTGCTCAAATAATAAATTGACCTCTATTGATATTCAGCGTTTGCAGAAACTTACAACTTTTGATTGTACGGGTAATAGCGAGCTAAAGAGTATCTATGTTTGGTTTAACTTTACAGCCCCTGCTACATTCTCTAAGCCTGATACTGCTCAGTATGTCGAGCCTGCAATTGCAGCACCTGAGGGTTATGAACTTGTATGGCATGATGAGTTTGATACAGCAGGCATAAGCTCTCCATCGACAGATAATTGGTGGTATGAGACTGGCGATGGTGGTTGGGGTAATAATGAGCTTCAGGACTATGTTTCGGGCGGTAAATATAAGGATGTCCGTATTGCTGAAGTCTCAAATGGTACGCTTAAGATTACAGCACAGAAGATTGATGGCAAGGTTCGCTCAGTGAGAATGAATACAGTGAAGGGTTGGACCTATGGATACTTTGAGGGTCGTTTGAAACTATGCAAGGGTAAAGGTACTTGGCCTGCCTTTTGGATGATGCCAAAGAATTTCCGTGCTTGGCCGGATGATGGTGAGATTGATATTATGGAGCATGTGGGCTATCATGAGAACTATGTCTCTTCCTCTATCCACTGTAAGGCATATTACCACTCTATCGGCACTCAAAAGACAAATGAGATACACATTCCAACTGCAACATCGGAGTTCCATACCTACGCTGTTGAGTGGACAGATAAGTATATGAAGTTCTATTTCGATGGCAAACTCCACTTTACCTTCAATAATGATGGTAAGAAGGATTATAACACATGGCCATTCTATAACCCATTCTACCTCAAGCTCAACCTTGCATGGGGCGGCAATTGGGGCGGCGCTATGGGTGTTGATGAAAGTTGCTTGCCTACAATATACGAGATAGACTATGTGCGTGTATTCCAGAAGATACAATAATTTAATATAATAACGCTATGAAAATCAAGTCTTTACTATTGATTGGTGCGCTATTTGCAGTGGGTTGTAGTGCGCCAAAAGAGGACCAAATCGACAAGAGAGTCAATGACCTTTTGGGCAAGATGACCCTTGAGGAGAAGATTGGTCAGATGAATCAGGTCTCTGGCGGCTATCAGTTTATTGACCAGATTGCTGCTGGTAATATAGGTTCAATCCTCAATATTGTTGACCCTGTGGAGGTTAATGCCGTTCAGAAGGCTGCTGTTGAGCAGAGTCGATTGGGTATTCCGCTTCTTGTCAGCCGTGATGTGATACATGGTTTTAGAACCATTTTCCCTATCCCTCTCGGTATGGCAGCCACTTTTAATCCTGAGATTGTAGAGAAGGGCGCTCGAATTGCGGCTATAGAGGCTACTGCATCGGGCGTTAGATGGACCTTCTCGCCAATGCTTGATATTGCACGCGACTCTCGTTGGGGCCGTGTAGCTGAAGGCTCAGGCGAGGACCCATATCTTGATGTTCAGATGGGCGTGGCTATGGTTAAAGGTTATCAGGGTGATAACTATGCGGACCCTACATCGCTTGCAGCGTGTGTTAAGCACTTTGTGGGCTATGGAGCTGCCGAGGGTGGTCGTGATTATAATACGGCTATGATTTCGGAGCGTGCGCTAAGAAATACCTATTTCCCAGCCTTTAAGGCTTGTGTAGAGGCTGGTGCACTGACTCTTATGACCTCTTTTAACGATGTAGATGGTCTGCCATCAACCGGAAATGATTGGCTGCTTACCGATATTCTTCGTGGCGAGTGGGGCTTTGACGGTATGGTTGTTACTGATTGGAACTCTTCAGGCGAGTTGGTATCACATGGCTATGCTGAGGATCTGAAAGATGCTACAGCACTCTCTGTCAATGCGGGTGTAGATATGGATATGATGTCATTTGGCTTTGTTCAGCACATTAAGGCTCTTGTTGAAGAGGGAAGAATCTCTGAAAAGACAATTGATAATGCTGTTCGAAATATCCTTCGTCTTAAGTTCCGTCTGGGACTATTTGAAAATCCGTATGTAGATGAGACCTTGGCTGCGAAAGTGGCTTATGCTCCTGAGCATCTTGAGGCTGCAAAGCAGTGTGCTACAGAGTCTGTAATCCTTCTGCAGAATAACAACAATACTCTGCCTCTTAAGAGTGCAAAGACTATTCTTGTTACAGGCCCTATGGCAGATGCTCCATACGATCAGCTTGGAACATGGGCATTTGATGGCGAGGAGCAGCATACTGTAACTCCGCTTGATGCTCTTAAGAATGATTATAAGGTTATCTATGAGCCAGGATTGGGATATAGCCGAGATAATAATACATCGGGCATTGCTGCAGCAAAGGCTGCTGCAAGACGTGCTGATGCAGTTGTAGTCTTTGTAGGTGAGGAGGCTATCCTCTCAGGTGAGGCACACTGTCTGTCTCAACTCAATCTTCAGGGCGCACAAAGTAAGCTTATTGCAGCAATGAAGGCGACAGGTAAGCCTGTTGTAGTTGTTGTTATTGCAGGTCGTATGCTTACTATTGAGAAGGATATGGCTCAGTGTGATGCAATGCTCTACTCTCTGCATCCGGGTACTATGGGTGGTGCTGCTATTGCAGACCTTATTACAGGTCGTGCAGTACCGTCAGGAAAGAGCCCGATGACCTTCCTTCGTGATGCAGGTCAGGCTCCGTTCTACTATAATCACCCAATGACAGGACGTCCAAATAACGGAACAGAGACTCTTCTCAATGATATTCCTATCAAGGCGGGTCAGACATCACTTGGTTGTACCTCTTACTATCTTGACTCAGGATATGGTCCACATCTGCCATTTGGCTATGGACTCTCTTATACTACATTTGAATACTCTGATATTACACTTGATAAGCAGCAGTATGCAGCTGATGATACAATTGTTGTAGAATATACTCTGGCAAATACAGGTAGCTATGATGCAACAGAGGTTGTTCAGCTCTATGTTCGCGACCTTGTAGGCTCTGTAGTGCGTCCTGTTAAGGAACTTAAAGGCTTTGAGCGTGTGGCTCTTAAAGCAGGAGAAACAAAGCGTTGTCGCTTTGAGTTGCCTGTATCTGAGCTTGCTTATTGGAATCGTGATATGAAATATGTCGTAGAGCCTGGTAAGTTCCAACTTTGGGTAGCAGGAGATTCGGCATCTGGAGAGGCTCACTCATTTGAAGTAAAATAGGGTTTTGATTTGTGAGACAACGGCCTGCTAAGTATTTAGCGGGCCGTTGTTATGTTTGGGTGTCGATATAGTGCTATTTGCCTATTGTCATCAATCTATCCTCAAAGGTGTCTCGGTCTGTAAGTGCGTTATTCTTAGTGCGGGCACGGTAGTTATAGATAGTATTTACAGAGTAGCGTAGAAGTGATGCAATACGAGAAGAGTCGGTAATACCCAATCTGATAAGGGCAAAAATTCGTAGTTCGGTATTTAGTCGTCCCCCCCCCTTTGGTTTGATGTGAGATTCCGGCTTGAGTAGAGCATTAAACTCCTCTACAAAGTTCGGATATAGGTTTAGAAAGGCGTTGTCAAACATCTCATAGAAGTTGTTTAACTCCTCATCCATCAAACTGGAAGAGG
The DNA here is from genome assembly GCA_017381935.1 of Alistipes sp. Classification (GTDB taxonomy): domain Bacteria; phylum Bacteroidota; class Bacteroidia; order Bacteroidales; family Rikenellaceae; genus Alistipes. The sequence goes on from JAFOBG010000059.1 coordinate 38,477, forward strand.
ATAGCTCTTTTTCTAACTCTGCACTCTTGCCTTGCGAGAGCTTACGGCGGACGCTTCGTTGCATAGCCTTTAGTTTCTCTATATAGTCAGAGCACATCGAGAGGAAGAGGGCAATATACTCCTCCTTTACAGCATTGGCCTCACTAAGGTCGTTGTTTACAGATGCGAGTTGCTCGTTGAGCTGTTTGAGGGTCTGATTGGTAGTGCTTATGCGCTCGTTCATCTCCTTTATCTTTTGACTTTTTCGGTGATGCTGAGCTAATAGAATAACTAAATAGACGCATATGCCGAGAAGGGCTATAGCGAGTATAGATGTTGCTATGAATAGCCTTTTAGAGTATTGCTGCTCAAGGAGTAGTTGCTCTTTGTTTCTACGTTGTTTCTCTTGATATGCCTTTTCGATGCTTGGTACGATAGATGAGATTTGCCATGGGCGTAACTTGGCATTGTAGAACACCGCATCATTGAGTGAAACGAATACATAGTGGAAAGCGTGGTCTATGTCGTCTATCTCAAGCAAAGTTTGTGCTAAAGAGCATAGGGACGCATTGTCTTTTGTAGCTGTGCGAATATCGGCCATAGCGGAACGTGCAAACCACTCTCGCATCTGATCACGACGATTTAGCGCCTCTAATATTCGAGCACGGTCATAGGCGTACATTGCATATTTGTGCTCATTTGGCTGATAGTTAGACAGTAACATCATGTTTATCACCTCAGCCTCGCTCCATTGTCCACTCTCGGTAAGGTTACGAATTGTAATGTATTGGTGTAGAGGGTCGTCGGGTGATGTGAGACGAAGAATTTGCTCTCTATAGTACTGCTTCTTTGCCCCTGATAGAGCCTTCTTCTCTGGGTCGGATGTGTAGTGCCAAAAATCGGAGTGGAAACGCTGTTGAGCCTCGTAGTAGGCAATCTTCTGCTGAATAGATAGAGATAGTGTGTCAATATTGTTGTCTAACATATCGCCAGCCTCAAAGTACATGCCCGAAGTGGCATATAGCTTAGCTCGCTCAATTTGATCATCAGCCATAAGTGAACGATTTCCCATCTGCTTAGAGAGGTCATAACGCTTATTGAGCATATCCATTGCATGGTCAAACTGAAAGGCGTGGTATTCGTTATAGAGAGTCTTGTAGAGGTTGTAGCGCTGCATAGGCGTCAGGCTACGGTTCTCAAGCTCTTTTTCGATTGTGGCTATGTGCTCTAATTTTGCATCGACATAACTCTCCGACTCTCTGATTGTATTGTCGAGTTCTTTAAATATGTCATTATTGGCAGTAGCAGTGTTATAGGAACATAACATGGCTACGGAAAGAAGTTTAAGTGTAAGTAGTTTTGCGGTTTTCATAGTAATACAAATATAGTAATTTTTTTTGAGGAGACAAATTTTTCCCACTTTTATTATAGGCTATTTGTTTTATAATCAGTGTTTTTACAGACAACATATCTATATTTGTGCTATATATATTATATGTGTGGATAATAGCTCTACTATTTTTATTAACTTTGCTTAATAAAAAAACAATACTATGAACTTTATGAAAATTACACTCCTATTTGCGGCAATCGGCTCTTTGATAAGCGGTTGTAATGGTGATACAACTCAAACACCACAGCCAAATCCAGATGATGAGTTGGTTGTAGTTATGACCCAAAGCTCGGCTACAGATAGCTCAGTTGTTGTTGACCTTGCTCTTGGAAGTGCTGATACAGCATATTGCCTTCTAACAGATATAGAGGCGGCTACTCCGTCGCTCTCTGCACTTCGTAAGGGTGAGAAGTTGACAGCTTCAGGTAAGGTTGTCTTTAGTAATCTTGAGGCGGGTAGAGAGTATAAAGTCTATGGCGTTGCAGGTAAAAACAATCTGTTTGGAAAGATTGTCTCTTTGAAAGTCAAAACCTCAGGCGAGGTGGATTATAATTTCCCCGAGGGTGGGGTAACGGCATATCGTTCACATGCCGATAAGTCTCTTCTGATGCAAGAGGTTAAAGTTGAGGATACAAGTAATGCTGCAAAAGATACTCCGCAACTTGTAATCAGTCCAACGACTCGTTATCAGCAGATGGAGGGATTTGGCCCTGCAATAACCGGCTCTTCAGCCTATAATTTGCTGAAGATGAAGGCGACAGATAGAGATAAACTACTGCGTGCAGCATTTCATCCTACAGAGGGTTTGGGTTATAATTATATAAGAATCTCTATCGGTTGCTCTGACTTCTCATTGCAGGAGTTTACATGGTGCGATAAGGAGGGGCTGGAGAATTTTGCAGTACACCCTGATGATCAGACCTATCTTTTCCCTGTATTGCGAGAGATTTTGGCTATTAATCCGAATGTAAAGATTATAGCGGCTCCATGGACTGCACCATTATGGATGAAGATAGACCGTTACTCCAATGCTCCATATAATAAATGGGCGGGAGGTAAGCTCAACCCAGATTACTATGGCCAATATGCAGAGTATCTTGTAATGTGGATAAAGGAGATGGAGCGCAATGGCTTTAAAATAGAGTCTATTACTCCTCAAAATGAGCCTTTGCATGATGGAAACTCGGCATCAACATATATGTCGTGGGAGCATCAGCGTAACTTTATCAAAAATCATCTCGGCCCAGCATTTGAGAGAGAAAAACTTGAGACAAAGTTGTGGATATACGACCATAATTTTGATGTTACAGATTTTGTTAAAAATATATATGCTGATAAGGCGGCCTCAAAGTATGTAGAGGGCTCTGCATGGCATGCCTACGGAGGTAGTTCTTCGGCTCTGTCTCAGATATATGCAGCGGACCCATCTAAGAGTATCTACTTTACTGAGCAGAGTATCGGTACGTGGTGCCCTAATTTTGGAGATAATCTGATGTGGCATATCAGAGAGGTGTGTATCGGAACTATTAATAACTATTGCCGAGCAGTTGTTTTGTGGAACTTTATGCTTGACGCTTCTCGTGGTCCAAATCGTCCTGGCGGTTGTACATCATGCTATGGTTTTGTGGACTGCGACCCACTATACTCCTATGCAGGCCTTAACTTCCGTAGCCATTGGTATATTGTCGGCCATATGTCAAAGGTAATTCAGAGAGGTGCATATCGAGTAAAGAGCTCAGGTGGTGGTGTGCTCTGTTCTGCATTTGAAAATCCGGATAAAACGCTTTCGGCAGTAGTACTTAATGATAGTGATAAGGATAAGCAGGTTGTTGTTGTAAGTCCAAAAGGTAACTTTACTTTGGATATGCCTGCTCGCTCTGTAACATCTGTAATTTGGTAGAGCATGAAGAGTGTTAGTGACTTTTTAATAGTTTTTGTATTACTCTTTGTTGCTTGTACAAAGAGTGAGCCGATAGAAAATAATAGCTATAGCTCAAAACTTACCTCTATTACCTGCTCCGAGACAGAATATGCAATAGAAGCGGGAGAGAGTGTTGATGTGGCTTTCCGTGTAGAGCAGCCCTTGGCGTTGTTTAACCATGTTGTAAGTTCTGTGGGATGCCAGGTTGAATTGCGCCTATATGATAAGCCGACTGAGCGACCTAAGAGTATTACCTTGGCAAAGGTTACGCCTGCCTCTGAGAAAGGACTGTATTATGCCACAATCAAAGATGATGGCTCACAGAACCTTTACTCCTACCGTATGACGATAGTGATAAAGTTAGAGACGGGAGAGCTTGTTCGCTCAAATATGATTACTGTAAAGAGTAGTAATTTTGTTGGGGGAATAACTGAAATCCGTCTGGAGAAGAGTAAAAATAGCGCTCTTAAGAAGGATGTTGTCTTTGAATATGACCATGCTACACTCACATATAAAGCTCATATAGAGGAGTATATTGCCTCTCGACATTTTGTTCCATCTATACTTTGGCAGGATATTGATAACATCAAGATTAATGGTAGCGACTTTGACCCTGAACGGCCACTTAATTTTCATCAGGATATAACTATTACTGTTGAGTCAGGTAAAAATAGTACCCAATATTCTCTTAGCCTGACCTGCTTTACTGCAATCCCTGTTATGAGGATTGAGACACCAAACAGAGTGGGTATATACTCAAAAGACGAATGGACAGAGCAGTCAACACTATGGCTTGACGGTATGGGAATTTTCGAGGATATAGATGGTGTTCAGCTCTCTATTCGAGGACGAGGAAACTCCACATGGGGCTATGAGAAGAAACCGTATAATATCAAGTTTGATAAGAAACAGGAGGTTATGGGTATGCCAAAGCATAAGCGTTGGTGTCTTTTGGCAAACTATATGGACCGTACCCTGATACGTAATAAAGTAGCTTACTACCTTGCCGAGCAGACATCGCTTGCTTGGACTCCTCGTTGTGAATTTGTCGAGCTTATTCTCAATGGTGAGCATTTAGGTAGCTATCTTGTGGCGGAGCATATTAAGGTTGATGAGAATAGAGTGGATATTACCGAGATGGAGACTACAGATAACTCTGGCGATGCTGTTACGGGAGGATATCTGCTTGAATTAGATTTCCACTTTGATAATGAGTGGCAGTGGTGGGGTACAAGTGGTACTCCGTTTGCTGTAAAGTATCCCGAAGAGGAGGATTTAACTCCACAACAGCTTGCATGGATAAAGGGATATATAGGCGAGGTTGAGAGTGTTCTGTATGGTGAAGGATTTACTGATACGCAAAATGGATATGCGAAGTATATAGATATGCAGTCGTTTGTAGATTATTGGTTTATCTATGAGATTTGTGTAAATCACGAGCTTGCAAATCCGGGTAGCGTCTATTTAACCAAAGAGCGTAATGGAAAACTGTGCGCAGGTCCCGTTTGGGATTTCGATTGGGGTACATTCTCATTTAACGCCTCGCCGCAGGCCCAGTGGGGGCTGTTTATGACCCATGCATGGTGGTATAGCAGATTGTTTAAGGATGAAAACTTTAAGCGCTTTGCAGCCGAGCGTTGGATGGAACTTAAACCTAAGTTTATGACAGTCTTTGGCTTTATTGATAGTCAGAGTGAGTATATCTATCGCTCGTGGTATAAGAACTTTGGTATTTGGAGTATCTCTACGACGATTAATGGAGATGAGAGACTGTCTTATCCTGAGTCTATTTCTCGTCTGACAGATGTTACACGTTCTCGTATCGAGATTATAGATAGGGAGTTGAGCAAGTTCTAAAAGTAAAACGCTGTATTGAAAAATGCAGCGTTTATTATTTGTAGATGTAGATATTTGATAAAAAGTTGTACCTTTGTGCATCTAATTAGTATGTTATGAGTGTAGCTTTGTTTCTTAAAGCAGAACATAATACTGCCTTCTCTTTTGAGGTTTTACCTCCATTGAGAGGAAATAGTATTGATACCCTCTTTAATAGTGTTGAGAGGTTGATGCAGTTTGCCCCTGCCTATATCAATATTACAACACATCGTACCGATGTGGTTTATAAACAGGTCTCGGAGGGAATCTTTCAGAGAACAACTGAGCGAAAGCGCCCGGGGACGGTTGCTATTGCCGCAGCTCTTAAGAGTAGATATGGCGTAGCTACGGTACCACATGTTATTTGCAGCGGTTTTTCTCCTGCTGAGCTGGAGAATGAACTGATAGACCTCTCCTATCTGGGTATTACCGATTTGTTGGTGCTTCGTGGAGATAAGGCTAAGGGTGATAAAGACTTTGTGGCGGAGAATGGTGGGTATATGCATGCTGTAGAGTTGTGTAATCAGGTTTCACGCTTTAATGAGGGGACTATGTTGGATGGTACTTGTCATGATATGCTTGCAGCACCATTCTCATTTGGAGTTGCAGGTTACCCTGAGAAGCATGAGGAGGCAATGAATATAGATATGGATATAGAGCATCTTAAGGCTAAAATTGATGCAGGTGCAGAGTATGTTGTAACACAGATGTTCTTTGATAACGCCAAGTTCTTCGACTTTGTCTCTCGCTGTCGTGCTGCAGGTATTACAGTACCTATTATTCCAGGCTTAAAGCCACTTACCTCGCTCACTCAGCAGACACTCTTGCCTAAGACTTTTCATATAGATTTGCCTATGGAACTTGCTTGTGAACTAAGAAAGTGTAAGGATAATCAGAGCGTTAAGGCTTTGGGCGTAGAGTGGGGAATTGCTCAGGCTAAAGAACTTAAAGCTGCCGGCGTGCCAAGTATTCACTTCTACTCTATGAATGCTGTCGCAAGTATAGAGCAGATTGCAAAAAATGTCTATTAATGAGAGATATATACGATATACTACAACGGAGAATCATGGTACTTGATGGAGCAATGGGTACCATGATTCAACGTTATAAGCTGACAGAGAGCGACTTTAGGGGCGAGGAGTTTGCTTTGCATCCTATAAAGCTGGAGGGAAATAATGATATGCTCACCCTTACTCGACCTGATGTTATCTCGGAGATTCATCGACTATATCTTGAAGCAGGGGCGGATATTATCGAGACGTGTAGCTTTAACTCTCAGCGTGTCTCACAGAGCGAATATGGAACAGACCATTTGGTAGATAGACTTAATAGGGCAGCAGTACGCATTGCAAGGGCTGAGGCTGATAGAATGACGCTCCTTACTCCTGAAAAACCTCGATTTGTGGCAGGTTCTGTAGGCCCTACAGGAAAGACCCTTTCCCAATCTGCTGATGTGGATAATCCGGCATCGAGAGAGATTGACTTTGATACCCTTATGGCGGCATATATTGAGCAGATTGAGCCGTTGGTGGATGAAGGGGTTGATTTGTTACTTGTCGAGACTGTATTTGATACACTTAATGCTAAGGCTGCACTCATGGCGGCAGAGACAGTTTTTGAACGGCTATCGAAGAGAGTGCCACTGATGCTATCTATCACTATAGCCGATGCGGCAGGTCGAACACTCACAGGTCAGACTCTTGAGGCTGTGGTAGCATCTGTAGCCCATTTTAACCTACTCTCTATAGGCCTTAACTGCTCATTTGGAGCAGAACAGATAGAGCCATTCTTAAGAGAGTTATCTAATATATCATCATGCTATATCAGTGCCTATCCTAATGCAGGTCTGCCAGATGCGATGGGTAGATACTCTCAGACTCCGATAAAGATGGCGTCAGATATTGCACGTTTTGCAGCTCGTGGTATTGTCAATATTGTTGGTGGCTGTTGTGGCTCGACTCCTGAGCATATTGCAGAAATTGCGGCAGCAGTAGAGAGTATTGCACCACGTCGCACACGCTTAGTTGATAGCGCATGGCTTGCCGGCTTAGAGGCTTTTGACTGCAAGGGGGCTTTTGTCAATGTGGGAGAGAGGTGTAATGTGGCTGGTAGCCGTAAGTTCCTCAGACTTATTAAGGAACGCTCCTATGATGAGGCGTTGGCAATTGCTCGCAAGCAGGTTGAGGCGGGAGCAATGATTCTCGATGTCAATATGGACGATGCAATGCTTGATGCTCAGAGGCAGATGGTTGAGTTTTTGCAACTGATGGCCTCTGATCCTGAGGTGGCTCGTGTGCCGTGGATGATTGACTCGTCTCGTTTTTGTGTTGTAGAGTCTGCGCTGAAGGTGATTCAGGGTAAGGCTGTGGTAAACTCTCTGTCTCTTAAAGAGGGTGAAGAACTGTTTGTAGAGAGAGCTAAGGTGGTCAAAAAGTTTGGAGCAGCATTGGTTGTAATGGCCTTTGATGAAAAGGGACAGGCAACAACCTTTGAGCGCAAAATTGAGATTTGCCAAAGAGCATACCACCTTCTTACTGAGAGGGTAGGCTTTAGTCCTAGGGATATAATCTTTGACCCTAATATTTTGACTGTCGCAACGGGAATAGCTGAACATGATAGCTATGCTCTCGACTTTATAAGGGCTACAAGGTGGATAAAGAGTAAGATGCCGCAAACTCATATCAGCGGAGGTGTGAGCAACCTGTCGTTTGCTTTTAGAGGAAATAACTATATCCGTGAGGCTATGCATGCTGTCTTTTTGTACCATGCATCTCAGGCCGGTATGGATATGGCAATTGTAAATCCGTCATCGGCTGTGATGTATCAAGATATACCGCCACATCTAAGAGAGGCGTTGGAGGACGTGGTGCTTGCTCGTAGAGAGGATGCTGCTGAGCGACTACTTGAGATAGCGTCAGATTTTGCACAAGTCTCAACAGACGTAGCACAGAGTGTTGATAGAGAGAGTTGGCCTTTGGAAAAACGTCTTAGCTATGCTCTGCAGAGTGGCGATGAGGGCTACTTGGAGGAGGATTTGCAGCAGGCGTTGAAGTGTTACCCTACAGCCGCATCTATCATAGAACAGCCTCTAATGGCGGGTATGATTGAGGTGGGCCGCCTCTTTGGTGAGGGTAAGATGTTCTTGCCACAGGTGGTTAAGAGTGCTCGAACAATGAAAAGGGCGGTAACAATCCTGCAACCATATATTGAGAGCCGTGATAGTATTAAGAGTGCGGGCAAATATCTGTTGGCTACAGTTAAGGGCGATGTACATGATATTGGTAAAAACATAGTCTCTGTCATCTTGCGTTGTAATGGCTTCGAGGTTATAGATTTGGGAGTTATGGTCAGTCCGCATGATATAGTTGCTGCGGCAAAAGAACATAATGTTGATTATATAGGTCTTAGCGGACTTATTACCCCATCGCTGGAGCAGATGGCGCTCTGTGCAACAATGTTGCGTGAAGCTGGAGTTAATGTGCCGCTATTTATCGGTGGCGCAACAACGTCAAAATTACATACTGCGGTAAAAATTGCGCCACTCTATGAGGGAGCAGTGTTTCATGTTGTAGATGCATCTCAGAATCCGGTGCTGGCTCTGCAGATGGCAGGACGTGAACGGGATGAGATTGTTGCAAATTTGAAGGCTGAGCAAAAACAACTCAGAGAGGAGTTTGAGCGAGTAGAAGAAATGGTAGATAGCAACTTACCACGCCTTGAAATAGATTGGGATAAGGAGTCATTCAAAGCAGAGCGTCCACTCTTCTCTTGGGATGCGAATGAGGTTACTGTCGCTCAAGTACGCAGGTATATTAATTGGCGACAATTTCATAGTTTCTGGCATACAACCCCTTATACAAAAGAGGGTAGGGCGTTGAGGAATGAGGCTGAACGAGTGCTAGATAGACTTGATAATCTTACGTTCCGAGGTAGGGTTAACTCCTATTATGCATACTCTACAGAGAGTAGTATAGAGGTTAAAATCTCAAATGGTACAATATCTATTCCGACTCCTCGTCAGCAGAGTGTAAATACTCAAGGTGTGGCGCTTAGTTTGGCTGATTTCGTTGCTCCAAAGGATTATAATGACCAAATATGCCTCTTTGCTGTAACCGTTCCTGAGCAGTTGGTTGCTATGGTGGAGAGATATAAGGAGGAGGGAGATGACTATAATGCACTATTCTATCAAAGCCTTGCAGACCGTATAGTAGAGGCGGCAAGCGAGTATATACATCGTAAAACAAGAAACAGTTGGTTGCATTATTATATGGAGAATAGTGCTGAGGAGTGTGCAGCAGAGAAAAACCTCACTTTACAGCAACTCTTTGCTGCCAAATATAGGGGAATTCGCCCTGCTGTTGGTTATCCGTGTCTTCCAAATCAGAGTGTGATTTTTGATATTGATAGAGCACTTAACCTTAATCGTATAGGCATTACAATTACTGAGTCGGGGGCAATGTATCCGCAATCTTCAGTTTGCGGAGTGTATATCGGAGCAAAGGATGCAAAATATTTTATAATTGCATAATTGCATAATATGCATTTTTGGAAGCAGGGTTTTACGGCCCTACTTCTCTTTTTTATGGGGAATAGTAAACTTTTTTACCCTTTTATTTGAATTTTAATGAAAAATGACTAATTTTGCCTATCTTTTTCAGGTAGTTAGGGAAATAGAATAAAATTTGCATAAAATGAATAATAATTCAATAAGAGTTCTCTTTGCAGAGGAGGAGCATGTGGCTTATTCGGAGCGAATTTGTCAACTTATTTATGAGTCGGCACTTCAGCGTGGAACAGGTATTGCTCGTCGCTCTCCTGAATATATATCTGCAAAGATTAAGGGTGGTAAGGCAGTTGTTGCTCTTGATGGAGATAAACTTGTCGGCTTTAGTTATATAGAGTGCTGGGGCCATGGAGATTATGTAGCTACATCCGGCCTTATAGTTGATCCTGAATATCGCCATGCCGGTTTAGCAGCTCAGATTAAGGCTCGTACCTTTGAGTTGGCAAGAGTGCGTTTCCCTTTTGCTAAGATTTTTAGTATTACAACATCGCTTCCTGTCATGAAACTCAATACTCGTTTAGGTTATAAGCCTGTAACCTTCTCCGAGCTTACAGATGATGAGGAGTTTTGGAAGGGCTGTGAAGGTTGTTGTAATTATGATATTCTGCAGCGCAATGAGCGTCGTATGTGCCTTTGTACGGGCATGTTGTATGATCCTAAAACTCCACTGCCGGCCAATTCGTCGTTTCAGCCATATTGGATGGTGATGAAAAATAAGATTAAGAAGATTTTTCATTTGAAATAATAAAAAATATATAGCTATGGATAAGAAGAAAGTTGTACTTGCATTTAGTGGAGGTCTTGATACCTCTTTTTGTGTTAAATATCTGACTGAGGAGCTCGGATATCAGGTCTATACTGCTATTGCCAATACGGGTGGCTTTTCGGAGGCAGAGCTTGCTGCCATTGAGAAAAGAGCCTACGAGTTGGGTGCAGTAGAGCATAAGGCCTTGGATATTACCCAACAGTACTATAACCAGAGTATCAAGTATATGGTCTATGGTAATATTCTGCGTAACGGTACATATCCTATCTCAGTCTCTTCGGAGCGTACTTTCCAGGCAATTGCAATTATTGAGTATGCAAAGAGTATCGGCGCACATTGCGTGGCTCATGGCTCAACAGGCGCAGGAAATGACCAGGTGCGTTTTGACCTAACTTTCCAAATCCTTGCACCTGAGATTGAGATTATTACCCCTACACGAGATATGACCCTTACACGTGAGTATGAGATTAACTATCTCAAAGAGCATGGTTATCAAGCCGACTTTGTGAAGATGGAGTATTCGATTAATAAGGGCCTTTGGGGTACAAGTGTAGGTGGTAAGGAGACTCTTAAGTCTGAGCAGACACTGCCTGAGAGCGCATATCCAAGTCAAATTACCAAGTCTGGCGAAGAGTGCCTTAAGTTAACCTTTGCAAAGGGAGAGTTGGCTGCTGTAAATGGTGTTGATTATACAGATAAAGTTGAGGCCATTCGTGCAGTCGAGACTATAGGCTCGGCTTATGGTATTGGCCGTGATATGCATATTGGCGATACAATTATCGGTATTAAGGGTCGTGTGGGTTTTGAGGCCGCTGCTCCAATGCTTATTATTGCAGCCCATAAGATGCTTGAGAAGCACACTCTTACAAAGTGGCAGCAGTATTGGAAAGACCAGATTGGTACATGGTACGGCATGTTCCTTCATGAGGCTCAGTACCTCGACCCTGTAATGCGTGATATGGAGGCTTTCCTTGAGAGTACTCAGGCAAATGTAGATGGAACAGTAGAGATTACCCTCCGCCCATATAGCTATACCCTTGTAGGTGTTACATCAGACTTCGATTTGATGAAGACCGACTTTGGCGAGTATGGTGAGGTAAATAAGGCTTGGACAGCAGATGACGTTAAGGGCTTTACCAAGATTATGGCAAACTCAATGAAGATTTACTACAATAAGAAGAAGGCTAATGATTAAGGTTGGTATTATTGGTGGTGCAGGCTATACTGCAGGAGAGTTGATACGACTGCTTATACATCATCCGCAGGTAGAGATAGCTTTTATCCACTCTACAAGTAATGCTGGTAATGCTATAAGTAGTGTTCATGGTGGACTTATAGGGGAGACTGAACTGGAGTTTGTGGCTGAGTATAATCTTTCGGTTATAGATGTTCTCTTCCTCTGTTCGGCACATGGACAGAGTCGGAAGTTCTGGGAGGAGAATCCATTGCCTGCAACACTGAAGGTTATCGACCTTGCTCAAGATTTCAGAGATGAGAGTTGTGGTTATGTCTATGGTCTGCCGGAGATAAATAGTAAGCGTATTGCCCAAACCTTCCGTCTTGCCAATCCTGGCTGTTTTGCAACTGCTATACAGCTTGCACTTCTGCCTCTTGCAGCAAATGCTCTGCTTAAAAATGAAGTGCATGTTACAGCCATCACGGGCTCGACAGGTGCGGGCGTAAAACCTGGCTCTACAACACATTTTAGCTGGCGTACAGATAATTTATCTGTATATAAGGCTTTTGAGCACCAGCATCTTATAGAGATTAACCGTACACTTAAGACGCTCCAGCCGTCATTTGATAGCTCAGTGAACTTCGTACCTATACGAGGCGATTTTGCTCGTGGTATTTTTGCATCTGTATATACAGATTGCGACCTTACAGCAGAGCAGGCAGTAGAGCTATACAAACAGTTTTATGCAGATGCCGCCTTTACATTTGTTGTTGAGCGTGATGTTGATTTAAAGCAGGTTGTAAATACTAATAAAGCTGTTGTTAGTGTTGCTAAGCATGGTAATAAGTTGCATATCGTCTCCGCTATAGACAATCTCCTTAAAGGTGCATCGGGTCAGGCGGTGCAGAATTTGAATATTATGTTCGGGTTTGATGAAAAACTCGGATTAAATCTTAAACCAAGTGCGTTTTAGGAAGATTCTATAAATTAGGCCGGAGGTGTGTTGAGGAGATTAGTCGTTTCTATGATGGTATAATAAATTATTGTAACTCAATAAAAACGAGCAATATGCCAAAACAGAACCCAAAGCGACGAAATAGAATTTTTCAAAGCGAAACACATATTTACTAATTTGTAGAATATTCCTATGAAGATGTTTGACGTATATCCACTCTACGATGTGGAGCCTGTAAGGGGATGTGGCAATTATGTATATGATAAGGAGGGGGTAGAGTATCTTGACCTCTATGGCGGCCATGCAGTGATTAGTATCGGCCACTCTCATCCTCACTATGTCTGTGCACTATCTGAGCAGGTGGCACGTTTGGGCTTTTACTCTAACTCAGTGCAGAACTCTCTACAGGGGGTACTTGCTGATAAGTTGGGGCGTGTGAGTGGTTATTCCGACTATTCACTCTTCTTGTGTAATTCGGGTGCTGAGGCAAATGAGAATGCTATAAAGCTCGCCTCTTTCCATACGGGTAAGAGCAAGTTGCTTGCCTTTTCAAAGGCCTTCCATGGTAGAACTTCCGGAGCTGTGGCGGCAACTGATAACCCAAAGATTGTCTCGCCTTTTAACAGAACTGATAATGTGGAGTTCGCTCCGCTGAACGATATTGAAGCTGTGGAGGCAAAGCTTGCGACAGGCGAGTTTTGTGCTGTTATTATTGAGGGTATTCAAGGCGTTGCCGGTATCCATTGTCCGACAGATGAGTTTTTTGTGGCACTCCGAGAAGTTACAACAAAGTATGGTGTGGTGCTTATTGCAGATGAGATACAGTCTGGCTATGGAAGAAGTGGAGACTTCTTTGCTCATCAACACTCCGGTATTAAGGCCGATATAATTACTGTTGCCAAGGGTATTGCAAACGGCTTTCCGATGGGAGGTGTGCTTATTGCTCCACACTTTGAGGCTAAACATGGCATGCTTGGAACAACATTTGGTGGTAACCACCTCGCTTGTGCGGCTGCTATTGCCGTGTTGGAGGTTATAGAGAGTGAAAATCTTGTTGATAATGCCCGTGTTGTGGGAGAGTATCTTATTTCGGAACTTAAAAAGATAGACGGTATAAAACAGGTCCGAGGTCGTGGCCTTATGATTGGTATTGAGATTGAGGGCTCAGCTTCGGAGTTGCGTAAACGACTACTCTTTGAGCGTCATATCTTTACAGGAGGTGCAGGTGCTACTACAGTTCGTCTGCTCCCTGCGCTGACACTGACCTGCGAGCAAGCAGATCTATTTATTAGAAACTTCAAGGAGTTACTATCCTAAAACAGATAATATCAATGACCTATACACCATCATTAAAGCCTAATACACGAATTGATGTTGCCGATATACTGCGAGGTATCGCTATTGGAGGTATTGTGTTAATTCACTTTATTGAACAGCTCAACTTCTACATGTTTCCGGAGGCATCAAGTCAGACTATGGCTGTCATTAATCAGGGTGTGTGGGATGCTACATTTTTCCTGCTTGCCGGAAAAATGTATGCAATATTCTCGATGTTGTTTGGTCTAAGCCTATTTATTCAGCATGATAACCAAGCACAGCAAGGGGTTGACTTTAGACCTCGCTTTTTGTGGCGAATGGTGCTGTTGATGCTCTTTGGATTGTTTGACTTACTCTTCTATAATGGAGATATACTGACTATCTATGCGGTCTGTGGCGTTTTTGTTGTACCATTTGTTCGTGCGAATAATAGGGTGCTTGTGGCGGCAATGGTACTCTTTGCACTTCAACCGATAGAGATTATATATATCATTAAGGGGCTATTAGACCCTTCGACACAATCTCTTAACCTCGGGTCGAGTGAACTGTTTAAAGCTATATTGCCTGCTCAAGCTGAGGGCTCATGGCTTGATGTAGCTGTGGCGGGTATAGAGAAGGGTTTTTTAGTGAACTTTACTTGGGCCATTGAGCATGGTAGAGCAACGCAGACTATTTTTCTGTTTTTACTTGGTATCCTATTAGGACGCAAGAGGCTATTCTATGATGAGGGTAACAATATTCGGATTTGGAAGCGTGTACTTGTAGGCTCATTGTGTGCTTTTGTTGTTCTGTTCCCGCTATTTAAGATAGTGCCGGAGATGGTCGATATAGCTTGCGTCAAAAAGAGCTTGAAGGTGATGCTCAATATGTGGAAAAACCTCTCTATGATGCTTTTCTATGTCTCTGGCGTGGTCTTACTATACTATCGCACCAAAGCCCGTGATATACTTATAAAGATTGCTCCGTATGGCAAGATGAGCCTTACAAACTATCTGTTGCAGTCTATTATTGGAGGTTTTGTATTCTATAATTGGGGCCTTGGCATGTATCGCTATTCGGGCCATACATCAAGCCTTTTGCTGGGAGTGGTGTGTGTGATATTGCAATATATATTCTGTCGTTGGTGGTTATCGGGCCATACACACGGACCTTTTGAGGCGTTGTGGCGTAGATTGACGTGGTTAGGGAAAAAAGCATAGTGTATTTGGAGTAAAATAAATAAAGTCAATATGAAGAAGTTTACAAATGTAGCAGATATAGGCGACCTTAATAGTGCGGTTGCTGAGGCTCTGGAGATAAAAAAGGATAGATTTGCCTTTACCGAGCTTGGTAAAAATAAGACGCTACTGATGATATTTTTTAACTCTTCACTTCGTACCCGTTTGTCAACTCAGAAGGCGGCAATGAATTTGGGTATGAATGTGATGGTGCTTGATGTTAATCAAGGAGCTTGGAAACTTGAGACCGAGCGTGGCGTTATCATGGATGGCGATAAGGCTGAGCATCTGTTGGAGGCTATACCGGTTATGGGCAGTTACTGCGATATTATCGGTGTTCGCTCGTTTGCAGGGCTGAAAAATAAGGCAGAGGACTATCAGGAGAGAGTTATCGAGCAGTTTATCCGCTACTCTGGCCGTCCGGTATTTTCTATGGAGGCGGCTACAGGCCATCCACTTCAGAGCTTTGCCGATCTTATTACAATAGAGGAGTATAAAAAGAGTGCCCGCCCTAAGGTTGTTCTTACATGGGCTCCGCATCCAAAGGCTCTACCTCAGGCTGTTCCTAACTCATTTGCCCAGTGGATAAATGCTGCAGGTTATGAGCTTGTGGTAACACATCCTAAGGGTTATGAACTTGATACACAATTTGTTCGCCCTGAGCAGATTGAGTATGACCAGCAGAAGGCTTTTGAGGGTGCAGACTTTATCTATGCAAAGAATTGGTCGGCCTTTGCTGACGAAAACTATGGTCAAGTGCTCTCTATAGACCGCAATTGGACTGTGGATAGTAGAAAGATGGCTCTTACAAATAATGCCTACTTTATGCACTGCCTTCCTGTGCGCCGAAATATGATTGTAACGGACGAGGTAATTGAGTCTGAACATAGTTTGGTAATTCCGGAGGCAGCTAATCGTGAGATTTCGGCTCAGGTTGTAATCAAACGACTTTTGGAGAGTCTGTAAAGTGTTGCTTAATGATAAAGGTTGTAAAGATAGGCGGTAATGTTATAGATAACGAGGCGGCACTTGCTCGCTTCGTTGCCGATTTTGCCGCTATAGAGGGCCCGAAAGTGCTTGTACATGGCGGAGGCAAACTCGCAACTCGCCTTGCCGAGAAGTTGGAGATAGAGACTACGATGATAGATGGTCGTCGTGTTACGGATGCTCAAACGCTTGATGTGGTTACAATGGTCTATGCGGGTCTTGTAAATAAGCGCATTGTAGCTGGATTGCAGGCTGTAGGGTGCAATGCAATAGGTCTGTCTGGTGCAGATGGTGGAGTTATTTGCGCTACTCGCAGAGCTGCAAAACCGATTGATTTCGGCTTTGTGGGCGATATAGCTGTTGATGGTGTAGATGCTCATTTTATACTCTCGCTTTTGGAGTGTGGCGTGGTACCTATATTCTGCTCTATTATGCATGATGGTAATTCTACACTTCTTAATTGCAATGCCGACTCGGTAGCCTCAGCGGTAGCTGTTGCATTGGCTCAAAGGTCTGAAACAGAGCTTATCTTCTGCTTTGAGAAGGCGGGAGTTATGGCCGATATTGATAATCCCGACTCGGTTATTCCGAATATTAGTGAACAGAGCTATAAAACACTGCTTGCAGACGGGGTGGTAAATAAGGGTATGATTCCTAAAATTGACGGAGCATTTAGAGCTTTGAAGAGTGGTGTGAAGTTGGTAACAATTAAACATTCCGAGGACCTTACAAAGGATAGCGGAACAAAGATAGAGTTGTAGTATGCAGTCTGTTGTGAATAGTGAGTTTGTAGAGTTGTTGTCATCACTTGTTGCCACACCGTCGGTCTCTGGCAGTGAAAGTGGTACGGCAGATATACTATGCACCTTTTTAACTAATCATGGAGTTGATGTTAATCGCCTCTATAATAACGTCTGGGCAAAGTCTGAGGGCTTTGATAACTCTAAAAAGACACTGCTTCTCAACTCGCATCATGATACAGTAAGGCCTGCAGGTGGTTATACCTTTGACCCATATTGTGGTACAGTTGACAATGGGAAAGTTCTTGGCCTTGGTAGTAACGATGCAGGAGGGTCGTTAGTGAGTCTGATGGCACTGTTCCTACGCTTTTACAATACCTCAGAACTGCCATTCAACCTTATCCTTGCCCTTACTGCGGAAGAGGAGACTATGGGTGAGAAGGGTATGCGAGCCATGCTTGCAGAGTTCAAGCGCCTTGGCCTTAATATAGATATGGTAATAGTCGGAGAGCCTACCTCAATGCAGGCCGCAATTGGCGAGAGAGGTCTTGTTGTTCTTGATGGCATTACAACGGGCACAAGTGGTCATGCGGCTCGTAATGAGGGAGATAATGCCCTCTATAAGGCTATTGAAGATATAGAACGACTTAGGAATTTCAAATTTGAGAAGACAAGTCCAGTCTTGGGTGATATTAAAATATCGGTTACTCAGATTGAGGCGGGGCGACAGCATAATATCGTACCTGACAGTTGCCACTTTGTAGTCGATGTAAGGACTACAGATGCCTATACCAATGAGCAGACAGTAGAACTACTGCAGAGTGCAGTAAAATACTCGACTCTCACTCCTCGTTCAACACGTGTTCGCGCCTCGGCGATAGCAGAAAACCATCCGCTTGTGCGAGCTGCGGTGGCTGTGGGTCGAGAGACGTTTATCTCTCCGACAACCTCTGATAGAGCATTGTTGTCAGGCATTGCGGCACTTAAGATTGGTGTGGGCGAGAGTGCTCGTTCTCATACTGCAGATGAATTTGTTAAAATAACGGAGATAGAGGAGGGTATAGAGATATACAGTTCAATTTTAGATAAGCTATCACGAGAGACGCTATAATTAGGTCGAAGCAATTTTTGAGGATATGCGGTAATAGCATATTGTAACCTCAAAAATATGAAATAAACCGAAATAGAATGTACCCAAAAGCGAAATAATAGAATATTAATTTGTAGAACATCCTTTATATATGAAACTTTGGAATAAAGGCTTTGAGCCGGATAAACTGATTGAACTCTTTACTGTCGGCAATGACCGAGAACTTGATTTGCGCCTTGCTCGCTACGATGTAGAGGGCTCGATGGCTCATATTCGTATGCTTGAGAGTATTGGCCTGATTGAGAGTAGTGAACTACCACAACTCTTAGAGGCTCTTGAGGATATAGCAAAGAGCATAGAAAAGGGAGAGTTTACTATCGAAGAGGGAGTAGAGGATGTCCACTCACAGGTAGAGTTGATGCTTACTCGTCGCCTTGGCGATATGGGTAAGAAAATCCACTCAGGCCGTTCTCGTAACGACCAGGTGCTTGTCGATTTGAAACTCTTTATGAGGGATGAATTAAAGACGATTGCCGATAGAGTAAATAACCTCTTTTGTCGATTGCTATCACTATCAGAGGCGCATAAGGATACGCTTATGCCGGGCTATACCCATCTGCAGGTAGCTATGCCATCATCATTTGGCTTGTGGTTTGGTGCATACGCAGAGTCGTTGGTTGATGATATGGAGATGTTGGCCGCTGCCTATAAGATTGCAAACCAAAATCCTCTTGGCTCAGCGGCTGGTTATGGCTCTTCATTCCCGCTGAATAGAACGATGACAACCGAACTGCTTGGCTTTGCCACTTTGCATTATAATGTTGTTGCGGCACAGATGAGCCGAGGGAAGAGCGAGCGTACGGCTGCCTATGCAATTGCTTCGGTAGCATCTACGCTTGGTAAGTTTGCAATGGATGTGTGTCTTTTTATGTGTCAAAATTATGGTTTTATCTCCTTTCCTGATACCCTTACAACAGGTTCGAGCATAATGCCGCATAAAAAGAATCCGGATGTGTTTGAGATTATGCGAGCAAAGTGTAACCGACTGCAGAGTGTTCCGAATGAGATTTCGTTGCTTACAACTAATCTGCCACTTGGCTATCATCGTGATTTGCAGTTGCTCAAAGATATTATTTTCCCTGCGACCACAACAATTTGTACCTGCCTTGATATGTGTGATTTTATGTTGCAACATATTATTATAAAGGAGAATATTCTCGATGATGAACGTTATAACTACCTCTTTACCGTTGAGGATGTGAATAGATTAACTGTTTCGGGTGTACCATTTAGAGAGGCCTACAAGCAGGTCGGTATGCAGGTTCAGAGAGGCGAGTATGTCCCTACACGAGAGGTTCACCATACTCACGAGGGTAGTATCGGCAATCTGTGTAATGATAAAATTGCAGAAAAGATGCATAAAGTGCTTGAAAAGTTTGGTTATTGAAAAAAAATAGTTACTTTTGTAATATAATTAGGATTAGGTATGCAGAGCTCACGATTTTTTGGTTACTTCTATTTTTACTTCTTTAACAAACAGAATTAGAGGAGCGGTAACTCGTGTGCAGTATATTTAGATTTATATAGCCGTTCCAATTAAGGGACGGCTTTTTTAATTGGATTATTATGAAAAAAGTTGCAATACAAGGATATGCAGGGTCGTTTCACCACATTGCGGCACAGCAATATGAGGGTTGTGCGGTGGAAATTCTGCCTTGTGATACATTTAGAGCCGTAGCAAGAGCAGTTGAAAGTGGAGAGGTTGACTATGGCGTTATGGCTATCGAA
Organism: Alistipes sp.; assembly: GCA_017381935.1. Lineage (GTDB taxonomy): Bacteria > Bacteroidota > Bacteroidia > Bacteroidales > Rikenellaceae > Alistipes. The sequence goes on from JAFOBG010000059.1 coordinate 58,246, forward strand.
AACTCTATTGCCGGTTCTATACTCCCTAATTATAAAATCTTACAGCAATGTAACCTCCATATCAGCGGCGAGATTTATCTACAGATTCGCCAAAATCTGATGGTTAATCGTGGTGTGAAGTTGGAGGATATTCGAGAGGTTGAGTCGCATCAGATGGCGCTGCTTCAATGTGCTGAGTATCTGGACGAACATGGCTGGCGACTTGTAGAGAGTGCCGATACAGCCCTTAGTGCGTTAGAACTTCAAAAGAGTGGTTCTCGAACTACAGCTGCTGTGGCAGGAGCTTTGGCTGCAGAACTTTTTGATCTTGAGATTATTGCGGCTGATATCCATACGAATAGGAATAACTATACCCGTTTTCTTATCCTTGAGAGGTGTGATAGAGCTATCTTTGAGCCGGAGGCAGATACTGTTGTAGGCAATAAAGCCTCACTCTACTTTAACATTCCGGATACTTCGGGCTCTTTATATCAGACTCTGGGTGCTATGGAGGGGTTAGATATAAATATGACAAAACTTCAGTCCTATCCGATTGCGGACCAGCCATTCCATTATATGTTTCATGTAGATATGGAGTTTGACGATGTGTCATCTTTGCGCAAGGCTGTAAAGAGGATGAGGGCTATGGGTGTAGAGGTCCATATATATGGAGTTTATAATAAAAATACTGATTTTGAGCTATGAACCGAGAGTTTCAACCAATATTGTCGCAACGACTTGATGGGGTGGGGGAGTACTACTTCTCAAAAAAGCTACGTGAGATAGATATGATGCGCAAAGATGGTAAAACTATCATCTCTCTTGGTATCGGAAGTCCCGATATGCCACCACATCCGAGCGTTATAGAGCGCCTTGCAACGGAGTCTGCAAAGCCGACAAATCATGGTTATCAATCATATAAAGGCGCAGTGGAGCTACGTGAGGCATTTGCCAATTGGTATGGTCAGAAGTTCGGAGTGAGTCTTAACCCTGATAGTCAGATTATGCCACTTATCGGCTCTAAAGAGGGTATTATGCATATTGCTATGACCTATCTTAATGCGGGCGATAAGGTGCTTGTTCCAAATCCTGGCTATCCGACCTATACTTCTGCCGTAACACTTGCAGGTGGTATCGCAACTCCATATCAGCTTTGTGGTGAGAATGGTTGGTTGCCTGATTTGGATAATATGGATACTCAGGACGTTAAGATGATGATTATAAACTATCCTCACATGCCTACGGGAGCAGTTGCAACACATGCTGCTTTAGAGAGAATCGTCGAGTTTTGCCGTAAACACTCTATACTTTTGCTTAATGATAATCCGTATGGTTTTATTCGTAACCCTAAGCCTGTAAGTTTATTGCAGGTATATGGTGCAATGGATGTGGCAATGGAGCTTAATTCGCTTAGTAAGAGTCATAATATGGCAGGCTGGCGAATAGGTATGCTCGCCGCCTCAGAGGATAGGATTGCTGAGGTGTTACGTTTTAAGAGTAATATGGATTCGGGAATGTTCTTGCCGCTACAGTTGGCAGCCGCAACAGCCCTTGAACTTGGAGAGGAGTGGTATCAGAGTCAAAATGATGAGTACTACCGTAGAGAGGTTGTTGGTAAAGCTATTTTTGATGCTTTGGACATTGAGTATGCCGATAATCAGGCGGGTCTGTTTTTGTGGGGGCGACTACCTGAGGGTGAGACATGTTATGAGTGTTGTGATAGGCTACTCTATCAGAATGGAATTTTTATGACCCCAGGAGCTATATTTGGTAGTGCAGGGGAGAGATATATGCGCCTGAGCCTATGTGCTCCGATGGCTACATTGGAGAGTGTACTTAATATTTTGAAGGGATGAAAGTTGCAGTTGTTGGATTAGGACTAATTGGAGGCTCATTTGCTCTTGCTCTGCGAGCTAAAGGAATCGCTTCGAGAGTTGTTGGTGTCGAGGCAAACCCATTACATGCAGAAAAGGCTGTAGAGCTTGGAATTGTCGAAAAGGTGTTGCCGCTATATGAGGCTATTGAGCAGGCTGAGTTGATAGTGCTTGCTGTTCCTGTTGATGCTATCCCTCAAATAGCGATAAAGGTACTCAATATAGTCTCTGATAATCAGATAGTTATTGATATGGGTTCGACAAAGGAGGAACTATGCGAGATTATTAGCCGCCATCCGGCACGCAAGCGCTTTGTTGCTACGCACCCTATGTGGGGAACAGAGTTTAGCGGCCCTCAAGCGGCTACTGCAGACTCTTTTGCAGGTCGTAATGTGGTTGTTTGCGAGAAGGAACTGTCAGATGCTATGGCTGTAGAGAAAATAGAGAGTATCTATCGCCAATTAGGTATGTCGGTCCTTGAGATGAATGCAGAGCAACATGATTTGCATGCCGCTTATGTGAGCCATATATCGCATATAACCTCATTTATCCTCTCGACTACGGTTTTGGAGAAGGAGCGTGAGGAGGAGACAATCTTTAACCTTGCCGGTGGAGGTTTTGATAGTACAGTTCGTTTAGCTAAGAGTTCTGCCGATACTTGGATTCCGATTTTTACGCAGAATAAATACAATGTGCTCGATGTGCTCAGAGAGTATATCCATCAACTCAATCTCTTCCGCAAAGCACTTGAAAAGGATGATATACAGACCCTAAGAGATATTATAGATAGGGCAAATCAAATAAAGAGAGTATTACATAAATAACAATAAGACTATGCTTGATATAAAATCTAAAAAGCCACTTATAATTTCCGGTCCATGTTCTGCAGAGACCGCCGAGCAGACTATTCAAACTGCACAACAACTCGCTCAGTCGGGAATGGTTGACGTTTTTCGAGCCGGAGTGTGGAAACCGAGAACAAAGCCTGGGATGTTTGAGGGTGTCGGTATCCCTGCTCTGCCATGGCTTGTAGAGGTTAAGAAGAGTACAGGCCTTCCTGTAGCAATTGAGGTGGCTAATGCAAAGCATGTCGAGAGCGCACTTGCTTTTGGTATAGATATGTTCTGGATTGGAGCACGTACAACCTCAAATCCATTTAGTGTGCAGGAGATTGCTGAGGCTCTGAAGGGCGTTGATATACCGGTACTTGTTAAAAATCCGATGAATGCAGATGTGGAGCTGTGGAATGGTGCTGTTGAGCGTCTTGCCAAGTGTGGTGTTAAGCAGTTGGGTCTTATTCACCGAGGCTTTTCGGGATATGGCTCAAGTCAGTATCGTAATACCCCGATGTGGCATTTGGCTATAGAGATTATGAAACGTCTGCCTGAACTGCCTATATTTTGCGACCCATCTCATATTTGCGGTAATACAGAGCACCTGTTTGAGATTTCACAGCGTGCAGCCGACCTAAACTTCAATGGACTTATGTTGGAGAGCCATATAACACCGCAGAAAGCATGGAGTGATGCAAGGCAGCAGCTTGCACCACAGGATCTTATTAATATGCTCCGTGCTGTTGTTTGGCGAGCTGAGGGTTCTGACTCTGTAGCCTATCAACACTCGCTTGATGAACTTCGTGGTGTTATCGACCGCCTTGATAATGAGATTTTTAATCTGCTCGGAAAACGTATGGAGGCTGCTGAGAATATCGGCCGCATTAAACGCGAAAATAATGTGATGATTCTCCAGACCAATCGCTGGAATCAGGTAGTTGAGCGTGTCCTTGCTCGCTCTGAAGAGTTGGGATTAAGCCGTGAATTTCTCAATGTCCTCCTTGAGGCAATACACCTTGAGAGTATCAATAAGCAGAATAACATCCTTAATCAAGATTTATAGATAATACAACAAGTGACGTAAATAGAGTCCTTTAATAAGAATCTACTTAATCAGAGTTTGTACCTGTGCTCAAGGATGCCAGGACTTTGTAACAGATTGGATAAAAATTACTCTATAAAACAAAATAGTAATCAGACTCGAAAGGCGTGCGCATTATTATTGTGTACGCTTTTTTGTATATAATGGCCACAGATTGATAAATTAGAATCTATTCTAAGCCGATATTCCAAATTATTTACTATCTTTGTGGAATAACATTTGTGAATGTATAACAAAAAAGAGTATGAGAGATAAAATCCAGAATTTTGGTCGAGCACTTAGTGCTATGGTTATGCCTAATATCGGAGCTTTTATTGCTTGGGGCCTGATTACGGCGCTCTTTATTCCGACAGGATGGTTTCCAAATGAGCATTTGGCAAAGTTGGTCTCGCCAATGCTTACCTATATGTTGCCACTACTTATCGGATACACGGCAGGTCATAATATCGCAGGCGTAAGAGGTGGTGTTATAGCAGCCATAGCCACTGCTGGTGTGATTGTGGGAACTGATGTGCCGATGTTTATTGGCGCAATGATTATGGGACCTCTTGCAGCTTGGGTTATCAAACAGTTTGATAAGGCTGTAGAGGGAAAAATTCGTGCCGGCTTTGAGATGTTGGTAAATAACTTCTCGCTCGGTATTATCGGTATGCTTTTGGCTATTATCGGTTATCTTACAATTGGAGATGCTATCTCTTGGCTTACAAAGCTTTTTGAGTCGGGCGTTGTCTATCTGAAAGACCATAGCATGTTGCCACTTGTCTCTATCTTTATTGAGCCGGCAAAGGTTATGTTCCTTAATAATGCAATTAACCATGGTATCCTCACTCCGCTTGGCTCTGTTCAGGTGCAGGAGTTCGGCGAGTCAATAATCTTCTTCCTTGAGTCCAATCCTGGTCCAGGCTTTGGTCTGCTGATGGCATATTGGATTTTTGGGAAAGGTACAGCAAAGAGTTCTGCTCCAGGTGCGGTGCTGATTCAGTTTATTGGAGGTATTCATGAGATTTACTACCCTTATGTGCTCTCTAAACCGATACTTATTTTGCCGATGATTTTGGGCGCATCGTCAAGTATTCTCTTTATGACCGTTGCTCATGCAGGTCTTATCGGCCCAATCTCTCCTGGTAGTATTATTTCGGTTATTATCATGTCGGCATCGGGTAAAATGCTCATTAATGTTGCGGCTGTGCTTATAGCAGCTACTGTAACGTTTATTACCTCGGCTCTTATTCTGCGTCGTAGCGCTAAGGAGGATGATGTCCTTCCTGAGAACCGCTTTAAACCTCAATATAAGCGAGATGCTGAGGCTCAGGCAGCGGTAGCAAATGTGCGTCATATCGTCTTTGCTTGTGATGCAGGTATGGGTAGTAGCGCACTTGGCGCAACCCGTTTCCGTAAGCGCATAGAGGGCCTGGGAGTAGATGTAAAGGTTACCAATTCGTCTGTAAACTCCATTCCTGCAGATGCAGATATTGTTGTCTGTCAAGAGGGCCTTGCCTCACGTGCACATGGAAACGCACCAACGGTAAAGATTGTAGCTATAAAGAATTTCCTTGAGGATCCGGCTTTGGATGAACTATATGATAGGCTCTCAACACGTGCCAATGAGACAACTGTATCTCCGGCAGTAGAGTTCGCTCCTCAGCCAAGTAGCTCAGATATTATTACCCTTAACACTATTAAGGTTGGAGCAAAGGCGGCTGATAAGTGGGAGGCTATTGCCGAGGCCGGTGATTTGCTTGTCAAGGGTGGATATGTGGCAATGGACTACGTAGGAGCTATGATGGAGCGTGAGCGCATTACTACGACCTATCTTGGCATGGGTATAGCTATTCCGCACGGCACAGAGAGTGCTAAAAAGCAGGTGCGCCGTACCGGTATTAGTGTTGTCCAGTATCCTGATGGTGTTGACTTTGATGGACAGATGGCATATCTTGTTATCGGTATTGCCGGAGTAGGCGATGAACACCTTGAGCTTCTTGCTCGTGTAAGTGAGGCGTTGGAGGATGAGCAGGTGCTGGAGCAACTGAAGAGTACAACTAATCCAATGGATATTTATGAGGAATTAAACGCTTAAAATTGTATTATATATGGTAAGTGAAAAGATAGTTTTAACAGCTCCTAACGGCATGCACGCACGTCCAGCCGGAGATCTTGTAAAGTTGGTAAAGGGCTTGGATGGTAAGGTAATGCTTGCAACAGCAGTAAAGAGTGTTAATGCATCAAGCATGCTTGCAGTGCTCTCTTTGGGTCTTAAGTCAGGAACAGAGATTACAGTTACTGCAGATGGAGGTAGTGAAGTTGAGAATTTGAAGAAGGTTGTAGATTTTATTGCCAATATCAAGGACTAATGCTATGAAGTCTCTTAAAACATCGGTTCGAGCAAGTGAGGGTATTGCTATAGGCAGGGCATTTGTTGTCAAAAGGGAGCTTAAAATCTCTGATAGACAAAAGGGAAGTGCGGCTGAGGAGCGAGAACTATTTGCTCAGGCTCTTGAACAGAGTAGAGCTCAGATAGAGGCTTTAGCCTCTGATAGCGATATATTTGCAGCTCATCTTGAGATGATTGAGGACCCGATGCTCACTGATAGTGTTGAGTCTCATATCGAGGAGGGTATGAGTGCAGATAACGCTGTTGCAACCAGCTCGGAGGAGATTGTGGCGATGTTTGAGGCTATAGATGATGAGTATCTTGCAGCCAGAGCAACTGATGTAAAGGATATTTTTGCACGTATCACTGCCAACCTTTCAGGAGGTGTTGTAAATCCATTTGATGGGGTACAGGAGGGCGATATCGTTGTAGATAATGAGTTGATGCCCTCAGATATGGCGCAACTAGATTTCTCGGCAATAAGGGGCTTTGTAACAACTCAAGGTAGCTCTACAAGCCATGTGTGTATTATTGCCCGGAATCTATCAATTCCTGCCGTTGTAGGACTTGAGGAGGCGCTGTCTCAGATAGCTACGGGCGATACACTGATTGTGGATGGTAGTGAGGGACGAGTTGTTGTTAATCCTGACCAGCAGACCATCAATGACTATCTTGTCAAACAGCTCAATATGCTATCTCTGCATAAGGAGCAACAGCAAGTGTCTTTGTCGAAGGTCTCTTATTGTGGCCAGACGATTGATGTGTTGGCAAATGTGGGTAGCGTTGAGGAGGTTGAACGTGCTATTGAGAGTGGAGCCGACGGTATAGGCCTGTTTCGTAGCGAGTTCCTCTATATGCAGGGTAGTGTAGAGCCAACAGAGGAGGAGCAGTATGAGGTCTATAGTGCAGCGGCACGAGCTTGTAAGGGCAAACCTCTGACTATTCGAACTCTCGATATAGGTGGCGACAAAGCTGTTCCTTATATGGGTTTCCCGAAAGAGGAGAATCCCTTCTTGGGTTGGCGAGCTATCCGTGTATCTCTTGAGTTGAGAGATATGTTCTCCCGTCAGCTAAGAGCTATTCTTAGGGCGGCAGTGCATGGAGATATTAGGGTTATGTTCCCTATGATTGTGGAGCAAGAGGAGCTACATGAGGCTAAGAGAATCTTAGAACAGTGTAAGGCGGAGCTTGCTCAGCAGGGGATAGCGTATAACTCTGATGTTAAGGTCGGAGTTATGATTGAAACACCTGCAGCTGTGTTTGTTGCAGATGATTTGGCGAAAAACTGCGACTTTTTTAGCATCGGCACTAACGACCTTGTGCAGTATATTATGGCTGCTGATAGGGCAAATGCGAAAGTGGCCCATCTGTACAATCCATACTCAGCGGCAGTTATGAGTGCTATAAAGATGACTATTGTAGCAGCTCAGGGTGCGGGTATAGAGTGTAGTATGTGTGGCGAACTTGCCTCGGATAGTAATGCTACTGAACTTTTGCTTGGTGCATCTTTACGTAAATTTAGTGTTAATATAGGCGCAATAGGAAAGATAAAGTATATGATATCAAAACTATAACAACTAAAACTAACTAAAATGAAAGAGAGAGTTTCTCAGAAATTTGCAGAGCTGTATGGAGAGGGCGCTATCCTCTTTACATCACCTGGCCGTATTAATCTTATCGGCGAGCATACCGACTATAACGGCGGTTTTGTATTCCCTGGAGCTGTAGATAAGGGTATTGTGGCGGCTATTCGCCTAAATGAAACTGATAAAGTGCGAGCATTTGCTCTTGACCTTAATGAGGCGGCAGAGTTCGGTCTTGCAGAGGAGGATAAGCCGGCTCAGAGCTGGGCTTGCTATATCTTCGGTGTATGCCGTGAGATTCAGAAACGTGGCGGAGTTATCGGTGGCTTTGATACTGTTTTTGCCGGCGATGTGCCACTTGGCGCAGGTATGAGCTCATCAGCAGCCCTTGAGAGTACATTCGCTTTTGCTTTGAATGATTTGTATAGTCTTGGTATCGAGAAGTTTGAGCTTGCTCGTATCGGACAGTCAACAGAGCATAACTATTGCGGCGTTAAGTGCGGTATTATGGACCAATTTGCATCTGTACACGGCAAGGCCGGCCATTTGATGCGTCTGGATTGCCGTTCTATGGAGTTCTCATATTTCCCATTTGACCCTACAAAGCACGGTTATCGTCTGATGCTTGTCAATTCATGTGTTAAGCATGAGCTTGTAGGCTCTCCATATAATGACCGTCGTGCATCTTGTGAGCGAGTAGCTGCAGTATTGGGTCAAGAGTTTTTGCGTGGTGCTACAATGGGGCAACTTGAGGCAGTCAAGGATAAAATTTCAGAGGAGGACTACCTACGTGCTCGCTATGTTATTGGCGAGGAGAAGCGTGTGCTTGATGTTTGCGACGCTTTGGAGAGAGGCGACTATGAGACTGTCGGAGAGCGTATGTATCAGACCCATTGGGGTATGTCAAAGGATTATGAGGTTAGCTGTGAGGAACTTGATTTCCTTGCAACTGTAGCTAAGCAGTGTGGTGTTACCGGTTCTCGCATTATGGGAGGCGGTTTTGGCGGATGTACAATCAACCTTGTTAAGGAGGAGTTGTACGATAACTTCGTTAAGACTGTAACTGAGCGCTTTGCAGAGAAGTATGGCCATGAACCAAAGATTTATCCGGTTGTAATCTCTGACGGTTCAAGAAGATTGTAATTTTCTAAATAGAGTGTTAAGCCTCCTACTCAGCAGGAGGCTTTTTTGTGCATACAATAAGTTGAGAGTTTATCCGTTAATATAGATGATAATATAAAGGGAGCGTATGTTGATTATATTGTGTATCTTAATCCTTGCATATAAGATGGCAGGAAAAGATGTGAGTAGATTGCTTAGAAAGGTAAAACGCTTTGAGTGGAAAACGACGATTATTCGCCTCAAAGAGACTCTATATCCCCATGCACTTAAGGTTGGAAGAGCCGCAACTCGTCCACTGCTGCAGTTCTATTATGTAATGAGTGATAAAAAGTGCCCTACTCTGGATAAGGCTCTTATCTATGCGGCACTTGTGTATGTAATTTCACCGGTAGATATTCTGCCGCGTGTTGTATATAGAATACTCGGTATTGTGGATGATAGCCTTGCTATGGCTTATGTATATAAGAAAGTTAAGTCAAAAATAACACCCCAAATCAATAGTCGTGTAGATGATACATTAAACGAGTGGTTTGGAGTTGAATACACTGTAGTTGAATAGAAATATCCCCTGTAGGGGATATTTCTATAATAGCTCTATCAACCTATCAATATCAGATTCGGTTGTTGCCCAGCCTGTAACAAATCGAACAACACTCTCTGTCTTGCCTTTTGGTCCCCACATCTCAAAGCTGGCATGCTCCTTAAGACGGTCTATTACACTATTTGGCAGACGGAAAAACTGTTGATTGGTCGGTGAATCTACCTCAACAGTATATCCACGATTGATAAATGCCCGTTTAAGTTTGATAGCAAGCTCAACACACTGTCTGCCTACTCTGTTGTATAGGTCATCTGTAAAAAGAGCTTCAAATTGAACCCCGAGCAATCGACCCTTTGCTAACATCGCTCCATGTTGCTTGATTAAGGGGTAAAAGTTGTTGAGCAGTTTTGAATTTGTAACCACTACCGCCTCTCCAAAGAGTGCACCCATCTTTGTTCCTCCTATGTAGAAAACATCGCATAGCTTTGCAATATCCTTTAGCGTAACATCGCATCCCTCGGCATTTAGCCCATATCCAAGCCTTGCTCCGTCAATATAGAGCGGAATAGAGTGCTCTCTACATACTCTGCTTATCTCTTGCAGTTCGGATAGCGTATATATAGTGCCATACTCAGTAGGGAAAGAGATGTACAATGCCCCAGGAGCAACCATGTGCAAGAAAGTCTCATCACGATAGAAATCGACAATATACTCCTCTACATCAGCGGCCTTTACTTTGCCATTGTATTGAGGTAGAGTGAGTATCTTGTGGCCCGATGCCTCTATAGCTCCCGCTTCATGTACGCATATATGCCCACTCTGAGCCGCTAATACGCCTTGATGTGGTGCAAGAAGACCGTCTATTACAGTAGCATTAGTTTGAGTGCCACCAACAAGCAGATAGACCTTTGCATCCTCTACACCACAAGCCTCTTTTATTAATTGAATAGCATTGAGAGAGTATTGGTCGCAACCGTAGCCTACGGTGTGCTGAGAGTTTGTATCAATAAGGCGCTGCATCACCTCAGGGTGAGCTCCTGCCATATAGTCAGAATCGAAATATAACATAGAATTTGTTTTATAGTTTTATACCTTTAAATACACTTTTTTACGATCAAGGAAGTATAGTAGTAGCCAACATGCAGCAATATATCCTATAGAAATTACTACAGCTCCCCAACCCTCAGGAAGCTTTGTGGCTAATCCTCCGAAGAAATATCGAGATATATCCCCAAATGGGATAAATCGTTGTGCTAAATAGATAGTTATTGAATTTACGCCAATTACCCTAAAAAAGAGAGCCCAACGCTGACAATGTTTTACGTCGATTATATAGTAAAATAGTGAAAACATCGCCACCGAGTATGCTGCTGCTGTTAGCACAAAGGCGCTTGACCATAAAGCCTTGTTTATCGGCTGGAAAATATTCCAAACTATACCTGCAACTAAAAGCAGTATGGCGGAAATAAACATTATAACTGTTTTTCGCTCTGCTGATATGTCATTACGACGTACAAATTCTCCCGTAAAGATGCCAAGTAAAGCTGTTACTATGGCAGGCAAAGTGCTTAATAACCCTTCAGGGTCCATTACGCCTCGTTTGAGAATGTGGTTTGGCATAATGCTACGGTCAATATATCCTACAATATTCCCTTCAACGCTCCAACTTGTAGCTCCTACAATATCAGGAGCAGGGATTGTTAGCAGTAACGAGTAGCCAATAAGTATTATAGCGGCTATTATAGCTCTTGTCTTTGGCTTAAATGCCATATAGATAAGGGCTGCGAACATCCAAGCAAGACCAATTCGTCCAAGGACACTCGGAAAGCGCAAACTCTCAAATTGTAACTTGAAAAAACCGTTGTATAAAATACCGAGTATAATAAGTATTATAGCTCTTTTGATGACCTTATAGATTATCTGCCTATCTTTGACTCCACTCTCTTTCTGCCTGCTGTATGAGAATGGGAAGCTTACTCCTGCAATGAAGAGAAATAGCGGAAATATGGTGTCATGGTGAGCAAAACCATCCCATGGTACATGCCTCATCTGTATAGATAGCCATTCTAAGAGCTGGCAATCAGGAAATACCTTCCCAAGATTGACAATTAACCCTGAAAGGCCCATGATAAAGAGCATGTCAAAACCTCTCAAAGCGTCAAGAGATAGCAGTCGCTTACTATTTGTATCTATTGTTCCCATACTGCTGATTTTGAAAAGAAGTGATAAAAATATGTTGATAATTAAACAATTTCTACAAAGATAGTAAAATTTCTATAGTTAATAAATAGTAGTGCATCACTTTCTCTTTTCCCGATTTTGAATTTTACCTCTCCTTCGTTATCTTTGTATTGTTAATCATTTTTGTTATGGCTATTGTTAGTTATATAGTGCTCACACTCTTCTTTATTCTCACTCCTGCAGGGGTAATATGGCTGTGCAGACGTTTCTCATGGCTTGATAAGTTGGGCCCTATTATGGTTCTTTATGCTATAGGTATGGTTGTGGGTAATATCCCCTCTATGCCTGAGCAGTTAAAGGTATTGCAGGATATTTTGCCAAATGTCATGATTCCGTTGGCAATTCCGATGATGCTTTTTAACTCTAATTTTACTGCAAGTGAGGCCAAATTACAACTAAAGGTCGTTGTGAGTGGCTTTCTATCGGTCTGCTTGGCTGTTGTAGGAGGCTATCTGCTTTTTGGCCATCATATGGAGCAGGGTGCACAGGTCAGTGGTATTATTACAGGTATGTACACGGGTGGAACTCTTAATGCAGCAGCATTGCAGGCTATATTCAGAATAAAGAGCGAGACTTATCTGCTTGTCAACTCTTATGATATTATCATCTCGTTCTTGTACTTTGTCTTTCTCTTTAGTGTCGGCATAAGGCTATTCAGATGGCTTTATGGTGAGCGAGGACGTAAAATCTCGGAGGCTGATAGAGTAGAGTTGGAGCAGATGATTGAGAGTGGCAAAGCAAATCCTTATAAGACCTTTTGGACAAAGAGTGGCATTAAGGAACTGTTAAAAATTCTTGGTATAACGTTGGTTATAGTAGCTTTCTCAGCCGTTGTGGCTCTACTTATGCCTGAGGGATGGTTTATGGTTGTCTTTATACTACTGCTTACGACTCTTGGCGTGGTTTGCTCTTTTATTAAAAGAGTGAGAAACCTTACACGTAGCTATGATGCAGGTATGTATCTGATATATATCTTCAGCTTGGCCATTGCCTCAATGGCTGACTTTTCAAATCTCGACCTTGCAGACGGTGTTAATCAGATACTCTTTATGACCTTCGCCGTCTTTGTCTCACTCGCTTTACACGCTATTGTCTGCAGATTGATGAAGGTCGATGCCGACTCTATGATTATCTCCTCTGTGGCCTTTATTAACTCGCCACCATTCGTGCTTATGGCATGTGCCGCTATGCGAAATCGCTCAGTGCTTGTAACGGGCTTGGGTGCAGGAATTGTAGGCTACGCACTTGGTAATCATATCGGCGTTCTGATGGCAGAATTACTGAGCATATTGTAGGCGTTGCTAAAAATAAAGACAGGGACCCGAAGGCCCCTGTCTTTTTGTGTATATAAAGATTACTTATTAATCTTTGCCCAAGAGTCCTTGAGGGTAACTGTACGGTTAAATACCAAGTGCTCTGCAGTAGAGTCAGTGTCTGGACAGAAGTAGCCGATACGCTGGAACTGCAGGTGGTCAAGTGGCTTGCAGGTTGATAGGTACTTCTCGACATAACACTCAGTGAGCACTGTAAGTGAATCTGGATTAATCATCTGCTGCATAGCCTCAAGAGCATCACAACCGCTCTCTTTGCGGATTGCGGCCATCTCATCACGAGGGTTCTCAACCTTCCACAGACGGTCATAGAGACGTACCTCAGCCTTGAGACAATGGTCGCAACTTACCCAATGGATAGTACCCTTTACCTTACGGTTGCTGCCAGGCATACCGGTCTTAGTGTCAGGGTCGTACTCGGCATAAACGGTAGTAATATTGCCATTTTCATCTTTGTCGCAACCGCTACACTTAACGATATATGCATTCTTTAGTCTCACCTCCTGACCAGGGGTCATACGGAAGTACTTCTTTGGAGCATCCTCCATAAAGTCATCACGCTCAATCCATAGCTCACGGCTAAACTCTATTGTGTGAGTTGCAGACTGAGGGTCCTCTGGATTGTTGATAGCCTCCATAGCCTCTACTTGACCCTCAGGATAGTTTGTAATAACGAGCTTTACAGGGTTAAGTACAGCACTTACACGAGTTGCACGCTTGTTTAAGTCCTCACGGACAGCACTCTCAAGTAGAGCAAAGTCATTGAGCGCATCGTATGTCGTATAACCAATCTTATCTACAAAGTTACGGATAGACTCAGGAGAGTAACCACGACGACGGAAACCGCAGAGTGTTGGCATACGAGGGTCATCCCAACCGCTAACCAAACCCTCCTTTACAAGGATAAGCAGGTTACGCTTACTCATCAACGTATAGTTAAGGTTGAGTTTGTTGAACTCATACTGACGTGGGCGGTTGTGTTCCAAATCCTTTCCACCCTTTACCCAATCTACAAATAGATCATATAGCGGACGGTGAGGAACAAACTCAAGAGTACAGAGTGAGTGGGTTACACCCTCAAAGTAGTCGCTCTGGCCATGAGCAAAGTCATACATCGGATATGCATTCCAAGTGTTGCCTGTGCGGTGGTGTGGATGCTTTACTACACGATAGATAATCGGGTCGCGGAAGTGCATGTTAGAGCTTGCCATATCAATCTTGGCACGCAGTACCATCTTACCCTCCTCAATCTCACCACGGTTCATCTTTTCGAACAGCTCAAGGCTCTCCTCTATAGGGCGATTGCGATATGGGCTCTCTGTTCCAGGCTGGGTTGGAGTACCCTTCTGAGCTGCAATCTGATCAGATGTCTGCTCGTCGATATATGCCTTACCCTCTTTGATAAGTTGGATGGCAAAGTCCCACAGCTGCTGGAAATAGTCGGATGCGTAGTACTCAGTACCCCATTGGAAACCGAGCCACTTAATATCCTCCTTTATAGCATCTACATACTCCATATCCTCCTTTGTAGGATTGGTATCGTCAAAACGAAGGTTACATACACCGCCATAACGAGCAGCTACGCCAAAGTCCAAGCAGATAGCCTTAGCATGGCCAATGTGTAGATAACCATTTGGCTCTGGTGGAAATCGGGTCTGAACACGAGGCTCGCCATCGGCGATATTCTTTTCGATAATCTCCTCAATGAAGTTCAAACTCTCCTTCTCTTTGATCTCTGTTGTTTCGGTAGTCATAATATCTAAATTTATGGTTTTTTGCTATATAATTTTGGGCAGATAAATACTTGTATGCCAAGTAACTGCTGATTGAATAATCGTTTTCCGTCGTAATGCAGTACAACCTCGGCCGTAACTCTCACTCTGTCTTTCGCAAAAGAGTGGCTGTATCCTATGCCGGTACGGTTGTAGATGCCTTCTGTTGTGCTGTAAAAAGGATCGCAAGTGTATAAATCATCTCCATACTGTACACCATCTACGCCGGTAGAGCTATATAACGGCATAAGATTTTGACCCACGTAGAGATTGTTGTTTATATAGGCACCCCAGCGGCTTATTGATAGTAAGAACTCGCCACCTGCAGGCGTTACCCAGCCATTGTCTATCTTGCGGTCTTGTTGTGCAGAGAGAAGCGCACCCAAGCGAATGTCAAAATCGAAAAAGGCGTTAAACTTAATCCCTATATATGGGTTAAGCATAATGTTGTCAACCACATTACCCCGAAAGGTCGATTTGTTGGCGTAGTGTTGCATTGAGAAAGTAGCGCCGGCATAGCCTATATTCGCAAACTCTCCCCCCCCCGAAACAAGCACTCTAAACTTCTCTCGACACTCTTCTGAATATAGCCCGTACCAATCAAGAACTACTTCAGCATAACTTCTCTGTCTTGTTGCTCTGAAAGCTACACCTTGTATAAGGTTGTTGTAAATCAGAAAACCATCACTAAAAATAGCCCTTGAATACTCTCCTATAAGGTGTTCTCGACTGAATATACCTACATTTGTACCAAAAGAGCTATTCTCAAATTGATAGTATGCCACAAATCTCTTGCTGTCTAAAAAGTCCTGAGAACCAAAATCTTTAGTAAGCTCAGCACCTATGACTATAGAGTGATTTTTGTCAAGACGATATCCTAAACAGGGTACAGCCCTTACGGCGAAGATAGTCCTTGAGTTGCCGATAGTACTGCCAGCATACTCGGTATTGTCCAATAGGGTAGATAGCTCCCCTTTGAAGAAGAGCTCTTGGGCATAAATAGACCCTGATACTAATAGCAGAGTAAGCAGTATTGTAAATTTTTTACCCATTTTAGTACTAATTTAGACATATACCCTAAATATCTGTCAAAAATAGATAAAATTTTTTATTTTTGCAGTGAAATATGAGAAAAATTACAAATCAAGAGTTAGGTAGGCCCTCGGTAGAGGAGTTTGCTACTATGGCAAAGATGCCGGTAGTAGTTGTGCTGGATAATGTTCGCTCGGCTCAAAATATCGGCGCATTCTTCCGTACAGGAGATGCATTTGCTGTAGAGAAGGTTGTTTTGTGTGGTATTACAGCTACACCTCCCTCTCGTGAAATCCATAAAAGCTCATTGGGCGCAGAGTTTACAGTTCCGTGGGAGTATAGTAAGACTACGGTTGAGGCTGTTGAGTCTCTAAAGCAACAGGGCTATGCCATTGTTGCCATTGAACAGGTCGAGGGTGCTGTAATGCTTGACAAGTTGGAGGTCGATAGTACTAAAAAGTATGCCCTCGTCTTTGGTAACGAGGTTATGGGTGTTGAGCAGAGTGTTGTCGATATTTGCGATGGTGCAATAGAGGTACCGCAACTCGGAACAAAGCACTCTATTAATGTCTCTGTTTGCGGAGGAGTGGTTATTTGGAAGTTTTTTGAGAAATTTATAAGTAAATAGCAATATGATACAGTCAGAAACTATTAGAGAGATTATAAAGCGTCTGGATACGCTGAGGAGGTGCCTTTGACATCGAAAGTAGAAGAATAGACCTCCAAAATGAGGAGGAGAAGACCCTTGAGCCAAACTTCTGGGATAATCCTGAGGCGGCACAGAAACAACTGCAAAAGGTCGCTAGTATAAAGAGTTGGATTACAGATTTTGACTCTGTAGCGGCGCAAGTTGAGGAACTTTGTCTGATGCCTGACTTTATTACTGAGGGTATTGCAACAGAGGAGGAACTTGATAGTCTCTATGCAACAACTCTTGAGGCTGTAGAGACCCTTGAGTTGCGTAATATGCTTCGTGGTGAAGAGGACAAAATGGGAGCTATTATCGACATCAATGCAGGCGCAGGCGGCACTGAGGCTCTTGATTGGGCTGATATGTTGTTGCGTATGTACACTCGTTGGTGCGAGAAGAATAACTATAAGGTCAAGATGCTCGACTATCAAGCCGGCGATGAGGTGGGCGTAAAGTCGTGTACTATGGAGGTTGAGGGCGAATTTGCCTATGGTTATCTGAAGAGTGAAAATGGAGTGCATCGTATGGTGCGTCTCTCTCCATTTAATGCTAATAATAAACGCCAAACAACCTTCGCATCAGTCGCTGTAACTCCTGCTGTAGATGATAGTATAGAGGTTGTTGTAAATCCTGCAAATATAGTCTGGGAGACCTATCGTTCAAGTGGAGCAGGAGGCCAGAATGTCAATAAGGTCGAGACCGCAGCCCGACTTAGATATCACTTTAAGGATGAAGATACGGGCGAGGAGATATCTTATGTTATTGAAAATCAGGAGACCCGCTCTCAGCTTATGAATAAAGAGAATGCTATGCGTATTCTTCGTTCTAAACTCTATCAGTACGAACTTGGCAAGCGCATGGCAAAGAGTCAGGCTATTGAGGCGGAGAAGAAGCGTATCGAGTGGGGCTCTCAAATTCGTTCCTACGTCTTTGATGACCGCAGAGTCAAAGACCACCGTACAGGACATCAGACCTCGAATGTTGATGCTGTGATGGATGGTGATATTGATGCGTTTATTAAGGCCTACTTAATGGAATACGGGGGTAATAGCCTATAAATGGGTAATTTCTGCGTTATGCTTGATAGTCAAATGCTCATTTACGTTTAGTAAACTATGCTTGCCTATCTTCGCAGGCCTTGAACTAACCTATTTTAAAGATGTAATGTTATGAACAGATTTATCTTATCATTAGCTTTCTTGCTTTTTTGTGGTACTCTATCTGCACAGATAATTGTCGGTGCAGAGCAGACTGATAAATATCTGCCAAAGCTTGAGAGCAAGCGTGTAGCTGTGCTTGCTAATCATACTGCAATGGCTGGCGATAGACACCTTGTGGACCTTTTGGTTGATAGTGGAGTTAATCTTGTCGGTATTGTATCTCCTGAGCATGGCTTTCGTGGTACTGCAGATGCGGGAGAGAAGGTCTCCTCTTCTGTTGATAGCCGTACGGGAGTGCCTATCTGGTCGTTATACTCTTCTCAAGGTCGCAGGCTCTCGGATGCTCAGATGTCAGCCTTCGATATTATGGTTGTAGATATGCAAGACGTTGGTTTGCGCTTCTATACCTATTATATAACTATGCTTGATGTGATAAATCGTTGTGCCGATTTTAATCGCAGCGTAATAATCCTTGACCGCCCGAATCCCAACGGTATGTATGTTGATGGCCCAATACTCGATATGCGTTACAAGTCGGGTGTAGGAGCGCTCCCAATCCCTATAGTGCATGGCCTTACAATGGGTGAAATAGCAGTGATGGCAATAGGCGAGGGTTGGGCTAAGAAGTGCGATGTAGAGGTAGTTAAGTGTGAAAATTATACACATCAGAGCCGTTATATTCTACCTATTGCGCCATCTCCAAACCTCAAAACTCAGCACGCAATATACCTCTATCCGTCAACATGCCTCTTTGAGGGGACAGTATGCTCTTTAGGCCGAGGCACAGACTCTCCATTTGAGATGTACGGCCATCCACAGATGACAGGATGCAACTACTCCTTTACGCCACGCTCTATGGCCGGAGCTAAGAATCCTCCGCTTAAAGATACTATCTGCTATGGCGTGGACTTAAGGGGTGTAGCTGATGAGGTGATTATTGAAAATGGATTTAACCTTGAGTATATTATTGACGCCTATAATCGTACTAATTTAGGCGAAAAGTTTTTCACTCCCTTCTTCGAGAAACTTGTCGGCGTTGGTTATATCAGAACAATGATTATAGCAGGCAAGAGTGCACAAGAGATTAGAGATTGTTGGCAGGCTGATGTCGAGCAGTTCAAACTTTTACGCCAACAATACCTATTATATAAATAAAGGGTAGCTTTTATGGCTAAAAGTCTTCTTTATCCATTGCATCCTCTCAACTAAGATTAGTTAGCCTACAAATGTTAAAAAGATGCGCTTGACCAAAAGGCCAAGCGCATCTTTTTATTGTGTCAGTATTGATTACTGAAGTACAGGAGCTCCATTAACCAATGCCCAACGCTTAGTTATCTCTGCACCAGTATTGCCATTAACATATACGTTGTCTGGAGAAGTGTTGAATGCCTCAATAGCAGCGTTCATAGCATCTACATCTGCCTGTGTAGCATCAGTAGCAGAAGCGAAGTTGTATGAAGCCTCAATCTGTGGATTGCCATTGGCTGCAAACTCTGTGCCGTTTGTTACAGCATAGCAAGCAGTGATGCAGTTACCATACACACCATTGTTCTTAATGCAATTACCTACCATAGTGCCAGCATTTGGAGCAACAACTGTAGACTCGCTTGCGCAACCTACAATCCATACGCGAGTGTTAGTGTGGCTTGAGTTATCACGACGAGTGTAACCAGCAAATGCACCTGCATACTTCTCTGTAGCAGTGATAGTAGCCTTTGCAGTTGTTGTACAAGCGAGGATAAATGCGTCAGCCTTCTTGTAGTATGACATGTGTGCTCCTGCGATACCACCTGCCTGTGTTCTTGCAGTAACATCAGCGTTGTTTACGCACTGACCAACTACGCAACCGTAGTTCATACCTACGATACCTCCTACATTGTGGTCACCCTTAACAACTGTATTCTCATCTGTAGTACAGTATGTTACATAAGCCATCTTCTCGCCAATCCACTGGCCGTTAGCCTTCTCTGTACGGTGGTAGAGACGACCTACAAGAGCGCCAACCTCTGTGTAACCAGTAACAGAAGAGTTTGTGATGTTTACATTTGCAACATGGCTACCATCCCAGCAACGACCGATAACGATACCAGTGTAGCTCTCGCCAAGATTACCACCCTTGTTGTATACTACAGCGTCGTTGAAAGTAAGATTATTAACTGCAGCGTCCTTTGTCCAGCAGATAAAACCTGATGCAACAAGGTCGTGGTTGATACGAAGACCATAGATAGTCTTGCCGTTACCATCAACATCACCTGAGAAGTACTCACTAGCATTGGTTACAGGGTTCAAAGATCTCTCATAGTCGCTCACTGCAGGCCAGTTGCTTGCAGATGGAACACCGTCAGTAACGGTGATAACCTCGTCAGTAAATACATAGGTCTCATTTGCAGCATCTTCAGCGATAGCCTTAGCTGGCATTGTGATATTGTTCATCAACTTTACACCATAGTCCTTGTTGATAAACTGAGCAATATAACCCCACTTCAAAAGGCCCTTAGCGTTGTAAACCTCGCAGTATGTACCCTTATCAATAAAGTCGATATCCTCAACTACAATCCATACATTGCTGCTCTCCTCAACTGCAATGTAACCAGGAGCTACGAAGTTGGTATTTGCACCCTCAGCAGCGTTGTTTCCAGGGTTGAAACCTGTGAAACGACCACCGGTAACCTCGATTACAGTAGTTGCACGGTCAGCGTCCTTCTTGTTAAGAACAAAACCACTGTTCTGCTTGTTAGGGAACTCGCCGCCATTTACATAAATCTTACCATTGCCACGAGCGTAGAGAACAGCGTTTGCCTTGCCCTCAGCATCCTTACCACTATTGAATGTACCACCGTTAACAATCAGAGTACCCTCAGAGATAACAGCATAACCGCTATTACCACTTACGGCTCTAACCTCACTATTACCATTATTATCACCGTTGATTGTAAGGGTTGCACCCTCCTCTACGATGATAACGTCAGTGTTTGGCTCCTCGTTATAAGAGTAGTTAATGATCTTATGACCATTGAGGTTAAGAGTGGCAGTTACACCCTTCTTAACAACGAGAGGATGACCTACATAGAGGTTCTTCTGAAGAGTAACCTCGCCACCATGCTGGAATACGTGGAGAACGTTAATATTCTCATTAACATTGTTTGTATCGAAGATAGGGTCGATCTCGATTGTAAATACAGATGGAGCAGAGATAAGGCTACCAAGGATGTTAGTACGGTAGTTACGCTGAACAGGAACCTGATAGTAAGGGCGAACAAAGTTAGTACCCTCGTTACCATGGAGTGTAAGCTCGACGTCAATAAGCTCTCTCTCATTTACAAGGAGGTAGTTCATAGCAAGGTGCTTGTACTCCTCACCGCTTGCAAGAACAAGGTGGTCGTTACCAGCAACACCGTCAATGTCGATAACATCGTTCATTGCAAGTTTAACAGCAGTCTTTGAACCAACAACTTCACCAGTCTTAAGATCCATAGCTGTATAAGCATAAGCCTCCAAAGAGCTCTGGTCAATAAGGTTGCCTGTAAGCTGCATGTTGTTGTAGTCCTCCATAGACTGACCAGCGTTCAACTGAGCGAAAGGACGCTTCAAAGTGAAAGTCTTGCTAGGACCAGCGATAAAGCCATTCTCAATGTGGAAGAAAGCATCGTTAGCCTC
>JAFOBG010000060.1 GCA_017381935.1 Alistipes sp.
AATGACTATTGTAAAACATCCTTAAATCAGTGTTTTACAGGTCATTGTGGCAAGTTTTTTTGTTTGGAAGAGATCAATGTATAGAAACAAAAAAACCTCATAACATCACTTGTTATAAGGTTTTCAAGGGTGGAAGATGGGATTCGAACCCACGACCTTCGGAACCACAATCCGTCACTCTAACCAGCTGAGCTACATCCACCATATAATTCGTTTCCGAATCGGGGACAAAAGTAATACAGATTTTTGTTACATCCAAATTTCCGAGGCAGTTTTTTGCATATTTCTCTTAAAAATTGCCTATTCATAGGACAAAACCTCTATTGAACAAGGCATAGAGCTATGCGGAACGTAGTGCTAAGGTATTATCTCTGCATTGCAACGGTTATAGGTGTTGATATAGTGCGACAAGCAGTTTTTATTATTTTCTATTGTATAGGTATTTGAAAAAATCAACCATCTCATGTAGCATATCTCTTTGAATCTCGTGGCCAAAGGGATGAATAGCATCAACCACATCAGCTCCATTTTCTCCATAGTATATTGTTGTAGCCTCTGTAAACTTGCTCGGCGAGTCGGTACAGCCATTTATTCGCTTTGCCTCCGCCACATCACGTCTTACTCTATCAATTTTCACAATCTCATCTAACTCGCCAGCCATAATAAAGACAGGCTTGGGAACTCTCTTTTGGGCATTCTCTCCCAACCTATGCGAACTTGAGGCCGAAGGGGCAAAACCTTTAAATTTATCTCCACGTAATGCCCATAGTGCGTATGTAAAACCACCGCCGTTTGAGTGTCCCGTAGCAAAAATATTACTACTATCGACATCGTAGTTTTTTAACAGATATTCTAACAGAACGTCAAAAAATCGGATATCTCGTCCCTCATCCTCCGTGTCATTAATTACCCAACCAAGGCCATCTCTATAGCCGCCTTCGCACCACATACCTTGAGGATAGACAACAATAGCTTCTGCCCAAAAGTTGTGGATGTCTATCTTTTTGGATATACCATGCATTGAACCGCCTCTGCCATGAAAAACGAATACAAGAGGACGAGGCGTTCTAAAGTTGCTTCTCGGAGTATAAACTAATGCGTAACGCTGTACACCATCACTCTCGATAGTTATCAGTTCAGCCCCGTTACTCTCTGCTCTGCAATAGAGAGTAAAGAATACAGTAAGACAGAATATAAGAAGTCGTAACATGTTGTTTTTGTTTGTTATACAAATATATTAAAAAAATCAATAGTCCGGCAAAATCCTTGTTTTTTATCTATCATATTTGTAATTTTGCAATATGGAATCATTACGTGAATTATACAAAGTCGGTTGTGGTCCATCTAGTAGCCACACAATGGGCCCTAAACGTGCTGCTGAGCAGTTTGCTGCTCGTACAACAGATGCTGAGGCTTATCGAGTAACTCTTTACGGCTCTCTCGCAGCAACAGGAAAGGGACACTTAACACATAGCGCAATTCTGTCAGTTCTTGAGCCTATTGCTCCAACGGAGATTGTATGGAAGGCTGATGTTGTTCTGGACTTCCATCCAAACGGTATGTTCTTTGAAGCTCTTAAGGGGGGTGCGGTCTTTGATAGCTGGACGATATTTAGTGTCGGTGGAGGCTCGCTGGCAAATGAGAGTACTGTTGCAGCGGCTCCTAAGAGTATCTATCCATTGACAACTATTCAAGAGATTAAGCAGTGGTGTTATGATGAGGGTAAAACCTTTTGGGAGTATGTAGAAGAGTGTGAGGGCCCGGGAATTTGGGACTTTTTAGACCATATATGGACTGTTATGTGTGAGACTGTACAGCGTGGTCTTAATAATGATGGAGTGCTGCCTGGAGGTCTTAAAATAGCACGTAAAGCGAGTACATACTATGTAAAGAGTAAGAGTTATACAGGCTCTTTAAGCTCTCGAGCAAGGATATATGCCTATGCCCTTGCTGTGGCAGAGGAGAATGCGTCTGGTGGTACTGTAGTTACAGCTCCTACATGTGGCTCTTGTGGAGTTTTGCCTGGTGTACTCTATCACATGACCACTTCACGAGAGTTTCTTAGAATCAGAGTCCTCAGAGCTCTTGCAACAGCAGGTCTATTTGGTAATGTGGTAAAGCATAATGCCTCTATATCAGGTGCAGAGGTCGGTTGTCAGGGCGAGATTGGAGTTGCTTGCGCTATGGCGGCAGCTGCAGCATGTCAACTCTTTGGCGGTACACCTGCACAAATTGAATATGCTGCAGAGATGGGCCTTGAGCACCACCTCGGCCTTACTTGCGATCCTGTTTGTGGACTTGTTCAGGTCCCTTGTATTGAGCGTAATGCGGTTGCTGCGGCTCGTGCACTTGATGCTAATGCATACGCAACACTCTCAGATGGCTCACATCTTGTTTCGTTTGATAAGGTTGTAGATGTGATGAAGGAGACGGGTATAAATCTACCGAGCCTCTATCGAGAGACCTCAGAAGGTGGGCTTGCAATGCATATTAAGAGATAGGAAGTTTTTTATAGATAGTAATGATGCCGGAAGTTTACTTTTGGCATCATTACCATTTTATAGCTTTAGATAGGGCGTAGGCTGTGCTGTCTGCATAGAAACGATCCCCGACTTGTGAAACGGAGGTTACACCACGACTATCTACATATAGTAGCTCTGTAGCAGTTGATAGCAAGTCAACCATTATTGGTGCTATAGTAAGTTCCATGCCGTTTAGTTGTTTGAGAGCATCAATGGCAATAACGGTATCAAGGGTATCTATAGTTGGAGAGATGGTAATCTCCTTACCTCGAACGATGATTGGAGATGCGCCATCTATGTACTTTACCTCTCCATGACTGTTTGTGCATATTGCAATGGCGCAATCTTTATTATTAGCCTCAGCTCTTAGAATATCCGCTATGACAAGTGATGCAGATGTGTTACTCTCAAGCAACTGTGCAGAACACTCTGTAATATATGCCTTTGGACGTACTACACGCAGTGCAAAATCTTTATATAGAGATGTCTCTATAACACGAAGTGAAATATCTCCTACACTATCGAGTCTCAACTCGACGATGTGCGTTGCTGTAGAGGAGTAGTTGCCTCTAATGAGCAGACGGCGACAAATATCCTGCAACTCTTTTGTGCTCAGTGTTGTAGATATGCCGAATAATGATAATGCAGAGCGATTTAGGCGCTCTATATGTTGTGTGGCACGCAACAACTCTAATCCTTTGGTGCGCATACGCTGCCAAACAAAGAGGGTTCTATTGTCTGTTCGGTACTTTGTTGTCGTACCATCTTTGTAGAGCCAATGTTCCATTATTCAATGAATATTTTTAACAATAACTCTCTCAGTAGCTCAGCATCACTCTTGCCACCCGTATCTATACCTTTGCTCTTTCCGTCGTACTCACGCAGTAATCCTAATATATTGAATACCTTCGTATTAGGCCAAAGTTGTGAGTATTGTTTTATGTCGCGTAGAGCATATATATTACTTGATTTAAGATGACCTAATAACTCTTGGTCTGTGGGAAATGGAACACCTTTGCGGCTTTGCAGCCAACGTAAATAGTTTACAATAAATATCTCTCTAAATGTGCCGAATAGAGCCATTATTGTTAGTAATAATGGATACTCTTTCGGGTTTCGAGATAGATGGTCAGCTATTGTCATTGCACGTTTCATATCTTTCAGTGCAACGGCACGACAGAGCTCAAAGTTATTAAACTCCTTTGAAATTCCGATATATGTCTCAATCTCAACTGCTGTAATGCGACGATTGTTTTCAGGAAGAGAGACAAGTAGTTTGTTTAGCTCGTTGCCTATTCTCGAAATATCTGTTCCTAAGTGGTTTATCAACAACTCTATACATGAAGGGTCAATCTCAAGCCCTTTTTGACGAACAAAGGAGCCCAACCAATCCTTAATCTCATAATCTCTTGGGCGTACAGACTCAAATACAACTCCATTTGCAAGCACGCTCTTATATAGGGATTGACGCTTGTCGGCACTCTTCTCTTTGTGGCAAACTACAAGAATGGTAGATTGTAACGGGTTTGAGGTATATGCAGAGAGTTGCTCAAGTTGGGGCATAGCTTGTGCCTCCTTGACAATGATAACTGTATAGCCACCCATCATCGGTACCTGTCGGCAGTAGCTGGCAACAGTGCCTCCATCGGTGTCTCGGCCATATATCATTATTTGGTTAAATGCACGCTCAGTTTCATTTAGTATTGATGTTGATAATTTCTCTGTCAGTACATCAATGAAATATGGTTCATCGCCCATAAGTAGATATATAGGGGCAAAACGACGAGCATCAATATCTGCACATATTGCTCTAAAGTCGGTATCACAATCTTTGAATTTTCTGCTACTCTTTGCCATTATAGTATCTGTTTGGTTATTTTGAGAATATTTTCAGTGCGCTCTGAAATTCTATATCTGTCATCTATTCTTCGGCCGACAATCCAGACAATATCATTCCCTGAGAGAAGTACAAATTGTCGTCTTTTCTCTACTACTGAAACTTTCTTGTCCGTTAGATAGTCGCTCACTTTTTTTCTGCCGCACATTCCGAATGGTATAAATGTGTCTCCATCCTGCCAACGGCGTAGCTTTAGAGGATAGACAAGTTTAGCTTCGTCAAGATAAGCAATCTCTTCCGGAGTGTTGTAGTCAGATATATTGTCAATATCTGTATGCTCATAGTATAGTACGGCATTACTGCAATAGCTACGAAGTTGGTTACGTTCAACCAATGTTTCGCAGTTGTCATCATCTGTTATTGGAGCAATTGCAATATCCTCTCTATCTATGCAGGCAACATACTCTTTAGAGTAGAACTTTTTACCTGAATTTCCGGCTTTGAGCGATTTGTATAACTCATCTACCGTGTCTCCCTTAAAACCATACTCGGAACTTAAGATGGAGTATATCACAAACTCTGTAGGGAAATCTTTGTCTATCTTGTTGACAATAATCTTATCAATAGCTCCACGAATTAATACCTCCGTCTTAATCTTCTCTATCCCTGCTTCAATAAAACGTTGTGCGTCGGTCAGACGATAGATGTTTCCACGCATAATAGGCGTGAATCGGGAACTTATCTCCTTTACCATCGGAATTAGTCCGAGACGAATCTTGTTACGCAGATATTTTTTTGATAGATTTGAAGAGTCCTCACGGAAAGTAATCTTATTTGCTACTGCATATTCGTGTATCTCCTTGCGCTCGGCAAAAAGGAGTGGTCGAATTATATTGCCACGTTGCCTTGTAATACCAGTAAGACCTCTAAGACCTGTTCCTCGTAAAAGGTTGATAAAGAATGTCTCTATAGAGTCGTCAATATGGTGGGCAATCGCAATGGCGGTATAACCATGCTCTCTGCTTATTTGCTCAAACCATTCGTAGCGCAATCTTCGAGCAGCCATCTCCATAGACTCCCCTGTGCGCTCCATCTCAGCCAAAGTGTCGAAACGTTTGTTGTAGAATGGAACACCATATTGCTCAGCAGCCTTTTTTACTGTAGCCTCATCCTCATCACTCTCTGCTCCACGCAATGAAAAGTTACAGTGTGCTACACCGACGTTATACCCTGCTTCTATGAAAAGAGCGAGCATAACCATAGAATCTACCCCACCAGAAACGGTGAGCAGAATTTTGTCGTCATAAGTGAAGAGTGCATGACGATTATTGTATTGCTTAAAGTGTTCTAAGAGTAGCTCTTTCATAGTATATTTACCTCAGTGTCAATTTCAATTCCAAACTTCTCAAAGACAATTTTTTGTACTTTGTGGGCGAACTCAATCACTTGACATCCTGTAGCTTTGCCTGTCGTGTTTATTAATACCAAAGCTTGACGATCATGTACACCAACATTTCCCTCTGAATAACCTTTAAGACCGCATTGGTCTATAAGCCATCCGGCCGCAAGTTTTACTTTATTGCTATCGGCTGTAGGGTAGTGCGGCATATTCGGATATTTTACAATTAAAGCATCAAAGATATTTCTGTCAACTATTGGATTCTTGAAAAAACTACCTGCATTGCCCGTAATCGCAGTGTCTGGTAATTTAGATCTGCGAATAGAGCATATCGCCTCACGGATGTTCTCTAATGTTGCTCCTCCAAGAGACTCTACTTGGCGAATTACATCTCCATATTCTAGTTTGGGTTGAGGCGTTTTTGATAACCTAAACTCTACGGCAGTGATTATTACTCGACCTTTAAGGCTATGCTTAAATACACTCTCTCGGTAGCCAAACCCACAATGCTCGGCAGCAAGAGTGATAAAGTTATTCTGTTCAGGGAAATACATTTCAACGCAGCTGATACAATCTTTTGCCTCCACTCCGTATGCACCTATGTTTTGTACCGGTGCTGCACCTACTTTTCCAGGGATGAGTGAAAGGTTCTCTACGCCCCATAATTGTCGCTTTACACACCACTCTACAAAGTCATCCCACTCTACACCTGCGCCGACACGTACAGTCGTACTCTCTGATGTATCTGAGATAATCTCTATCTGTTCATTTTTGGGAACTATAAGGGTGAATTCTATATCTTTGGTAAATAGCACATTGTTACCACCACCTAAGGCCATCCACTCTTTGGAGACGTGATTGGTGAAAATCTCTGCTAAATCGCTATTTGTATCAAACTCTATAATCTTAGATGCTTGTTGGTGTACATGGAAGCTATTACGAGCCGCAATATCAATATTTTCAAAAATGTGTATCATAATGCGTAAATTATGCGGTAAAGATAAAAATAAATGTTTAGAATATGGCTTAATTTACAGAAATTTGTTTAACTTTGGAGTATCAAAACCTAAAACTATAAACGAAAGTATGTTTACTGAAAAAGATTTACAACAAATTGTGGCGCATGGCCTGACTGTTGAGGCTGTGGAGCGTCAAATAGAGAACTTCCGTCAAGGCTTTCCATCGCTTAAGGTGGTTAGTGCAGCCTCTCCGTCAGATGGTATAACTGTTCTTACTGCTGAGCAGGCTGCTGCTTATGCGGAAAAGTTTGAGAATCGTGGAGAGACAGTAACAGTGGCAAAATTTGTTCCTGCATCGGGTGCGGCTACTCGAATGTTTAAGGAGTTGTTCGAGTTTGTTAATGAGGATAAACGAGGTAAGGGTATAGATACTCTTCTTGAAAATATTGAGAAATTTGCATTCTACCCTGAGCTAAAGGAGGTTGTGTCTGATTTCTCTGATGAAAAGGCTGTTGTTAGTGCAATTATTGCTAAAGGCCTTGGTTATGGCTCATTGCCAAAGGGCCTTGTTACATTCCATGCTTATCAGAATGGAGCTCGTAAGGCAGTGGAAGAGCATCTTGTTGAGGGTGCACTTTATGGTGCTGCTAACGGCATTGTTCGCCTTCATTTTACAGTGTCTCCAGAACATGAGGGCGCATTCAGAGGACTGCTTGCAGAGAAAACCGCAAAATATGAGGAGCTATTTGGCGTGAAATACGACATTTCATTCTCTCAGCAGAAATCTTCTACAGATACTATTGCTGTAAATCCAGACAATACACCATTTAGAACTGACGATGGAAAACTTTTGTTCCGTCCGGCAGGTCATGGCGCATTGCTTGAGAATCTTAATGAAATAGAAGCATCTGTTATCTTTGTAAAGAATATTGATAATGTTACAACCGACGCATTGCGTGCAGATACAGTGCTCTATAAGAAGGCTCTTGCAGGTCTTCTTCTTGAACTGCAGGCTCAGACGTTTGAGGCTCTTGCAACACTTAAGAGTGGTGAGGCTGATGTTGCAGCGGTAGGTAAGTTTGTTGAGGAGAAATTGTGCGTTAAACTCCCTGAAAACTATGACGTTGCATTGCTTGAAAGACTGCTGTCTCGTCCAATTCGTGTGTGCGGTATGGTACGCAATGAGGGTGAGCCTGGAGGTGGCCCGTTCTGGGTTGTAAATGCTGATGGTACTCAGACATTGCAGATTGCAGAGTCGAGCCAGATTTCAGCAGAGGATATGCATTTGATGAAGGATGCAACACACTTTAATCCGGTTGATTTGGTGTGTGGTGTCTATGCGGCAGATGGCACAAAGTATGACCTTCTCCAATATACAGATCCAGCAACAGGTTTTATCTCTTCTAAGTCAAGTGGTGGCCGTACGTTGCGTGCTCAGGAGCTACCTGGTTTGTGGAATGGAGCAATGGCAGATTGGAATACAATATTTGTAGATGTCCCAATTTCGACATTCTCTCCTGTAAAGGTTGTGCAGGATTTGTTGCGTCCTCAACACCAATAGTCGAAATGTTGCGGTAATGCCGCTAAAAATAGAGACAACAATGGATGGAATAATACTGTCCATTGTTGTTTTTTGTAGATAATTTGGCTTAGGAGGCTCCATTTTGCACTTTGCGAAGTTTTTTATATCTTTGTACAATTTATTATTAATGTTATGTTAGTAGATACTATCAAGGATTATTTGAAGAGTAATCGAAGGCTCGTTATTCCATCTTTTGGAGCTTTTATCGTCAAGGAGAGTGGAGAAATTATCTTCTCGGAGTTGCTCAAGAGGGATGATGGGGTGTTGCGTGCACTTTTAATATCTCAAGGCCTTAGAGAAATTGAAGCGGCGGCTCGTATAGATCGTTTTATCTTTGAGTGTCGTCATGCGTTGCAGCAGAGCGGAGTCTGCCCGGTAGCAGAATTTGGTACTTTTAGACGTGATAGCGAGGGGGTAATAACCTTTGACTCTACTATCCCCGCAAGAGTTGCTATACCTTTGCAGGATGTTGCTCAAGTACCAGCACAAAATCCTATTCCACAGTCGCAGCCTCGTACTCAGACAAATAAGCAGCATAAACGTCCTCGTAAATATCGTGGTGGATTTGTTATGTGGTTTGCTTGGACTGTAATAATTCTATCACTTGCTGCGTTAGGTTATGGTATCTATTGCATGGCAACAGCACCAAAGGAGAATATTGAGGCTCAGATGGATGCTCAGCGTATCCCGATGATTCAGGTGCCGGAACAGCAATAGAGCCTGATTTGTAACTTTTTGTGGTCAATAAAGGGTATTAATTATGGATTTACTCTCAATAAAACAGCGATTTGGTATTATAGGAAACTCGGAGTTGCTTAATAGAGCTCTTGAGATAGCTGTTCGTGTGGCTCCAACAGACCTTACGGTACTTGTTACAGGAGAGAGTGGAGTGGGAAAAGAGTTTTTTCCACAGGTTATACATGCTGCGTCTGCTCGTAAACATAATAAGTATGTGGCTGTAAACTGTGGAGCAATACCTGAGGGTACTATTGATTCTGAGCTTTTTGGCCATGAGAAGGGTGCATTTACAGGTGCTGTTGAGTCTCGTAAAGGATACTTTGAGGAGGCTGATGGCGGTACAATATTTCTTGATGAGGTCGGAGAGTTGCCACTCTCTACACAAGTTCGTCTGCTGAGAGTTCTTCAAACGGGAGAGTTTATTCGTGTTGGCTCGGCGAAGGTTATAAAGACAAATGTCAGAGTTGTAGCTGCAACAAATAATGATTTGCAGCGTTCTATAGCGGAGGGTCGTTTCCGTGAAGATTTGTACTATCGTTTGGCTACAGTGCCTATCCAAGTACCGGCACTCAGAGAACGTCCGGAGGATATATATCTGCTTTTCCGTAAATTTGCTTCAGATGTTGCAGTTCAGTATCGTATGCCAGCTATAAGCCTTGATAGTCAGGCTCGTGATATGCTAGAGCGTTATCATTGGAGAGGTAATATTCGCCAACTTAAGAATGTCGCAGAGCAGATTTCTGCTATCGAGCCTAAACGTGAGATTACGGCTGATATACTTGCCGGTTATTTGACTCCTGAATATCGACATAATACCCCAACTCTAAATGGAGCAGCTTCGTTTGAAGATATGAATACAGAACGAGAGTTGCTGTATAAGATACTCTTCGATATGCGCACCGATATAAATGAGGTTAAGCGTATGCTCTATGAGCTAAGAGGTTATGGCGTAAATCAACCCATGCACTCGGATAGTCGCAAAGAGGTTGCGGCACTTCTGCCATCAAGTAGCTCAAGGGAGGTGGAGTATGCAGAGGAGGTAGTTGACGAGCCTGTACAGCCTGCAACAAAGGCCGATATGCAACGAGAGCAGATTGTTCGAGCCTTGCGCCGCCATGGAGGTTCTCGAAGAGATGCGGCAGCAGAGCTATTTATGTCGGAAAGAACGCTATATCGCCGTATAAAGGAGCTTGGTATAGAAGAGTAGAGTCTAAATTGATAATTTATAGTAATGAAAAAGATACTGTTACTACTATTTGTAACCATTACACTCTTTGCAGGGTGTACAGTTAAATATTCGCTTTCGGGAGCATCTATTCCACCTGATGCAAAGACCTTTAGTGTGGCATACTTTCCTAATAATGCCCCTATGGTGGCTCCAATACTTAGTGCGACGTTGACAGATGAGCTGACTCAGCGCTTTGCAACTCGAACCTCTCTTACGCAGGTTGAGGAGGGTGGTGATTTTGCCTTTGAGGGTGAGATTGTGGGTTATAGCTCTACAACATCATCTGTGTCAAGTGGCGATTTCGCTCTTCAGAACCGATTGACAATCTCAGTTAAAGTTAAGTTTACCAATGCTATTGATGATAAGATGTCATTCAATAAAAACTTCTCGGCTTATGCAGACTATGACTCTACAAAGTTGCTTACCGAGGTTGAGAGTGAACTTATACCGCAAATTGTTGAGCAACTTGTAACCGATATTTTCCAGGCTGCAGCCTCAAATTGGTAGAGATATGGAGAGTATTAAGAGTATAGAGAAGAGTTTGTCGGCTTTTGATGTGGAGCGCTATCCTTGGTGCACTACGTTGCGTACAGTGCAGCAGTGTGAGAACCCGCTTGTGAAATTGCTTGCACTTAATCGTGGTGTCGGATTGCTAAGCCAAAAACCTATTGATGTAGCACGCCTTGCTGCTGTAACTCAGGGTGAGATTATAGATCGCTTTTTGAGAGTTGATAACTATCGTATAGTTGCAGAGGAGGGCGAGGTTGAGAATGAAGTAACTACAGAGGCGGCTTTTGATGAAGAAGACGACTTGGTAAGTGAAGAATTGGCAGAAATATACATCTCTCAGGGCTTAAATTTGCAGGCAATTGAAATATATCATAAATTAAGTTTGCTAAATCCGAAAAAAAGTGCTTACTTTGCAACTCAAATAGAAAAATTACAAAAATTATAACAATTTATAGATATGTATACACTTTGTATTGTATTAGTACTTATCGCAAGCCTTTTGTTGGTACTTGCAGTGTTGGTTCAGAGTCCTAAGAGCGGCATGGCTGCGAACTTCGGTGCCTCTAATCAGGTTATGGGTGTTCGTCAGACTACCGATTTTCTTGAGAAACTTACTTGGGGTATGGCAGTTGCTATCTTCGTATTGAGCCTTCTTGCAACTTTGGCAATGGATACTAAGCCAGCTCAGAGCCCTGCAGCTGCAGAGGCATCAGCGCTTGTAGAGGAGATGGCAGCACCTGCTGAGGATGTTGTTGTTCCTCAGGTAGAGGTTCCTGCAGAGGCTCCTGCTCAGACTCCTGCTGAGTAGTAGGTTACTCCAAATAAGGAAGAGGCTAATGGCGTGGTCGGGCAGTATATAGCCCGACCTTTTTCCGTTGAACGTATTTGTAATGAGGTATGGTTTTAAGTAATGTTAAGTATGAAAGATAGCTTTACTCAGGTACTTGAGCTTTTTGCTGCTATGTCTCCATATCTGCTCTTTGGTTTCCTTGTGGCAGGTATTCTACATGCATTTGTGCCGAGAGTGCTCTATGTACGTTATTTGTCAGGTAATAATATGCGATCAGTGCTTCTTGCAGCACTGATGGGTGTGCCGTTGCCACTATGCTCATGTGGCGTGATACCGACTGCAATGTCTATGCGTCGTGAAGGGGCTTCTCATGCCTCTACTGTCAGTTTTTTGATAGCTACGCCACAGACAGGAGTTGATTCTATTGCTGCAACAGCATCTTTACTTGGTCTCCCATTTGCTATTTTGCGCCCATGTGCAGCGTTTGTAACAGCTCTGTTTGGAGGCGGATTGACAGCACTATTGTCAGATAAATCGACACAATCAGAGACGCAAAGTGCTATGCCAAAAGAGTATAAAGGATTTTGGGATAGGGTAGTTGGGGCTATAAAGTACGGTTTTTCGGATATGATTCAGGATGTGGGTAAGTGGCTTGTTATAGGACTTGCTATTGCAGGTGCAATAACAATCTTTGTTCCTGATGGTGCCTTTACAACCTTTGCAGATAGCCCGATTGTAAATATGCTTATAGTTCTTGCAATCTCTGCTCCTATGTATCTGTGTGCAACAGGCTCTGTACCTATCGCTGCAGCATTGATATTGAAAGGATTATCTCCTGGTGCAGCATTTGTGTTACTTATGGCAGGCCCTGCAACAAATATGGCAGCTATGATGGTCATAGGCAAGGTGTTGGGTAAGAAAACGCTATTTATCTACCTATTCTCAATCTTGTGTGGCGCTGTCGGCTTTGGTCTTGCAATTGATACCTTGATGCCTATGTCATGGTTTACTCTCTCGGAGGTAGGCCGTATATCCTCTGATTGCTGTGATAGTGGTCTTAGTGTTGTAGAGATGGTGTCGAGCGTAATATTTGGAGGATTACTTATTTTAGCAATGATAAATAAATATAGAAAACAGAATAGAACAATTATGGAGAAACATTACAAGGTAAAAGGTATGATGTGCAACCATTGTAAAACCAATGTAGAGCGAGCATTACTTGCACACCCATCGGTTACGTCAGTAGATATAGATCTTACTGCAGGAGTGGTTTCTGTTGTTGGTAGTATAGAAACTGATATGGTAAAGCGCATTATAACAGAGTTAGGATATGAGTTTGTAGATGAATAGTTTCCAACTTTCATAAATTTTACTACCTTGCGCTACCAAACCAAACTTAAAATGAGAAGCAAACATCTTTTTCCCTCTTTTAACGACACTTTCTTTTGTGTCGTGTGCAAAGTTTGAGGAGAATCATAATATTGCTTTGTTTCTGATTGATAATTTTGGAAGGCACGGTAGCCTATGGCGAGGAGGGCGATTGCGATACTATGTGCT
Organism: Alistipes sp.; assembly: GCA_017381935.1. Taxonomy (GTDB): domain Bacteria; phylum Bacteroidota; class Bacteroidia; order Bacteroidales; family Rikenellaceae; genus Alistipes. The sequence goes on from JAFOBG010000060.1 coordinate 13,123, forward strand.
ATAACTTCTAATATGGAGTTAGTAGCATAACAGAGCCTTTTGTACTCTGTGTATCAACCTTCGCCAGATAAAGAAAATACCAATGCCTAATGAATTATTTATATGTTAAAGAAACTATTTGGATTTGACCCGAAGGTAACCACTGTACGAACAGAGGTTATGGCAGGTCTCACGACCTTCCTTACAATGGCCTATATTTTGGCTGTAAATCCGGCAGTCTTGGGAGAGACCGGTATGGATAAAGGAGCACTCTTTACAACAGCGGCTCTTATTTCGGCTATAGCAACAATGCTTATGGCTGTAATAGGAAAACTACCTTTTGCGCTTGCTCCTGGAATGGGCCTTAATGCTTTTTTTGCTTATACCGTATGTTTAGGTATGGGCTATTCTTGGCAGTTTGCTCTTACTGCAGTATTTATTGAAGGACTTATCTTTATCTTGCTGACGGTTAGTAATCTGCGAGAGATGATTGTATATAGTCTCTCAAAACCTATCCAAAATGCAATCAGCGTTGGTATAGGTATGTTTATTGCTTTTGTAGGTCTGCAGAATGCAGGAATTATAGATGGCTCTGATGCCACTTTGGTTACATTAGGTGATATTACACAAGGCTCTCCATTGTTGGGTATAATAGGCCTTATTATTACCTCAGTGCTACTTGTAATGCGAGTAAAGGGCGCATTGCTTATCGGAATTGTTATTACAACACTTATCGGTATCCCTATGGATGTTACGGTATGGAATGGAATAGTAAGTACTCCACCGTCAATTGAGCCTATTTTCTGTAAGTTTGAGTGGCAAAATATCTTTACTTGGGATATGGTTGTAGTTATATTTACAATGCTCTTTATCGATTTGTTTGATACAATCGGTACTATTTTGGGCGTTTGTACTAAAGCGAATATGATTACTCCTGATGGCCGTATTCCACGTCTTAAGCAGGCATTTTTAGTTGATTCTATAGCAACTACTCTTGGCGCAATGATGGGTACGAGTACCGTTACTACATTTGCAGAGAGTGCTACAGGCGTAAGTGAGGGTGGCCAAAGTGGCCTTACTGCGGCAGTAACAGCGATATGTTTTGCTTTTGCACTCTTCTTTGCCCCTCTATTCCTCTCTATCCCTAGTGCAGCAACAGCTCCGGTACTTATCTTGGTAGGAGTTATGATGATGGGTTCTGTTACTAAGATTGATTTTGAGAACTATGCCGATGCTATCCCTGCATTTGTTTGTATGATTTTTATGCCACTGATATATAGTATCTCAGAGGGAATTGTCTTTGGTCATCTATCTTATGTGTTGATAAATCTAATTTCAGGAAATCATAAGCGAGTTAGTGTTGGTATGATAGTACTTGCTCTTATCTTTATGCTTAAATTCCTGATATAGATGGAATAAAGTTGTATAGAAAGAGGATAGCCTTTAGGCTATCCTCTTTTACTCTATATTTAACAGTGTTGCAATAGCAATGCCATAGTTGGTTATTGGCACGTTCTGCTCTTTTGCTGCAGCGATACGACTCATTACATATCGACGATTAAACATGCATGCTCCACAGTGGATAATAAGGTCATAAGGTGTTAAATCATCAGGAAAATCATTACCTCCCAGTGTCGTGATTGTAATTTTATTGCCTAAATGTTTGCGTAGCAGTCGAGGTAGCTTTACACGGCCTATATCCTCATTCTGAGGAGTGTGGCTACAAGCTTCAGCGATAAGTATATTTGCGCTCTTAGAGAGTGAAGATAATGCTTTAGCTCCTTGACGAAATAATTCTATATCCCCTTTATAGCGAGCAAAGAGTATTGAGAATGATGTCAAGGTAACGCCAGAAGGGCTCATTGCCTTTACTTGGGCAAAGGCTGATGAGTCGGTAATTATAGCCTTTGGAGGTTTGCTTAAGTTTTTCAGAGTGCTATCCATTGTCTGAGGTTGACAGCAGATGGCAGTACATCCACGGTCAAGCAACTCTCTTATAACCTCTACTTGCGGTTTAATTAGTCTGCCTTTTGGAGCCGAATCATCTTGTGGCATTACAAGCAGAACAGTATCTCCATTCTGACAAATAGAGTCTGTTAAGAGTCTATTATCTGGTTTTATTGAACTTGCAATCTCTGCTCTTAGACGGTCAAGTCCCTCTCCGGTATGAGCGCTTACGGCGATAGTATTATTACTGTCAATGTTATTAGGTCCAATGTCGGCCTTTGATGTAATATGTATTGTGGGAATTTCCAAAGAGTGAAGTCGAGCTGTAAAAGAGGCCTCTATAGGCTCAATTACGATGGCTATATCGGTCTTTGATAGTATTTTATAGCTTTGAGCACTACGTAGTTGCCCTAACTGACTATTGTCGTCAAGCCCTGGAGTATCAATAATTACAGCAGCACCGACACCTGGCAATTCAACAGATTTCTGCACAGGGTCAGTTGTTGTCCCTGCGATATCTGACACAATGGCTGTATGCTGGCCTGTGAGGGCATTTATTAGCGAGGACTTGCCGCTATTGCAGTTGCCGAATATGGCAATGTGTACTCTATCTGAAATAGGTGTTGTCATACTAAAAACGAAAATCTCTCTTCCCTAAAGCTATCTGTTTTATTGCATGCTCTGTAATTTCTCTCACTTTCTGAGAAGGAATCTTATGTAACTCCGTCTCTATGACACTCTCGGCCATGCTTAGCGTAGTGCTCGATGCATAATCACACAGATACTCTTTGAGTGTCATCAGTGCATTTGGAGCGCAGCAGTTACCAATAGCACCACTTTTTGCAAGCCCCATAAATCTATCACCCGTTCTTCCTTCTCTATAGCAGGCGGTGCAGAAACTCGGAATATATCCCAGACTAATCAACCAACCTACAACTTGATCAAGCGTGCGATTATCCGATATATCGAACTGTTCAGAGCCATCAGATGTTAGACTATTGGCATATCCACCTACAGAGGTCTTTGAGCCGCCGCTAATTTGTGAAACTCCAATTTCAAGTACCTCTTTACGTGATTGTTCACTCTCCCTGGTTGAGATAATCATGCCTGTATAAGGCACAGCAATTCGAAGTATTGCAACTATGCGGCGGAAGATATCGTCTGTAACGGCATTTGGGAACTTCGTTATATCTATGTCGTCTGCAGGACGTATTCTTGGAACGCTTATCGTATGCGGGCCTACGCCAAAACGAGCCTCAAGATGCTCTGCATGCATCAATATTCCTATAAGGTCATATCTGTAGTCAGTAAGTCCGAATAGTGCGCCTATGCCTACATCATCAATTCCGCCCTCCATGGCTCTATCCATTGCCTCTGTGTGATACCTCCAGTCGCTCTTTGGACCGGAAGGGTGCAGTTTATTATATACCTCATGGTTATAGGTCTCTTCAAAGAGTATATATGTGCCTATGCCGGCATCGTGCAGACGACGATAGTTTTCGACTGTTGTAGCTGCGATGTTGACATTTACACGGCGAATAGCCCCATTACGATGACGGATAGAGTAGATAGTATCTATAGACTCAAGAATATAATCTATTGATGAGTGTATCGGGTGCTCGCCCGCCTCTAATGCAAGACGCTTATGACCCATATCCTGCAATGCTATCACCTCGGCTGCAATCTGCTCTTGAGTGAGCTTACGGCGAGGAATCGTCCGATTTGTAGCATGGTAAGGGCAGTATGTACAGCCGTTAATGCAGTGATTAGATAGATATAGCGGTGCAAAGAGAACAATGCGCTTTCCATATATACGCTCCTTTATGCTCTTTGCAATGGCAAATATACGTTCAATAGTACTCTTGTCGTCGCACTCCATCAGTACGGCAGCTTCTCGGTGTGTAATACCTCGACCTTCGTCGGCCTTTTGAAGAATTTCCTCAATCAGAGCCTTGTCTGCTCGGTGCTCTACAGCATAATTGAGGACAGATACTATCTGGTCGTGTGATATAAACTCCTCTGCGTTTTGAGAGTGTGGATTATAGCGTGTCATTGTAATCTCCTTTCCCGTAATCTATTGTGTAACCAAATTCAGCCAACTCCCTTTCAAGACTCTTTAACCCCTCTACGGCCTCTGTTTCTGAGGCCTTCTTGCCTGCATAGATTGCATATTTACTACGAACATCTACGGGCGAAAGGTTTGGCATAATCACATTCGCCCCTGCCTTTATTGCCAAATGGTGTCCATTGTCTAATAGCGTTGCAAGGGCAGTGGTGGCAGGAATGAGCGCATTTGGAAGTAGTAGCCTAACGATGGCTATTGTATTTAGTGTAAGTTCTATATCGCCTGCCGTGTGCCCCATAAATGGTGTCCTTGGATGTGGTATAAATGGCCCAATACCAACCATCTGAGGACGTAGCAAGGCTAAAAGCTCTATATCTTCAACTATATTATCTACGCTCTGCCCAGGCAGACCAATCATCATGCCCATACCGGTCTGATAACCCTCATCAATGAGTGCTTTGATTGCCTCTAAGCGGTTTTTGTGCGACATATTGGCAGGATGAACATCTCTGTATAGCTGTTCATTTGCCGCCTCATGGCGAAGTAGATAACGAGTAGCACCCGCCTCTTTGAGCCGCTTGTAAGACTCTCTGCTGCGCTCTCCCAATGAGAGAGTGATGGCTGCGTCTCTATACTTAGTGCTTATCTTCTCTATTAGTGGTACTAACCTCTCGTCGCTCCACCAACTATCCTCGCCGCCTTGTAGTACAAAAGTCCTTAAACCTGCACTGTAGCCCTGTCGGCAGCACTCCAAAATCTCACTCTCTGTGAGCCTGTACCTTTCGGCATGGTCATTTCCGGCCCTAAGACCGCAGTAGAGGCAGTTGTTTTTGCAGTAGCTCGAAATCTCGATAAGCCCCCTTACAAAAATGGCACATCCGAACCGCTGTTGGGCAGTTCGGACGGCAGCATCTCTAAGCTCAGCCGCCATTGCTCCGCTGCATGATAGTAGAGCCCGATATTCATGGCTACCGAGCTTGCGACCATACATTAGACGACTGATATACGATTTCATTATCGCTTTGAAAGCTCTATTGCAAATATCTTTTTACCTGAATCATAAGAGGTATGAGTGCTTGGACCTGATATACAACCACCCTCACAAGCCATAACCTCAATAAACTGAGCCGGCGACTTACTTGTCTTGGCATAGGCCTTCAGCAGAGCAACATTCTTCTTTGTCAGGTTGGCAATCTGAAGAGTCGAGTAGTTAAACTTGTCGCCCAAATGCTCCTTTACAGCGGCTGTTACGCCACCACCCTGAGCAAAGCCATGTGCTGCACGAATAGCACTCTGCTCGATTGTAAAGTTCTGCTTCTCTGTCAGTTCAATATTCATTCCGACAAAAATAGAGTGCAACTCCTCAAATGTGAGTACAAAATCTACCAAATCATCTTTGCGAGCCTCTTTGCGCTTGGCAATACAAGGGCCGATAAATACTAACTTGGCGTCAGGATACCTCTCTTTTGCAATCTGAGCAGTGTAGTACATCGGAGAACGGGTTGAAGAGATATACTTCTTCAGATAAGGAACATGCTTTTCAGCCATCTCGATATATGAAGGGCAACAAGAGGTAGTCATAAATGGCTGACCCTCCTCAATCTTCTCGGCAAGCTCTGCAGCCTCCTTCTCGGTTGTTATCATCGCACCTTGAGCCACCTCGATAATATCACTAAAACCGATACTCTTTATAGCTCCATACACCTGCTCTGTCGGAGAGTCGTACTGAGCAAGCAAGGCAGGGGCAACCATCGCTATCACCTTCTCTCCACGACGAATGGCCTGTAGGCAGTCAAATACCTGAGAAATCTCGAAAATAGCACCAAAAGGACAGCTGTTTACACACTTTCCGCAGTATATACACTTTGCCTCGTCAATATGCTCTACTCCGTTTTCATCTTTTGTAATCGCACCAACAGGACAAGCCTCCTCACATGGTACAGGTATGTGAACAATGGCGTGATATGGACAGTTGTCATAACACTTTCCGCAACTGATACACATAGACTTGTGAATTCGACCCTGACTTGTCTCCGGGTCAAACTCAATAGCACCCTTAGGACAAGATGCAGCGCATGAACGAGCTACGCAACCACGACAAAGATTTGTAATCTGATAGTTTGTTCTTACACAAGAAGAGCACGCCTCGTCAACAACGCACATAATGTTCTCTTTGAGTTCTTTGCGCTCTAAGGCCGCTGCAGCATAGGCTGAAAGGGGTGTTAGCTCGTCTTTCTCGTCGCTCATATCAAAGCCGAGCAGAGGCAGGGACTTGTACTTATTTACAGCTCTCTCCTTGTGAATACAACAACGACCTACGGGTGTTGCATTCTTCGGACTAAGCTCAAGTGGGAGTCGGTCAATCTTCTCAACTAACTCGCCTCTATTCCACATCTCGATTAATCTGGTCAGAAGAGTCTGACGCACAATCATCACATTGTTCCTAATAGCCATAATATCGTTTCTTCATTTACCGCACAAATATAGTGTTTTTTCGCTATATATGCAATATATATTATATATAGGTATAAAGAGCGATATACCTATAAAAAACAACTGCACCCTTTTGGGGGTGCAGTTTGTTGTTTATAGTGTTAAGACTATTAATTACTCCTTAGTAACCTCATAGTACTGACCAGCATCAACCAATGTAGCCTTGTAACCAGGAGCTAACCATGGAGTAGGGTTAAAGTTACGCTTTGGGTTAGATGGGTCTGCACCAAACTTGCCACCCATAATTGAGAGAACTGCACCGGTAGCAGTAGTAACTGGTACCTGATTGTTTGCAAGAACCACCTCGAATACACCACCGTTAACGTATGCATGAGCATTGTTCTCCAATGCGAAGTAACGCATACCTGTTCTTCCAACTGCGAAAGTTCCACCGTTAATGATAATTTCACCACCGCTAGTTCCGTAGAACATATGACGACCTGAATCTTTGTAGTATGGCTTAAGGTAACCTCCCTCAACAACAAGCTTACCACCATCAACAGCAAAACCACCACAACCGTTCATGTTTAGATCCTTAAGCACTACGTTTGCACCGATAATAGCGAAACCATAGTTCTTAGTAGAACTAGTACCACCAGCAGATACGCTATAGTTGTTCATCCAAATCTCAACATCTCTAGTGATATCCTGTCTTCCAGTACCGAAGTCGAGATCTGCCTTTACACCGATTCTCTCTACCGCCTCGTTAGCAAGAGCTGCATTGAACTCAGATACAGTGTAAACATAAGTGATATTGAGAACCTCAAACCAATCACCGTCCTGAATAGCGTGGTAGCCATCAGCTACGAAGTTAGTGCCAGCACCCTCAGCAGCGTTATCCTCTGGGTTGAACTTGAAGAAGCGACCACCCTTAACTACGATCTCAGTAGTTGCACGGTCAGCGTCCTTCTTGTTAAGAACGAAACCAGTCTCCTGAGCGTTAGGGAATACACCACCATTTACATAAATCTTACCATTGCCACGAGCGTAGAGAACAGCGTTAGTCTTGCCCTCAGCATCCTTACCACTATTGAATGTACCACCGTTAACAATCAGAGTACCCTCAGAGATAACAGCATAACCGCTGTTGCCACCTACGGCTCTAACCTCACTATTACCATTATTATCACCGTTGATTGTAAGGGTTGCACCCTCCTCTACGATAATAACGTCAGTGTTTGGCTCCTCGTTAGTTGTGTAGTTAATAATCTTACGACCATTGAGGTTAAGAACTGCATTTACGCCCTTCTTAACAACGAGTGGATGACCTACATAGAGGTTCTGCTGAAGAGTAACCTCGCCACCGTGCTGGAATGCATGGAGAACGTTAAGGTGCTCCTTCTCAAACGCAGCGTCGATAACAACTGTAAATACAGATGGAGCTGAGATAAGCATACCAAGGATGTTAGTACGGTAGTTACGCTGAACAGGAACCTGATAGTAAGGACGAACGAACTCTGTACCCTCATCACCGAGAAGAGTAAGCTCAACGTCAACGAGCTCTCTCTCATTTACAAGGAGGTAGTTCATAGCAAGGTGCTTGTACTCCTCACCGCTTGCAAGAACAAGGTGGTCGTTTGCACCGTTAGCATCAACGTCGATAACATCGTTCATTGTAAGCTCTACGTCAACCATAGAACCAACAACTGCACCTGTCTTAAGGTCCATAGCAGCATAAGCCTTAGTCTTAGCAGCACTCTTGATAATGCTGTTGCCTGTAAGCTGCATGTTGTTGTAGTCCTCCATAGACTGACCAGCGTTCAACTGAGCGAAAGGACGCTTCAAAGTGAAAGTCTTGCTAGGACCAGCGATAAAGCCATTCTCAATGTGGAAGAAAGCATCGTTAGCCTC
>JAFOBG010000061.1 GCA_017381935.1 Alistipes sp.
GACCCATCTGGCCAGAGCAATATTTGGGAGGCTTGCTCAGATGAGTGTACAGTTTCGTTCGGTAACCGTTGGCACCGCCTTTTTAACAACGACTCTTGGATGGTATCAAGCAACCCATCTGTATCAAGTTCATCTTTCCTCACAAAGAACTACTCTTTGTACTGGAAGGGTATTCGTGAGGCGAGCTACTTTATGGAGAATATAACCCGCTGTAAGGAGCTTACTCCAGAGCAGGTTGAGGAGTGGAGCGCAGAGGCTCGTTTCCTTCGCGGTTATTTCTACTTTTGTCTGATGCGTATGTATGGTCCGGTGCCTATTCTTGGTGAGGAGTGTGCAGACTATACAAGCGAGGAGCTTCGTGACATCGACCGTAACACTTGGGATGAGTGCGTTGAGTGGGTATGTGGTGAGTTGGATCGCGCTGCAGAGGATCTTCCGCTTACTCAGCCAGATGAGTGGCTTGGTCGTGCAACAAAGGGTGCTGCTATGGCAGTTAAGGCTCGTCTGTTGCTCTACTCTGCTCGTCCGCTCTACAATGGTAATCCAATGTATGCAGGCATAAAGAACTACTACGGCAAAGATCTGTTTCCACAGACTTACGACCCTAATAAGTGGGTTAAGGCTGCGCAGGCTGCTGAGGATCTTATGAATCTCCACCTCTACGAGATCGTAGGTGAGAACGCCGGTACTCCATATGAGAGCTGGAAGAAGGTGTTTGTTGAGCGTTGGAACAAGGAGCTTATCTTTGCTCGTCAGAACAACTCTTACAACTGGCGCGTAGCTACAACTCCTGAGGGTGTTGGTGGTCGTGCTTATGGTGGTGTTGCTGTAACTCAGAAGCTGGTTGACGCATTCGCTATGGAGAATGGTCGCTATCCTATTACAGGTTATTACTCTGACGGTGCTCCTATTATCGATGAGCAGTCTGGCTATTCAGAGAGCGGCTTTGAGTATCTTACTCACCCAGTTTTGAAAAACCGTGAGGAGACCTTTAAGATGTATGTTGGTCGTGAGCCACGATTCTATATGTCAGTATTCTGGAACAACCTCACTTGGGTTGGTGGCTCAAACAGAGTTAAGATTACTATGCACCGCGGTGGTAACTCATACTCAGGTACTTCTGATAACTACTCTGTAACAGGTTACCTGCCATATAAGTTTGCTAACCCTAACTACGACACCAAGAATGCAAGTTCTACAACTTGGGAGGCTATTACTTGGCCGTTGTTCCGTTATGCAGAGGTGCTTCTGAACTATGCAGAGGCTGTAAATGAGGCTGCAAATGCAGGTGTTGGTGACTATATCATCTCTGATGCGCTGACTCAGCTCAACCGTATTCGTACTCGTGCTGGCGTGCCTAATATTGAGACAATCTACTCTGATGCAAATACATACGAGGGTCTGAAGAAGTATATCCTTCGTGAGCGTCAGATTGAGCTCAACTTCGAGAACCATCGCTACTTCGATACCCGTACAAACCTTCTCTCTGAGATTGAGGATGCTGGTAATGTATATGGTATGAATGTAACTGCAACAAGCTCGTCTAAGACAGGAGGCTTCTGGCAGCGTACAGTAATTCCTCACGATGGTGGTAACAACCCAAGTACTCGCATATTTACAAAGCGTCAGTATCTGTTGCCATTCTACCAGTCAGAGGTTGATCGTTTGACTAACCTTACACAAAATCCATTCTATTAGTAGATTGATAAATATTAAACTATGAGATTTATGAGAAAATTATATATTGCTATCTGTACTGCACTGATGTTGGGTACAGTGGCGTGCGAGAATAATCGCGATGCAAATCTCACAGAGCCGTATGTGTACATCGTAAAGGATGGCTTCCAGGTTGCTGAGTTCTATGACCTCGACCACGAGCCTACAGCTGTGGTAAATATCCACCGCAGTGGTTACTTTGCGGCTGATGCTGTCGTAAATGTGGCTATTGACCCAATCGCTATTGACGAGTACAATGCTGCAAATGGCACATCATATCAGGTTCTTACAGAGGGTACATATTGGTTGGTTAACCAGACTGTAAACCTTACAAGCGATATTCGTACAGCACCTATAAAGGTTGGTTTTGACTACGATACTATCGCAGCACTGCCAGCAGACCACAACTATGTAGTGCCTTTGCGCATCTCTTCTGAGAGCAATATTAACGAGAGCAAGTCTGTTGTGCTTGTCTCTCCGACAATGTTGCCTGCAGAGATCTTCTTTATGCCAAACCGTCAGGAGACTGTTAAGTGGTCTTCATCTTCGGCTTATGTGTATGAGAAGAAGCTCACCGTAACCGTTCCGTTTAACAACCCGATGGATTGCAATGTCACTCTGGATACATCTCTTGCTGCCTTTAACCGCTTCGGTGATGGTAGCTACCTGAAGGCTTGTCCACAGGATGCTTTCGAGATTGTTGGTGAGCCGGTACTTTTGGCTGGTGAGTCGGAGCTCGAGCTTACTCTTCGCATAGATTTGTCAAAGCTCCCGACAAACACATATCGTTGTTCTATTCCGATTGTGCTTACCGCTAACTCAGAGAACTATGTAATCAACGCTGATAATCAGTTTATGCTCATCCACCTACAACAGGATGGTGTAGTGCCTACAATTGTTGACGCCGGTGATCGTCGCAACAAGTGGTCACTTTGGGAGTGTAACTCTACTCACGGTAATACAACTGCCACAAACAATAACTATGTTCATATGATTGACGGCGATGTATCCACCTACTGGCACTCTGGTTATAACACCTCTTCGTTTATTGCGGAGAATATCAGCTGCTCTAAGGAGAATCCGTATATCGTTGCTTGGAATCTTGAGGCTGAGCACAACCTTGTCGGTGTTGAGATTACCCGTCGTAACTATCAGGACTTCATTGCTGGTTATATCCAGGTATCTGCTGATGGCTACGATTGGTACAGAGTAGCATCATTCGACCACATTGCACAGTGTGGCGGTGATAAGGCTATGGTAGGTCCGTTTACATATGAGTTTACAGGTGACGCAAATGTGCAGTATGTTCGCATATGTGTTACCAACTGCACTCGTAATACAACAGTTGCGCAGTATGCAAATATTGCCGAGTTTAATGTCCTCGAGGTTAAACTTGCAGATTAGTTAATAACTACTATGGAGGCACGCCCCTTTAATGGGGGTAGTGCCCCCATTTTGTACTATAAACTATGAAAAAACTGTTTTTGACGCTTCTTCTGGCCTTCGCAATCACAGCTACAAGTTGCGAGAAGGGTCTTCCGTTGCCACCAAAACCTGACCAAGAGCAGAAGACTGAGGATGATAAGAAGGAGGATGAAGAGAATAAGGAGGACGAAGAGGGTAAGTGGGATGATACGGATGATGTCGTTGTTAACGGCACGGTGTTGGACGAGTCGACTACTCTCTATGGCGTTGTTAAAGATAAGCAGAGTGGCAAGGGTATCGAGGGCGTTGTTGTCAGCGACGGCTTTACCTGCGTGCAGACGGATAAAAATGGTGTCTACCAGATTGTCCGCGACGAGCACTCAGATATGGTCTACCTTAGCGTGCCAGCGGAGTATGAGATACCTGTAGATAATGGTAACCACGCCACCTTCTACAAGCGTTTTACGGTTGCCGAGGGCCAGAAGTATACTCACGACTTTACCCTTGAGCTGCTGCCTGGTGGCAAGCAGACGCAGTTCACGCTGCTCGCACTTGCAGATATTCAGGTGCACGATGCAAACGATGTCGAGCGCTTCCGTAATGAGACTGTGCCCGATATTGATGCGCTTGTGCCAAATCTTGTAAATCCGTACGCCATAACGCTTGGCGATATTACAAACAAGAATAACACTGCAATGTGGCTGGGAATCCGTCAGTCAATTACCAACCGCAAGGTTAAGTATCTGCACTGTATGGGTAACCACGACCACCTGAACGAGCTGTCGCCAAACGACCATAGTAATACAACTTCGTATTGGAAGAGCGTCGAGAACTTCCATAAGTACTTTGGCCCGCAGAACTACTCGTTTAGCCGCGGTGATGTTCACTTTGTGGTTATTGACAACTGCCTGCACGGTGAGAAGCCTGATAATGCGGGTGGAACTCACGAGTACGCCACAGGCCTTTATGATTGGGGCTACAAGTGGCTCTTGCAGGATCTGTCATATGTGCCTAAGTCAAAGATGGTGGTGCTCTGCGCACATATTCCGTTTGGCTCGGGCTCGAGTGACAACCACAACAATAAGCGTTACCGCAAAGAGATTCTCAATAAGCTCTCTGAGTATCGTGAGGCTCATCTGTTGATTGGTCACACTCACCATATGATAAACTACATCCACACCATAAACGGCAAGCGCATACAGGAGCATATCCACGGCGCTGTGTGTGGTCAGATGTGGCACGGCCCAATTGGTCGCGATGGTGCTCCAAATGGCTATGGCGTCTATGAGTTTGACGGCGCTACGCTCAAGGACTACTGGTTCAAGGGCACAGGCTTTGATAAGGATTATCAGATTCGTTGCTACAAGGGTGGCGAGAATATCTACGATCCGCGAATGAATGTCAATATGACCGCCAAGAAGAATATCTTCCCTAAGTATCATTGGGATCTTAAGGATCATATTGTTGCCAACTTCTGGAATGCTGAGGTAGGCGAGTGGGAGGTCACTTTGTGGCAGAATGGTGAGAAGGTATGCGAGATGACCAACTTTAAAGAGTATGACTACTATGCTCTCTACTGGTTCTGCGAGATTTATGGTTCAGCACACGAGTCATATCAGTACAAGACCCAGCACCTTTACCACGGTAAGCTCAAGTACCCTGATGCTCCATTTGAGGTGCGTGCAGTGGACAAGAAGGGGCTGCGTGGTCCATATACCTGCTCAGAGATTACCACAAACTACGATGGTCTGAATGGTGACTTTAACACCTACATACCTTAATATTAGATGAAAAAACTACTTTTAACGCTTACTCTGATTTGTTCTGTCTCTGCCTGGAGTTGCGAGCAGGGTCTGCCTATGCCTCCAAAGCAGGAGCAGGACAAGGATGACAAAGAGGAGAATAAGGAGGATAACAAAGAGGACGATGGCCAGCGGGATGAGCCTAAGCAGATAGTAGTCAATGGTACGACTATCAATGATGCAACCACCCTCTACGGTGTTGTAACTAATACACAAACAGGTCAAGGTATTGAGAATATAGTAGTCAGCGACGGCTTTATCTGCGTTACTACCGATAGCAATGGTGTCTACCAGATTGTCCGCAACGAGAACTGCGAAATGGTCAATATCTCTATTCCTGCGGAGTATGAAATCCCCGTTGATGGAGGTAACCACCCAGCATTTTACAAGCGATTTATCATCTCAAAAGATGAAAAGTTCCGCCACGACTTTGCCCTCACGCCACTGCCTGGTGGTAAGCAGTCTGAGTTTACGCTGCTCACGCTGGCAGATATACAACTCCACGATACTAACGATGCGGATCGTTTTCGTGATGAGACAATGCCCGATATTGATCAGTTGTTACCTACGCTTGTAAATCCTATTGCCGTGACGCTTGGCGATGATACCAACAAGAATAACTCGGCTATGTGGACAAAGGTCAAGCAGATAACCGCAAACCAGAAGGTGTCGATTTTCCACTGTATGGGTAACCACGACCACCTTAACGAGCTTTCGCCTGATGACCATAGCAAGTCAACTACATATTGGAAGAGCGTTGAGAACTTCCACAAGTACTTCGGCCCGCAGAACTACTCGTTTAGCCGTAGTGATACCCATATCGTTGTTATGGATAACGCTCTGCACGGCGAGACACCTCCTCCGGGTGAGGACTATGAGTATGCTGCAGGCTTCTACGATTGGCAGTTTGAGTGGCTCAAGCAGGATCTTTCGTATGTGCCGAAGGATAAGATGGTGCTTCTCTGCGTTCATATCCCATTCCGTGATGGTAAGGGCGGTAACCACTCCGATGAGCGTTATCGTCAGAAGGTGCTCAATCTGCTCTCTGAGTATCAGGAGGTGCATCTGCTGATTGGCCACACTCATAAGCAGTCAACCTGGATTCATACTGTAAATGGTAAGAAGATATATGAGCATATCCACGGAGCTGTGTGTGGTGGTATGTGGCACTCTACCGTCTGTGTAGATGGTACGCCAAATGGCTATGGTGTCTATACTATTAGCGGCAACACCCTTAAGGATTGGTACTACAAGGCTACGGGCTATGATCCTGATATGCAGATTCGTGCATACGATGGTGGTCAGACATTTTATGACCCTCGTTTGAATCAGAGCAAGTCTGCAAAACAGAACTACTACTCGAAGTATAGCTGGTCTGCTCCTGGATATATCATTGCCAATATTTGGAATATTGAGCACGGAGATTGGGATGTGACCCTCTGGCAGAATGGTAAGCAGGTAGCTACAATGTCAAAAATCGCAGAGCGCGAGTGGTGGGTAGCCTATTGGTTTTTAGAGGTTTGGGGCACAACAAGTGACAGCTATAGAGGTTCTACCAAGCACCTCTATAAGGGTAAGTTGGCAGATAAAAATGCTCCGTTTACAATCTGCGCCGTAGATAAGAGCGGTAAGCGTAAAACTATGGAGTGCAGCACCCTTACCACCGACTTTTCAGAGGTGTGGGGCGACTTTGCAACCAAGGAGGTTACTCGCAACCCGATACCTGCTTGCGAAGGTGAATGGTAAAATTTTTTTTAAACACTAATACAAAACAATTATGAAAAAAATTCTCGTATTACTTGCACTCGCACTGGCAGTAAATAGTCTGCCCGTAGCGGCACAGCAGCCTGCAGAGGTGGAGATTCCCGACTTGTCGGCTTATATTCTCACCCCAAAGCCAGCTGCAACTCCACGCATCAATGGCGCAAAGGTCTTTGGTCTGCGCCCAGGCTCACCTTGCATCTACACTATCGCAGCAACCGGTGACCGCCCAATGACATTCTCTGCCGAGGGTCTTCCTAAGGGTCTGAAACTTGACGAGAAGACAGGTCGCATCTCTGGTACACTCAAGAAGGAGGGTACATATCACATTATGCTCAAGGCTACCAACGACAAGGGTACATATGAGCGTGAGCTTCGCATTGTTGTAGGCGATAAGCTGGCTCTGACCCCTCCAATGGGTTGGAACTCTTGGAACTGCTGGGCTCGTGATGTGACACAGGAGCAGGTGCTCTCATCTGCACGCGCAATGGTTAGCTCAGGCCTTATCAACCACGGCTGGAGCTATATCAACATCGACGATGGATGGCAGGGTCAGCGTGGCGGTAAGTACAACGCTATCCAGCCTAACACTAAGTTCCCTGATATGGAGGCTCTGAGCAAGGAGATTCACGATATGGGTCTTAAGCTTGGTATCTACACTGTGCCTTGGGTTGGTACATATGCTGCGCATATCGGTAGCTATTCGGACAATGCCGATGGTGTAAACCAGTGGATTAAGGATGGTCTGCACAATGAGCACTACCGCTACCAGAAGAACACTCCGGATGCTAACTACTGGCAGGATCGTAAGGAGTACTACATCCACGGCGAGTACTCATTTATCGAGGCCGATGTTAAGCAGTTCGCCGATTGGGGCGTTGACTACCTTAAGTACGATTGGAATCCAAATACCCGTTACCACACTAAGGAGGCTTTCGAGGCATTGCGCTCTGTAAAGCGTGATATCGTACTCTCACTCTCCAACTCTGCTCCACTTGCAGATGCTCCATTCTTTATGGATAACGCTGAGTGCTGGCGTACTACAGGCGATATCCGCGATACTTGGAAGAGTATTAGCAGTATTGGTTTCTCTCAGGATAAGTGGATTCCATTCTGCCGTCCAGGTGCTTGGCCTGATGTAGATATGCTTGTTGTTGGTCTTGTAGGTTGGGGTCCTAAACTCCACTATACAAAGCTTACAGCTGACGAGCAGTATACACATATGAGCCTTTGGGCACTCTTCGCTTCACCGCTGCTTATCGGCTGTGATATGGCTCGTCTTGACGACTTTACACTCTCGCTGCTCTCAAACGACGAGGTTATCGAGGTAAATCAGGATCCACTTGGCTTGCACGCAGTACCTGTTTGGCGTAAGAGCGATAACTCTCAGGTAATATATGTTAAGCACCTCGAGGATGGTTCGCTGGCAGTAGGTCTGTTTAACAAGGGCGATAAGCCAGCTAAGATTAGCATCAACCCACGTATGCTCGGCCTCTATGACGGCACTCGTACTGTTCGTGACCTGTGGCGTCAGAAGGATGTAGGCCACCTTACAGACGATACCGGCAAGGGTCGCTTCACTACCGAGGTGGCTCCTCACGGTGTAGCCCTTCTTAAGGTCTATCCAGGCAATAGCGACAAACGCTACACCAATAAGGTAACCTACGCAAAGTAGTCCAAACCCTATACAACTATAGACCCCAAGAAACTCTCTTGGGGTCTGTTTTTTTGCGCCTTGGCTAAGGCAAAATAGTATCTTCGGGATAGCCAAATAAGTGACTGCGTGGTGGTTATAAACGATCTATCTCTGCCTGTAGACGACTGAGGAAGAGAGCAGCGTGCGCACCATCCATCTGGGTGTGGTGGAATTGGAACGATACGGTCAGCGTGGTCTTGAATAGGCCGTGCTTATACTTGCCCCAAATCATAAACGGATTGTTGAAAACGAGAGTCTGTCCATCTGCTCCCTACTCTGTATATCAAGCAATTACCTTTGCCCAGTACTATACTCCCAATTCGAGGGACACTTGGGTTGTTTCAATGTGTCGTTTTCGAGCCCGACTTTTGCCATACAAACTTCAGAACTACAGTTGCTTACGACAAATTTACGAATAATTTTTGAATTGACAAAATCGAAGAGAGATGGCCTCTATTTGTAGCCACCTCTCTTTGGTTTACTGAACATTAGCACTCGCCTTCGCTTTGCTATTACGCTTATGGGCGATTAGGTTTTGTAGCATCTCCTCACTACTCTTGATTGTGTGAGCACGCAAGCATCGCTTAATCTCGGCAATCTGATAATAATACTTATTGCCGATGGTGCTGTAAGTGATTTTGCCGGCACTGCGTAGGCGTTGCAGAGTTTTGTCGCAGATGCAGAGATACTCGCAGACGGCCTGCCCATCAACCCAGTCATCGTCAAGAGAACTTTGCTGCTCTAACTTGGCTTTGCGGATGAACTCGTCCATTGCATCAATTTTGCTAATCAACTGCTGAAAAGCGCTGTGTTCGATTGTTAATACTTCCATAGTTCTTGGTTTTATTGATTAAACATAAGTTTGCTTGTGCGATTATTGTCGCTTCATAAAAAGGATAGGGACATCCAACCGAAAAGGTTGGACAACGACACAAAAAAGCAGAGGGGTCGCCTCTGCTTGGTATCGGTTATGATGATATTATAGGTATTGTGTGGTTGTCCTCGTTTTATTCCTGAA
>JAFOBG010000062.1 GCA_017381935.1 Alistipes sp.
CATTAAGGAGTAGTGTCCCGCAGGTATGGCGAGCAAGATGAGAGTGTAGTGTTTTCTTGATACCACATATGTCCTGTATCTCCTTCAAGTATGAGTTGTATTTCTGATTGGTTAATGTCGGTAGATGGTAGTTATACTTGATGAGTATCTCCTTGACCACAGGGAGGATAGGGATTAACGCTGTTATCCCCGTCTTAATTCGTTCTTTGACAATCCACTCTTTGCCATCCTTGTCTATCTTGATATCCTTTTCACTGAAACAGGACATATCTCTGAAAGCAAGTCCCGTATAACATTGCAGAATAAAAAGGTCTCGTATGTTTTCAATTCTCCTTGACCCCAATTTTACTGTCCTTATCCGACGGACTTCTTCAAGGGTGAGAGGTTCTTTTTCGACCTTGTCCTTATGAAACTTGAAGGTGATGGGGTTGGTAGATATGTATCCCTCACGAATGGCGTATATCAATATCGTCTTTAACTTTCGCATATAGCAGATAGCACTGTTGTTGGACATCTTACGGAGCATATACTTATAGATGTCCTCCATATCAGATGTGGTGAGGTCGGAGAGCATCTTATCGGTCTGCATCGCCTCCTTACAATAACGGATGGTGCATCGGTATTTGACATATATCGCTTGGGTTATTAGACCCACATCCTTCTTCTCCAACTGCTTCTCCATAAACTTATCAAATAGACCATAGACGGATATGCTGTTCTGTCTGATGCCGTGTCTGAACGCATAGACGAAGGTATCCACCGTAAGGAGGAGACCTCGCTTCAACATCTCCGTCTCTAACGCATAGCACTTCATACGAACCGCTTCAATGTATTTGTTGGTCTCGGTGTCTCCACGAACAATCTGTTTCTTGGGGTTGAACAGTTTATGGTCTATTTTACGGTTAAGGGATACATAACGCCTTTTACCGTCTATAATTACATATAGTTCTAATGGCGTCAGTCCGTTTCTTTTACTGACTTTTGAACTTCTGCAAACGAATGTAATAGTCATTATAGTTTCAATTTGATGTTAAAAATCTCTTACGAAAAACTTGGTATCAGATGGAGAAAAGTTGGTATCAGATTTTGAACATTTTCAATCACCCATCCCGACCCATTGCAAACACTATTCTTGGGCGGGTAGATTTGTGGATATTTGTCAGATTATCAGCAAATTGCTATCCACAATTGCTATCCAAAGTTTGAATATGGTGTTTGCTATCGGGATAAAAGTGATAAAAAACAAAAAAAGACACTGACAATCTAATGATTATCAATGTCTTTTGTTATTTTTGAAGGGGATTTTATCCCTTCAAAAGTGGAGGTGGCGAGAGTCGAACTCGCGTCCAAACAAGGAACCCAAAAGCTTTCTACACGCTTAGTTACCGTTTAATCCTTCTGCCAAAGCTCGGCAGGCAACAGCCAAAACCTTGACCCCAGCCCCTAAATTTCGCACGATAACCGAGGCACATATCGCACTATCTCTCAAAAGATGATACCCCATGTGAACAACTTATTAGAGAGCGGAATAAGAGTTCGGGATACTCGTTGTTGTACATCCTTGTGTACATCAATTAAGCTAATTTTCCTTGAAAATTAAGCAGCGAGTGCATAGCTATTATTGCCATTTGTAGTTTGAGTGTTCATATTAACGAGCTCCCACACAACGCTCGGCGTGCTTACAATCAAATTCTACCTGCTGTCAAAACCGGTCACCCCCAAGATGGGTTCTGATTGTAAAATCGTTGCAAAAATAGTACTTTTTTAGGAAATGTCAAATACTTTTGCAGTCTCCTATCAGAATAGAGCCTCGTATTTAAGGCGAATACTATCCCACGTATAGAGTTGTTCAGCGACCTTTAATAGACTGTTATTTGCCTCCTGCTTTTGATTGAGTAAATCAACAAGGCTCTGAACGTCGTTAAAATATAGAGCATTATTTAGAGTTGTCTCCCTATTATATACTACATCGTAGGCCAAAATCTCTCTACCAAAGAACATCGCCTCGACAAGTGAAGGATTTGTTCCACCTGCACTATGACCATGAATATATCTTGAGGCGCAAGATCGTAATACAAATAACGTATCAAGATTATAGACAGGATTAGCAATAGTTATATTGGGATATTGAGAGTATTGAACTTTAAGATTTCGACTATATTCACATCTATCCCAATTACCTACAAAGATTAATCTACAACCACTCTTAGCAGCCGCTTCAAGGATTATATGACAATTATTCTCAGGTTCAATACGACATAGAGAAAATGAGTATCCAAACTTCTCTACATCATACTGTTTAAGAATATCACTCTCTCTGACCTTGTCAATAGTTCTTATCACATGGTCTCCTCCATAGGCAATCAACTCTGCATCAATGCCATATTGTTCTTTAACATAATCTACAATACCCTTATTGTCAGCAACTATGATATCTGAAAACTTGACTGCCAACTTCTCGGATAGCCTTAAAAACCAACGAGCCAGAGCACCCCACTTTGCTCGTCTATGTTCTAAACCATCAATATTGGTAACAACCTTAGCTCGGCTAAGCAATCGGAATATCGGGAGGAATATACAACCCGAAACGCCTAATATCAGTATGGTATCATACCCCCTCACAGAACGGCACAAGGAGAGAATATCGTATGGAATACTCTGAATACCGTTAGCTCTCAGAGGTATATATTTCAATTGAGCACCTTTGTATGAGATAATCTTTGTAGTCATATCTTTTGAGCTACAAAAGACAGTATATTGAATATTATTGCCACACTCAATAATATTCTCAACCAAGGATTCAAAACCGCCATAACATGCAGGAACTCCTTGTGTACCTATAATTGCCACTCTTTTCATAATCTATCTCTGCGTTTATCGCACTGTTTTGTACAGCCACGACATGGATTCTTTATCTCAAGCCATAAATATCTCAATAGGAGAAGTATAGCTATAATAACAATGATTATAGAGATGATAGTCTGCATCATAGTAGTTGTGCAATTTGGTATATTACAAATGCAAAAATCCATGCAATGGATGTTGAATAGATAGCAGACACTAAAGCCCATCGTTTACCAAACTCAGAAGCTATAGCTGTAAGTGTTGCAATGCATGGAAAATATAGAAGAGTAAAGACAAGCAGGGCAAGCACTGACGGGGTTGTAAAATCACCACTACTTATAAGTCGAGAGTGAAGAGTATTATCACTCTGGGCATCAGTAAGTTGCTCACTCTGCGCATCGGTATATAAAACACCTATTGTACTTACCATAATCTCTTTAGCTGCAATTCCCGAAATTAGTGCAACTCCTGACTTCCAATTTAGACCCAACGGCTCAAATATAGGTTCACATGATTTACCAATGCGCCCTATATATGAATTTTCATAATGCTCAACTTTAGTCTGTTGCTCTGTTTGTTGTGGAAAGTAAGTTAGAAACCATACAACAATAGATGCAACAAGGATTAACCCTCCCATTTTTTTAAGATATTCGGCACAACGCTCCCACATATGAGACACTGTTGCTCTAAGGGTTGGAATACGATACGGAGCAAGCTCCATTACAAAAGGTGTCTCATCTGTGGTAAACATAAATCTTCGCATCAAACGTGCGCTTAAAATAGCCACTAAAATACCTAAAAGATATAGACAGAAGAGTATTGTACCCGAATTTGTCGTAAAGAATGTACCAAGAAGCAATATATAGACAGGTAGTCTGGCACTACAAGACATAAAAGGTAGTATAAGTGCCGTAATAAGGCGACTACTCTTACTTTCTATAGTTCTAGTTGCCATAATCGCCGGAACATTACATCCAAAACCCATTACAAGTGGAATAAATGACTTGCCGTGTAGCCCGATTTTATGCATCAGTTTATCCATAATAAAGGCAGCACGAGAGAGATAGCCAGAGTCCTCCATAAAGGCAATAAATAGGTATAAAATCATAATATTCGGCAGGAATACTATCACGCTACCCACACCTCCAATAATACCATCCACAACAAGGTCCTTTAAAACGCCATCTGTCATAATAGAATTAAAAAGATCGCTTATTAAAGATACTCCCATCTCTAACCACTCCTGAGGATACTTTCCCAAAGAGAAGGTGCAGTAAAACATAACCCACATTACAAAGAGGAAGATAGGGTAGCCCCATATAGGATGAGTTACAACCTCATCAATATAACGCATAACCTCTCTGCGGTTATCTCTATTCTCTGTATATGTTTCACGAAGAGCTCCTAAGATAAAACCATACTTTTGATTTGCAAAAGTACTCTCAATATCTTCATCATCTCCTAAATCCGATTTAAGATGCTCTTGTTCCTGCTCTGCTATTTGCCTCCATTTGTCAAAGTTTGGAGACGAAGAGAGCATATCAACAATCTCACTATCACCCTCAAGCATCTTCATCGCAAAGTAGCGTGGAGGAAAGCACTTTGGCAGAGTATCTCTATCCTCCTTGAGTACTTTGCCAAGAGTAACAACACTCTGCTCTACTATACCCTGATTAATGTGTATATGGCGTGTATGACTATCCACACCTTCATAAGTGGCGATAATAGTATCTAATAGTTGCTCTACGCCTCTTCCTGTATTACCGATAATCGGCACCATCGGCAAACCCATCATCTTGCCAAGCAAATCATAGTCTAATGTTGCACCTGAGGCCTCTAACTCGTCATACATATTAAGAGCCACAACTACATTCTGACTCATATCAATCAACTCTGTTGTCAGATAGAGGTTGCGTTCAAGGTTAGATACGCACACTACATTGAGGACTATATCGACACTGTTATTTGCTAAATGTGAGCGAACATAGCGTTCTTCGGGGGTATATGCAGATAGAGCGTATGTACCGGGGAGATCGGTTATATGCAGTTCATAATCCTTATATCTGCAACAAATACTCTTTGCATCAACTGTAACTCCACTATAGTTTCCCACATGCTCATTAGTGCCTGCAATTTTATTGTAGAGTGATGTTTTGCCGCTATTCGGATTGCCTACAAGGGCTATATTGATATGATGCTTACGACGAGTGATAATGCTATCTATATCCTCATCGGCTACTATTGTTTCAACATTTTGTTGCTGGGCCATAAGTCTGTCAATAGCCTCCTGCTCTGTGATTACTACAATCATCTCTGCCTCGCTACGACGCAAGGAGAGGTTGTAACCGAGAATTTGATATTCGATAGGGTCTTTGAGTGGCGCATTCAGAATAACAGAGATTTTAGAGCCTCTAACAAAGCCCATCTCCATCATACGTCGTCGAAATCCGCCATGACCAAGAACTCTGATTACAGTAGCAGATTCACCAGTTTTTAATTCTGAGAGTCTCATATTAGGTGCAAAGTTACACTTTGCAATTCAAAAATCCAAAATAGATAGGGCTAAAAGTGATTATAATGTGGATTTTGCCACTCACCAATATTTTAGTAACTTTGCGTCCAAAATATTGTATTATGGATTCGTTAGGATTTATTGAATGGTGTTTAGAGCACCTGAATTATTGGACGGTCATGTTCTTGATGGCTATTGAGAGTTCATTTATACCTTTCCCCTCAGAGGTTATAGTTCCACCAGCTGCCTATAAGGCTGCAGCTACAGGCGAACTGAATGTTTGGTTAGTAATTCTTTTTGCAACAATAGGAGCCATTATAGGAGCGTTAGTGAACTATTTTTTGGCACTATGGTTAGGTAAGCCGATTGTATATAAATTTGCAAATAGTCGTTTGGGACACATGTGTCTGATAGATCAGCAGAAGATAGAGACGGCTGAGCGTTTTTTCATTAAGCATGGAGTGGTAGCAACCCTCGTTGGCCGCCTTGTTCCTGCCGTAAGGCAGTTAATATCTATCCCGGCAGGACTTGCCAAGATGAATCTTGTTAAGTTTATCGGATATACAGCCATCGGAGCAGGTTTGTGGAATGGCGTTTTGGCAGCCTTGGGATACTATTTAGAGGCGATAGTTCCTGAGTCTGAGTTGATTGAAACAGTAACCAAATATAGTCATCAGATTGGATATTGTATTATTGCAGTCGTTGTAATAGCACTTGCAATTGTAATCTACAAAGGCATTAAGAAATAGTGGTTAACAAGATAAGAAACAGCGATAAGAGTACTACTTATCGCTGTTTTTATATCCACCACCCAATGCTTTGCAGAGGTTGATATAGTTTATATATTGATTTGCCACGATATTAGAATACTCCATTTGCGAGTTATAGAGTGTTCTCTCTGCATCAATAACATCAAGATATGCACTAAGACCATTGTTATATAGAGCTGATGTCATGGCAGCTATACGAGCATTTGAGATGAGAAGATTTTTATATCTGGTTGTCTCCTCTCGGTATGTAGAGATGGCAACAAGGGCATTTTCTACTTGTTCTACAGCCTCTAAATAGCGCTGATAGTAGCTATAAAGGGCTTGATTGTATTGTTCAATAGCTATTTTCTCCCGACTTTTCATCGCACTAAAGTTGTATATAGGTTGGGTTATAGAGAGAATAGCGCTCCACGCCCAACTATTTGCTGAGAATAATTTTGATAGTTTATTTGACACTAAACCTCCATCTGCCGAGAGCGAGAAGGTAGGAAATCGAGCAATGCGTGCCATCTTGGCCTTAGATGCGGCTGTACAAAGCTCCAACCATGCACTCATCACATCGGCCCGTCGATGTAGAATATCAGAAGGTATGCCTGTCGGTATATCTAATGGCTGATAATCTGTAATCAAATCACCAGATAGGTTTTGATAAGATGTAGAGTCTGGATTTTGCCCAAGGAGCACATCTAAACTAAGCAGTGTCTGCCTTATTGCTCGCTCATACATCGGTACATCTGCTTGTGCTGTATATAACAAGTTCATCGCCTGCTCTCTATTGACACCCGAAGCCAAACCATAGACAAATAACGAGTCTATCAACATAGCTGACTGACCTCTTAATTCGGCGCTGCGTATAGCCGTATCGAGGTTCCGCCTATATTGAAGTAATGTAAAATAGGTCGTGGCAACTTCAGAGACTAATGAAAGTTCTACACCGGCATATTGCCATTGGGCATAGGCGATATTACTCTTTGCCATAGTTGTAGTCTGTTTGAGAGAACCAAATAACGGAATCTCCCAACTTACTACAGGTTCTATAGCATATTGTTGTACCACTTCATCTCCTCCAGAAACGCCAATATCTCTACCAAAAGAGAGCGAAGGGAGGTAGGTAGAACGGACATTTGTAAGATTTGCACGAGCCTCCTCAATGCGAGATACAGCCACTTTTAGGTCTCTGTTTTGAGATAATGCTGTAGCGATTAGTCTATTTAAGGTTGTATCTTTAAACATCTTCCACCATTCACGCTCTATATTTATACTATCACTATTGATGGCATAAATATACTGAGCAGGAATATCTATAGACACACGCTGCAACCTTGGTGTACATGCTATAAACAGCATTGATATAATTATAATAACTTGTTTCATCGCTTAAATGCTTTACGAATAAGGAAATATAGTGCCGGATAGAAAAATATACCGATTACAGTTGCTGCCATCATACCTCCGACAAGTGCAATACCCATAATATTTCGGGCAGTCGAATATACACCATCTGCGAATACCAAAGGTAGCACTCCCAATATAAATGCAAAAGCTGTCATCAAAATAGGTCTAACACGAAGTTTAGCAGCCTCGATAGTTGATTGTAGCAAATCTGCCCCCTCTGAGTGTAATTTATCGGCATATTCAACAACAAGAATAGCATTCTTTGCCGACAGACCGATAAGCATTACAATTGAGATGAGCATGTATATATCCAACGTATATTCACTGTTGAATAGATGGGCGACAACTGTAAATAACAACGCTCCTAGTACAGCCAAAGGCACTGAGAGCATAATAGCGAATGGTAAGCTCCAACTCTCGTAAAGAATAGAGAGAATGAGAAATACAAATACAATAGCTATCAAATAGAGACTCCAATTTCCGCTACCCTCTCTACTTTGCAATAGAGAAACTCCTCTCCATGCTGTATCTATATCATCAGGGAGCACTGAATTGCAAATAGTACTTATCTCTTCCATAGCCTGACCACTTGAAACGCCTTTTGCCGGAGTTACGGTCAACGGAATAGATGTATAGAGATTAAATTGTTTTATTGTCTCAACACCTATCGTATCTTTAACACTGACAAAAGTCGATAACGGCACACTCTCTCCTGTTCGAGTTGTAATAAAATATGAGTTGAGAGAACTAACATCGGCTCTATATTCAGGTGCAGCTTGTATATAACTGCGATATAGGCGACCAAAGCGGGTGAAGTTGTCTATATATTGACTACCTAACAATGAAGACATCTCGTTATATAATGTAGCTAAATCAATATCTTTCATCATCGCTTGCTCTCTATCTACAACGAGCCTTTTTTGGGGTGTAGAATCATCAAACTGAGTTGTAGCGGCAGCAATGAGAGGGGAGTGATTTAAAGTATCAATTAACTTTTCCAGATTTTTTGACATATACTCCAATCCTCGACCCTGCGTATCGAGCATAGAGAATGTTATACCTGATGTAACTCCAAGCCCTGGAATAGCTGGTTGAATAAAAGCAAAACTCTCAGCAGCAGTATCCTCACTTTGCAGTTGAGCAGTCAGTTCATCGGCAATCTGAGATGCTGATAGTTTTCTATCTTTATATGGTTTCAGAGATACGAATATTACACCGCTATTTGTTGCGGCATTACCTGATAAGATATTAAAACCAGCCACTACGGCCGTTGATTCTACTTCAGGGTGGGTAGAGACAATCGTATTAACCCTCTCCATAGCCTTTTCGGTTACATTTAGCGAAGAGGCAGCCGGTGTTTGGGTAAAAACCATTACATAACCTTGATCTTCATCTGGCAAAAATCCAGTCGGTAGTAGTCGCCATACCACAGCAATCAAGATAACTATCACTCCAAGAGAGGCTACAGTTCGCTTTGTACGCTGTACACCTTGCTCTGCCATTGATAAATATCGAGCAATAAAATTATCAAAAGCAGCATTAAACGTACCAAATAGGCCACCTCTTTTTGTCTTTTGCGCTTTTAATAACTTTGCACATAGAGCAGGAGAGAGAGTCAGAGCATTGATTGTAGAGAAGATAACAGATACCGAAATTGTTACTGCAAATTGCTGAAACAACTTTCCTGTAATACCACCTGAGAATGAGACTGGGATAAAAACAGCAAGCAATACAACCGATGTAGCGATAATTGGAGCTGTTACATTTTTCATTGCCTCAATAGCTGCATCAAATGGTGTTAATCCCTTCTCGATATTTACCTGTACAGCCTCGACAACAACTATTGCATCATCAACAACCAAACCGATAGCCAAAACTAAGCCTAATAGAGATACTACATTTATTGAAAACCCCAATAACGGGAAGACCATAAATGTACCTATTATCGATACCGGAATTGCCACAAGTGGTATCAGAGTGGCTCTCCAATCTTGAATAAAGAGGTATATAATAGCCATAACAAGCAATAGGGCAATGATAAGAGTGAAAACAATCTCCTCTATACCCGCCATAATACTTGTTGTACTATCAACGATAGTTGTATATGATATACCATCTGGAAATCGCTGAGCAACACTCTCCATCTCTGCACGAACTCTATTTCCGACTGCAACAGCATTACTGCCAGGCTCCTGATATACAACCACAACCGCTGTCGGATTGCCTTCAAACAGCGACTGAGTACCATAACTCTGGCTACCCAAACTTACACTAGCTACCTGATGTAGCCTAATCTGTTTACCATCAGAGGTTGTACGCAAAACAATATTTGAGAACTCTTCAACTGTCGAATATCCTGGCGGCAGAGTTACTGTATATGTATATTGAGTATCATCTGGAGATGGCTCTGCTCCAAATTTTCCAACAGGATAGAGTGTCGCTTGTGTAGAAATAGCCTTTACAACATCATCTACAGATAAGGCATAGTACTCCAACACATCAGGCCTTAACCAAATTCTCATAGCATATTCAGCTGCACCCATAATAGATACCTTACCAACGCCATCAATCTTAAGCAAACGATTCTGGAGGTTGATATAGGCGTAGTTTGATACCGTCTCTGCATCATAACGGCCATCACTATGAAGAGCATATACCATCAAAAAGCCCGTCTGAGTTTTTCTCGTTGTTACACCTTGTTGCATTACCGAGTTAGGCAAAGATGCACTTGCCGTTGCGACATTATTTTGAGTAAATACAGCATCCATATCTGGGTCAGAGCCCACTTCAAAGGTAACCTGCAGATTCATCGTGCCATCTGAAGAACTTGTTGCCTCCATATATAGCATATCGCTTACACCCATAATATTTTGGGCTATCGGCGTAGCCACACTATTATTTACGCTCTGAGCATCTGCTCCATTATATGTAGCCGCTACCTCTACAACAGGAGGTGTTATGTCGGGATATTGCTCAATAGAGAGGTTGAATATTGATACTACTCCTAAAAAGACGATAATTATTGCAAGCGAAATTGCAGCAATAGGCCTGCTGATAAAGAATCTATTCATAGCTTTACTTTTTGACCGTTAGATAGTTTAGCATTGCTATTAATTACAACAATTTCATTTTTTGACACTCCACTATTTACAATCTGTCTATCAGAGATAGTCTGACCAATAGCTACTTTTCTATACTCAACCGTACTATCAGGACGCACTACCCAAACATAATTCACACCCTGCATCTGTTGTATTGCTTGACGAGGAAGAGTAAGGCGCTGTATAGCCTCTCCTATATTTGTTGCAACTCTGGCAAATTGACCGGCCTTGAGCAGATAGTTAGGATTTGGAAACGTTACAACTAGAATAATAGTTCCTGCACTATCTGCCACACTGCTCTTTGTATAACTATAGCTACCGCTTAGCGGATAATGACTTCCATCTGCAAGATAGAGCGCTATATCTGACAATAGCGAGTCATTATTATAGGTAAATGAGCGTCTGCCAGAGTAGTCAAGATATTGGCGCATTGGTATAGCAAGTTCTACACAGAGTGTATCTATATTCTGAATACGAGTAAGCGTGGCAAACTTAGTTCCTGGCCCTACAAAATCTCCCACATAAGCCTCAGAGGCAGATATAACGCCATTAATAGAGGCCGTAATTGTCGTATATTCACTCTCCAAAATAGCATTGGCAAGAGTTTGTTCTGCCGACTTTACTGAGGCCTCAGAAGCCAAATATTGCGCTGTATATTGGTCAAGTTGAGCCTGACTAATAGCATCTATAGCAGCCAAAGGCACAGCTCTTGCATAGTTATTTTTAGACTCTATAGCTTTTGCTTTAGCAGACTCTAACGATGCTTTAGCTGCAAGTAGATTAGCCCGCTGTTCACGCCCATCTATGCGAAAGATAACCTGTCCTTTTTTTACCGGCATACCATTGTCAAATAGTTTTGCCGATAAATAACCACTTACCCTTGGTTGTACAATAGCCTCATAGTTCGGAGAGAGGGTACTTATAAATGTATGACGATTGTCAATACTCTCTGATTCAACCCTCGCTGTACTGACAACTATAGGTTCAGGAATATTATCAGACACATGTAGTTTGCAGCTTGTAACAACTAAAAGTACTACAGCGAGTAGGAAACGGTATTTTTTCATAATTAATTTTTTCTTATGAGTGGTCAAAAAACATACCGTAATAATAATATAAAAGGGTTATTTTGCTGAAAATTATAAAATTATGGTAAAAATATTTGCAATTTTCCAAAACAGTTTTTACATTTGTAATAACAAACCGTTTTATTTAATTACTTAAAGAATTATGAAAGAATTAGTAGAGAAAATCAATGCACAGATTGCAGACCTTCAGGTTAACGCTGCTGCTCAGGTAGAGAAGGGTAACAAGGCTGCTGGTACTCGTGCTCGCAAGGCTGCTCTTGAGCTCTCAAAGCTTTTGAAGGAGTTCCGCAAGGTGTCTGTAGAAGAGGCTAAGAAATAAGCACTGCAGAATTATAACGAAGGCAGTCCGACGTGGCTGCCTTATTTTTTTGGGTCAACATATTTCGGCTGTCAAGAAGTAACATCACTTTTATCAAAAAAACGGTTGACCATATAATTCTCTTGTAGTTTTCTGTATATAATTTCGTCATTCTCGCACAAACTGGCACTGAAAATAATATTGGCCCAACCCTTATTTGCGTTACGCCTCTTTAGAAGGCCTCATTGATTGATACCAATAGGCCATTTATTAATTTCCCACCTACTCTGCAGCCAAAGCCATAATCTAAGCGGAGGTTGACTCGCTCTTTAAACTCCCATCTCAGACCGACTCCATAATTAGGCAGGGTGTGCGAAAGTTCAAACTTTTCAATCGTCGCAAAACAGTTTCCGACGCCTCCCCAAGCGGCTACACCTATATTCTGCCATACTTTTTGACGAATTTCAGCCTGAAAGGTTACTACATTTTTATCACTAAATCGTCCCTCATAATAACCCCTCATTCTATTTTGCCCACCTAATTGAGCATTAAAGAGCCATGGAGTATGCCTGCTATTAAACTCTCCATATAAATCCACTGCCAAAATGCCTCCTCTCCACAGCTTTTGGTAGTATGCTACATTTAGATTGACCCGCCAACAGTTATACTCAATTCTGCCCAATGCTTTAGGTCTAAACATACCTTGCAGACCAATGAACACACCTCTGTAGGGATTCGGTATAAAATCTCTTGTATCATACTCCAACAATAGTGATAACCCTGTTGCTGAGTAGAGAGTCTTTTCGCCATTAAGATAGTCTAAAAATAGGGTAGAGGTATATTTTGTGCAATAGATATAATCGAAGTTTACTCTTGCTCCTATATATAAATTATCTATAATCTGTCGGTAGTAACTAACCTCTATTTGTCGCTTGTTTGACCGATATTGCAGCGGACTATTCTCTTTTGCGGCCTGGTAGCCAATGCCCCAAAAATCCAAAGGGTTAGAGCCAAATGATAAGCGATATTTAAGACGGTTTTTATCATCCTTGAATATGTTTATACCATCTATACCGACATTATAGACACCTATAATTGAGGCGTTTGCAAATATAGATACCGTTGATGGCTGTATAGTGCACTCTTTTTCGTCTATACGATATACCCCTGCTGCCATTGCGCCAATAGTAAGGCTTGTAGAGTTGGAGTATGAGGGCGCTACGACAAAGGTAAAATCAAACTTTTTATCGCAACTCTTGCTTGTAACGCTTTGCCCAAGATGGTTGGATATTTTACCCAAACGGGCTCTACTCTCAGTAGTAATAGGGGTATATGTATAACGTATAGTATCCCTGCCATTGACAAGGATACTATCATTCTGCGCTCTGGCTGTAAAGGTGAATAGCAGAATGGAAACAAAAGTTATAACGCCCTTAAAACGCATTAACGATATTGCTCAACAAATTCAAGAAACTCCTTCTGCTCTGTTTCTCCCATCTCCTCCTTTTGGAAGAATACAATCTCGCCCTGCTTTGTAATAATCATAAAGCAGAAACGGCCATTGCAATCACCCAACTGCCAAGCATCTCTGATAAAATGGTTTGAGTCATCAAGTACATAACCGTTATTTTTAGCAGTACGCCTACGAGTCATAGTGCGTACAATACTTTTAGGAAGAGCTGTATCGGCCAAATTCAGCACGCCAAAACCATACATATTTGGGCCGTGAGTAACTCCCTTCTCCTCAAGAATATCCGAGTACTTGTAATTATCGTTACCTGTCAGACCGGTGTCAGGGTCAATGTAGAACATAAATAGATTTTTTTCTCCGAAATAAGGCAGCGAGACATCATTACCCCTTAAATCTTTCAACGTAACATTGCTTACTTTATGTGGAATAGGGGCCATTTGCTGGGCTGCTGCCGTAGTTATTGAGAAAGCAAACAAAAGAGCTACAATAACAATCTTTATCTTCATACTATTTAGTTTTTATACGACAAATATACGAATATTTATCAATATTCCTCTCTCTTTGTTGTAAAATGATAATCTAAAGCATATTTTCCTGCTCCTGATAACATCATAAATATATAAACTACACCGTAGAGTACTTGACGTTCAATACCGAACCAGCCTATAGCAGGGTAGAGCAGTATTATATCTACAATAATACCGAGCAACATTATAAATGCGGCAAACCTAATCCATAGCCCCGCACAAATCGATATAGCACACAACAACTCTACTGAAGCTAAGATTATAAAAGATGCCCTCGGAGAGTTAAATAACAGTGGAGGATAACTATCCATCAATAATTGATAATCAAGCGCTTTTCTGACAACATGCACAATAAGCAAAACCGATATTAAAAGTCTTAATATCAATATCGCTTGGTCTATCTTTCGATATTGCTTTATTATTCTCCCTAATTTGACAATCATGCTCAAAAGTGAGCAACTATTATTCCAAAAACAGCAGATGTTATCTCTTCTTTGTCAAATAGTCTAAAAGATGCTCACAACCATTTTCAAGCATATTAAGAACAAGATAAAAGCCCTCTGCGCCCTCATAGTATGGGTCTGGAACGTAGCTATAGTCAGGAAAATCTGTTGTAAACTCTACCATTCTGTATAGTTTATCAAGATATTTGCGCTCTGGGACTAAACGACTTACACGCTCATAGTTATTATCATCCATAACTATTATCATGTCAAAATCGTAAAAATCATCCTCAGATATAGTTCGTGCTCTGTGCGTCAAATCATATCCACGCTCCGCTGCAGCTCGGCGCATTCTCGGATCGGGCAGATTACCACGATGGCCAGGATATGTACCGGCTGAGTCAACCTCAATCTGGTCTTGTAAACCTCTGCGAGCAATCATATCCTCAAGAATGCCATTTGCCGCAGGAGAACGACAAATATTTCCGAGGCAGACCGCGAAGATAGCACTTTTTCGGCGGTGAAATAAAATTCACCGCCTATTTCGTTGATATACATTGCATTAGACATTTGCGTTGTGAAACGACTTTTTGTGCAAAAACCTCTTGACCCACAATTTTTCTCTTTGCGTGTAGTCTTCTATGTAGTATAAATTAAGTATAATTAAGATAAAAAATCACTTTTTGTGATACATCGTATCAAAAAAAGTATTACCTTTACACATTGAAATTGAGTGACTTGGGCTATGAATAACTTTTTGGCGTCATACCGCAATGCTGTGAACTGCACCTCTTATGCAGTAGTTGCATCGTGTGCCACAAATACCCCCCCCCATTACTCAATATTCTAATAGTCAGATAGTTAGAGGATATACACCATCTTATAGTTGGCGTTATGGCTTATCGTGAGCCGTAACGCCCTTTTTGTGCTTACATATCAATAAACATAACAATTAAAAAAAGAGTAATTATGAAGACATTCAGAATGATTGGAATGGCCCTCGTGGCTGTGATGCTCAGCTTCGCTATGAGCAGTTGTGAGAACGATGATGAGGTGGATCCTTATAAGGACTATCCACAGCTTATCGTGGGTAAGTGGTATAGCTTTTCTCCAGAGGGAAGTTTGTTCCACAACATTGATGCAACAGGAAATCACTTAACTGTTGGCTATATTGACGCGACTTTAGGTTGGCTTGATTTATCAGGTAAATATCGAGTAGAAGGCAATAAACTTATTGATAGTTACATAGCAGAAGATGGTTCTACATTTGAAGTAACAAACACAATTGAAGTAACCAACGAGACATTAACTTACATTGGCGGAACGAATTCTTCAGACCCTTCGATTCCTGGATTTGTAGCATACCGCATGAAAGAGCAATTCGATATCAAGGGTAACTACTCTTACCTCAATTCAGCAGCAAGAGTTGTTCCAGCTGAGGGTAAGAGTGCTCTTCAACTTCCCGAAGGTGTAACTTTCAATGGTCAGAACTCTATCTCTATTGATGCTATGCACGGAGACCGTATTATTGACGTGATGAAGAAGTTCTTTGCAGATGCGACTTTCGCTGCTGATGGCAAACTCAACCACACAATGGAGGGTGAGGCAAAGGTAAAGAATTACACCCTGAATGGCAACAACCTTGTCTTCAACCTCTACGAAGGCAGCGATACTTATAAGGTGAATGCAACTTCGTTCCCTGATGAGGATGGCGACCGTCTTTTCATCATCATCCCGAAGCAGGCAGCTTGGTTGGGTGGTATGGTTGACCTCGTAGAGAAGGAGAACGAAGGCTTGAAGCTCGATGCCGCTCAGATTGCCGCACTCGAGAAGGAGTTTATGGATACTTTCGAGACTTTCACTGTTATCTTAAGTTTGAGCAAGAAGTAAGAGATTAGTCTATACACAAAAATTGGTGCGTGTAGGGAACGATGTAGTCCCGTCACGCACCATTTTGTTTTATTCATACCGCATCAGCGGAAGATGCTCGATTTCAGAGCCGTACTTTCAAAACTGCTATACAGATTTTACTCGTCGGGAAATGGATTTAACCACAACCTCCATGTAGTCTTCTATGTAGGATTTCGCAATTTTCGTAAAAACCAACACTGAAAATCAATAAGTTAAAATAAAATAATAGTTGCCAAAAAGTACTCGTTGTTTCATATTATCTTATTTTTACTCTGCTACAATAGTATATTGGCCTGATGTAAGTGTTAATGTTGGAGCAGAATTGCCATCACAATTCAAAGTTTTATATCCCTGAGGTGCAATAACTTTAGCTGTTGCACCTTGAGGAACGGTTAAATCAATAGTCAGATGTGGATCTCTTTTATCTGCACGCATCTCGATATTGCCAAACTTAGTTGGTACTACAGACTCAACCATATTCAATGTAGCAAGATTTGGAGATACGGTAAAGGTCTCAAATGCAGGTGTTAATGGCTCTATGCCTGCTATAAATTGAGACAATACAGTCAGTCCACCACCACTCCAAGCGTGGTTATACGTTCCATTACCACTCTTATAGGTCATACCTTTGCCGCCGGTATATTCCCAGCCCTCCCAAAGGGTTGTATGCTCGGATGCAACCATATCTCCGAAACGACGCTCCATTCTCTCAAGCGCCTCAGTATAATAACCCATACGACACATAGCCTCAAGAACATACTTCTCCATATAGGGGCTTGCATTGTGATATTTAGCAAAAAACTCCTTCATAATAGGGTAGCGCTCTTTTGGAACAAAACCTGCAAGAATTGCCATTGCTTGTGCTCTATCATCTGGCACATCTTTATATTTAGGGGTCTTATAGTGTTGTAGTTCCTCATTCCAATATTTATCATTGAAAGAGTAGTACATCTTGTCCAACATCTGCTCAGCCATCATTGCATCGCTACGATGACCTGTTATACGAGCCATCTGAGCAAAACCTTTAAGAGCAACAGCATACCAACACTGCTGTAGCACCTCCTTATCGATATTTTTGCCCCAATCGCCCCAATACCAACCACCTCGGCGCACCGGCACAAGGCCACTATTACCTGGTTCCCATACCTCAAACAGATATTTACGCACACGAGGGTAGATGTCAGCTATCGTTTGACTATCGCCTGTAAGCATATAGTAGGTGTAAAAGCCGTAATATCCGACACTTGCAAGCATCTGACATGGCAACTCACTCTTATACCATCCTGGACAAGGTGAGGCTATAACGCCATTAGGCTGTTGCCAATTCATTAGTTCAAGTATAGCCTTTCGAGTCAGTAGATGTGCTTTAGAGTCAAATACATAACCCGCTTCTCCAAGTTCAACAACTACATCACCCCACCACTGAGCACGCTCTCTATCAGGACAATCCATATAGTTATCTCGCATTGTTACATAGAGTGTTCTTTGCGCCTTCTCCCACAATTTGTTACAGAAGTCATTGTCGCAGGTAAAGCTACCTCTAAAATCACTATCATAACCACTTTCACGATACTTTACATCAATCACTTCAACTTCCTGAGGAACATAGTATAACACCGAATGACCATTTGCCCAAATAGGTGTCTCGAACTCTTGCTCGCCATCACACGTGATATACTCAGTATAGAAACTTCTTGCAGGGCCAATCCAATAGTCGTCAGTACACATTACAATTCTCTGGCCAGCCTTAGCTTTAAGGCGAATATATGGGGTTACATGTGCATTGTATGGCAATTTACCCTCTATCGCACCCTCTTCATTAGTCGTAATGCTTGTATATGACTGCAATTCACTCCAACGCCATTGAGGAATAGGGCGAGCAATAAACTCTCCCCACTCGGCATCTTTAGCCGACACTTCAACTGCATTATCCCAACCACTATCGTCAAAATCACCGGATGCAAAATCAACAGCCTTACGAGCATCATATCCTACATTTGCACCTGCCAGACGATAGAACTTAGCTCCCTTTGGATTTTCGTCAGCAGGAGCCCAAAATGCATCATAACGAATCGCTTTCCAAGTATCATCACTAACCACACGGCCATATTTTGTATCTAATTCAAAGTATAGGCCAGCAGTTGCTGAAGGCTTATGGCTAAACGAGTTACGTCCATAGTATTGAACTAACACTGCAACTGTATTACGACCTATCTTCAAGTTCGGTAAGCTATCAAAGACATCACAATAGCTATCATTTGGATTCGGTCCTCTTTTTAGGCCACCTTCCTTTACGACAAGTTCTCCATTAACAAAGAGCCAATACTTTGTATCTGCAGCAATTTTAAGGCTTGCATTTTCCCCTGAGAGTAGTGTAAACTCTCGTCTAAAGCATTGCCACTCTCCATCGGCAATAGCCTGGGTTGTTGTAATAATCTGCGCAGGTTCTCTGTTACAAGAGATAAATAGAGGCAGAATAAGTGATAGCAGGATAAATCGTTTCATATCTGATTAGTTGGTTTATATTTTATCTAAAATTCTTCGTATAGCAGGTATTTTCATTATGGGCAGCAGCAGATGCGCAGGAAATATATAGCAGATAGCGACCACAAGTTTTGTAAACAATCCAGGAATAGCAACTCTACAACCATGCTTCATGGCTCGCAGTCCCTTACGGGCCACTCTGTCTGCCGACAACATTATGCCTAATGCCCTAAACAATTTACGTTTGCCACTGCTTAAGTTGTATAGAGGTGTATCAACAGCTCCGGGGAAGAGTGTTGTAACACTTACTCCACATCCTTTAAGTTCATACCATAGCGACTGAGCAAAACTCTTTAAATAGACCTTCGTTGAACCATAAAGCGACATTGTCGGAAATGGAGTCCATGCAGTCATTGAGCTGACTATGAGTATTTTACCACAGCCTCGCTCTGCCATATAGTGTCCAAAAAGGAGTGAGAGTTTTGTCGTGGTTATACAATGTAGATTTACAATAAGATCTATATATTGAGTAGTAGTATTGAGCAATTTACCAAAATGGAGAATACCGGCATTAGAGATAAGTATATCAACCTCTCCAATCTCTGTAGCCTGATTATATACATTTTGTGCCGCATCTTTTTCCGACAAATCCACTATCAGCCAACGCACATCTACATTATACTGTTGCTTAATTTGAGCAGCAACCTGCTCACTTGCCTCTAATTGGTTGCTAACAATAATAATATTATGCCCTTCGGCTGCTAAATGATGGGCAAATCGTGCTCCAATACCTGATGAAGCTCCTGTTACTAAAGCATACTTCATATAACAAAGATAATGGAGAAATAGCAAAAAAACAAAAATTATAATTACCTTTGTAAAAATTTATATCTTATGAGAAACTTTTGGGCAATCACAACTCTTATTTTACTATTAACTTCTTGTACTAAAGAGTCTGAGCTATCTATGCAAAATAATAGCACCAAACTCTATATTTCCGTAGAAGAGGAGAGTAGAATTTTACTCAACCAAAGTGTAAAGACTGTATGGACAGCAGGGGATGAACTCTCCGTATTTTACAACTCTGAGTCAAATGAGTGTTGGCGATTTATCGGCAATACAGGAGATACTCATGGAGCGCTTATTCGTAAAGACAAGAGTTTTGCGCAGGCAAATACAACCGATAAAATAGTATCTCTATATCCTTACAGCCAGAATAATTCTCTTATTGGCAATACTCTCAATACCTCTGTTGCTGATACCCAAATATACTCTAAAGATAGTTATGGTTTAGGAGCCAATATTATGCTTGGTATTTCCACATCTGAGAATATACATCTTAAGAATATATGTGGCTACTTATGTATCTCTTTTACAGGCGAACAGACTATTGAAAGCATTGAACTTCGTGGCAACTCAGGCGAGACGATAGCAGGTGCTGCATCAATTAATATTGAGACAATGGAACTTAGCTTTGCTGAGGGTGGAAAGAGTGTGATTACACTTGACTGTCAGCAGGGCGTAGAGCTAAAAAAAGATAAGAAGACAACCTTCTACTTTGCCTTAGCTCCTCAGCAGTTTAAAAATGGCATATCTATTACAGCTCATTGCACCTCAGGAAGCAATATTAGCAAAAGTACAAATAAGATTATAAATATCACTCGTAACACCATCCTACCGATGGAGACTTTGGATTACCAGACACTGCGTCATGAACTTGAGCGCAGCGCACTTGTTGATTTATACAACTCTACAAACGGTAAGAATTGGAGGAAAAAGAGCAATTGGTGTACCTCTGCGTCTGTATCTTCATGGCAGGGTGTTACAACCGATGAAGAGGGATATGTTGTCGGCATTGACCTTTTTGGAAATAATTTGATTGGCACAATACCTTCGTCATTACATGTTTTAATGGATAATTGTAAGTATCTACGTATTGGAGGCAACAAATTGATTGGAGCCGTTCCTCAAAGTGTACTTACTCACCATATGTGGCAATATTTATGGGGCGATATACTCGCAATGAATAATTTGACATACAACAAAGCAGATATTCAGTTTCCTCAATTTACAATAAATGATACAGATGGGCTTACAATCGACTCTCAGAGTGTCTGGAATGGGAAAAAGGCTGTTTTGTTCTATGGTTGGGATGAGAACTGTCTTAATGACTACTTTTCTGATGTATATTATCTTTACTATGACTATGCAAGTATGGGTTTGGAGGTTCTTGCATGGACAACTGAGTACTTCTACAACAACCTTGAGATTAATGGAGGCTATGCATTTTTCCCTTGGAAAACCTATCCTCAGCTCGCATCTTTAGACAATAGTTTTAGACCTGGATATGGATATTATCCTACAAGTACTCTCCCTTCAATCACGCTCTTTGGCCCTGATAAGCAGTTACTCTACTCCTCTGCACTAAGTGGCACTATCTCTATGACGGAGGTTGAGAGTATTATTGAGAATATCTGGGCCAATCCTGAATACGAGAGTAAAGATTACTCAAAAGATGGCCAAAGTACACAACTCCAAAAGGCGAGTATCGGCAATGGCATCGATATAGTCCTTATGGGAGACGGTTACTCAGATCGTCTTATTGCCAATGGTACCTATGAGGCTACAATGCGAAAGGCTATGGAGGCATTCTTCAGTGAGGAACCATACAAGAGTTTTCGTAATCTATTTAATGTCTATTACGTTACCGTAGTATCAAAGAATGAGGGCTTTGGTAACAATTATAAGACTGCTATGGAGTCATACTTTGGTGAGGGCACAGAGGTTGGCGGGAATGACCAAACGGCAATGCAGTATGCTTTGGAGGCTATTGACTATTCACGCCTTGACAATGCAACGATTATCGTAATGCTCAACTCTACACGTTATGCAGGTACATGTTACATGTATTATCCGGACGGTTGGTCATCTAATGCCACATTTAATAACGACCACTCTCAGGGTATATCTGTCTCTTACTTCCCTGTAGGAATTGACGATGCGGCACTCACTCAGGTCTTAACTCATGAGGCATGCGGACATGGCTTTGCCAAGCTTAATGACGAGTATGCTTATGAAGAGAATGGACGCATCTCATCATCTGCAATTGCAGACCTTAGAGTGTTAGAGCCATTTGGTTGGTGGAAAAATACAGATTTCACATCAGATACTTCGAAAATTAAGTGGGCTAAGTTTATAGCCGACAGCCGATATAAGTACGATGGTTTAGGCGCATTTGAGGGTGCAAGTACATATTGGAGGGGCGTTTGGCGACCTACCGACAATAGTATTATGCGCCATAATACGGATGGCTTTAACGCTCCGTCTCGTGAAGCGATATACTACCGACTGCATAAATTGGCTCATGGCACAAGTTGGCAATATGACTATGAGACATTCGTTGCTTATGATGCTGTAAATCGCAAGAGTTCTGCTATCAAGCCACTCTCTGAACCAATGGTGATGCGACCTGTAGAGCATACTAAGCCTGTTATTCGCCCATACTCTTGGCGAGAAGTGCTAAACAAATAAGCTACAAGGGTAGCAATAAAATAGGCGCATTCATAACTGATATGCGCCTATTTTGTGTTAGATTCCCAATAATTAGTTGGCAGCTTGTTTCACCAATTTTGGTTTGCTGTTCTCATCCAATGCGTACTTGTAATTACAAATACATTCAGTATTTGCGGCATTCCAGCTATCAATACCTTCGTTCATTATTACAATCTCAGCTGCAATATCTGT
The DNA here is from genome assembly GCA_017381935.1 of Alistipes sp. GTDB lineage: Bacteria > Bacteroidota > Bacteroidia > Bacteroidales > Rikenellaceae > Alistipes. The sequence continues at coordinate 22,589 of JAFOBG010000062.1, forward strand.
ACTTCTTGCCGTGCCATAATCGAATGACTTGTGTTGACCTCCATAATTACGAGTTCCTATACCTTTACTTGTAGTTGGAGTACCAGAGTAGTAGCAATTAGCAATGTCTGCAGATGGATTGTAGTTTTCATAGTATCCCATATTGGTTATATGGCCAGGCTCTCGTCCCAGAATACTAATTGAGGTATAACATGAACGAATACTTACATTAGAGTAATTATGTACACAGCCTAATATTCCACCAACAGGCGAATAGGATTGAGATTTCTCCTCATGAACCTTTCCTGACAGCTTCATACATGCTACAAACTTATCGCCTCCATTATTTGTATTACCGACAATACCACCTACATAGTTAGCCCACTCCCACTCATCAATAGTATCACTTATATTACCTGTAGATTGACATGCAATATATTTTGAATTAGAAGAGTAACCTACAACTCCTCCGACACAAGTGAATGAACCTGTAGTTGAAGTAGTAATATTTACAGCTGAAATACAGTTTTCAAATAGGGTTGATGATGCTTCAGAGGCAATACCTCCAACATACCTAGCCTCTCTACTTATGAGTGTACCATGAATAGTTACATCTTTGATTGTTGCACCTGATACAGATAAAAATAGACCTGCGTTTCCAGTTGTTTTACTATATAGATTGCTTATTGTGTGATTATTGCCATTGAATACACCCTTAAATGTACCTATAGGGGTCCAATTGCCGGCGAGTACACTGCAATAATCGCTCAGATCAATATCTGCTGCAAGATTAATAGTCATACCTTCAAAAGTTAAAGCAGACTCAACTTCTACAGTCGCAAGAGCCTCTGCATCGCCATTAGTTAGCTTTGAAAGAGCAACTAACTCTTCAGGCATATCAATTGTATATATGCCATCTGTTACTGTTGTGTACCAATCGTATGTAATTGCATCTTGCTTTGGTTCGTACACTTTGCCATTTTCATAATCGTATGGTACCAACGTAAGATCTTCCCAACCGTTTGCTACATTATATGCCTCTGCAGATGCAAATGGGATATAACATTGAAGATTATCTGCATTATTAGAAAAAACATAGTTTGCAAGTGTTGAAGGTGTGCTCGCTTTTACATAAATGTTTTGTAGTGATGAACAGTTATAAAAAGCGTAAGAGCCAATAGATGCTACATTTTCTGGAATAATAACATCTTGCAGTGATGAACAGTTATAAAAAGCATAAGAGCCTATTGCAGTTACATTAGCAGGAATATTATAGGATGTCAATCCGCTATATGCAAATAAATATAACACTCCATTATCAATCCAACAGCGATTATCTGCGGATGCTTTACTACCATATATTTTTGTTAATTTGGAACATCCATAGAGAGCATAAGATCCAAATGTTTGAATATTATTACCAAGTGTCAAAGAGACCAACTCACTACAAGTTCTAAATGCATTTTTACCGATAGTAGTTACGCTATCTCCAACAATAATCTCCGTAAAATCGGCCGAATAGAAGATGTTATACTCATCATCACTTGGATCGCAATAACTGTCATTAATATTACAATTGATTGTCAATTTTCCCGTACAATTACGGAACGCACCGGCATCGTATGTACCTCCAATCTTTGTGATACTATGTGGCAGGATTAGCTCTTGCATACCTGTACACTCCGAGAATGCATTGATTCCCAATGTTGTTACACTCTCAGGCATTGTTACCGATGTTATATTACTGCACTCATAAAATGCAGCACCTCCAATCTTCGTTACCTCCCCGTCAAAAGTGATTATACCCTTGCCATTTTCGTAGGTATTTGAGACGATATTTGCGCCGAAAACATCTGTCCTGTTTGGCTCGACGATATTTCCGTCTGTCGAGGTGTACCAAATCTCGTTTGATGCAGGGGTTGCAGGTTTGCCATTGATTGTAAGGGCTGTCATTGGCTGA
>JAFOBG010000002.1 GCA_017381935.1 Alistipes sp.
CTTGCTTGAAACCGAATGATTGACTATCTTTTTTCGTAATAGCCACTGTAAGGGGCTATCCTCAATCCGCTACAGACTACAAGCGAAACAGAGTTTCGCCGAAAGTTTTTGGTGCCACTTTTTTCAAAAAGGGGCGGTACTCGGCAGTATTGTAGGCGGGTACTATTTTATTTTTTAGAACTCTGAGGTGAAATGGAATCGTATTTCTGGGAATTTTTCTTGGGCCAGGGCCAGGGCGTATCCTGTATCGGCGAGGAAGACGTCTCGGTCGTGTTTATCTTTAGCCATATTAGCGTGTTTACGGCGTTTAAAGTCGGCGAGTTGTTCTTCGTTATCGCTCTCTATCCAGCATGCTTTATGTATTGATATAGGTTCCCAGCGGCACTTAGCGCCGTACTCATGTTCGAGTCGGTATTCGATAACTTCGAACTGCAGGGCGCCTACTGTTCCGATGATTTTACGGCCATTGAGGGATGACACGAATAGCTGAGCCACGCCTTCGTCCATAAGTTGGTCGATACCTTTTGCGAGTTGTTTAAACTTCATAGGGTCGGCATTTTCGATATATCGGAACATCTCTGGGGAGAAAGAAGGGATGCCGGTAAATTTGAGTTTTTCGCCTTCGGTGAATGTATCTCCGATTTTGAAGTTACCTGTATCGTGCAGACCTACGATATCGCCAGGGTATGCGAAGTCGATAACTGACTTTTTTTCGGCCATAAATGCAGTAGGGGATGAGAACTTCATGCTTTTGCCGCTTGGCACGTGGAGGTAGTTTTTATTTCGCTCGAATGTACCTGAGCATATCTTCATAAAGGCGATACGGTCTCTATGGTTAGGGTCCATATTGGCGTGTATTTTGAAGATAAAGCCGCTCATTTTTGGCTCATTAGGCTCTACGTTACGTGTTTGAGTAGTGGCGAATCGAGGGGATGGGGCTATACGGATAAAGCACTCTAAAAGTTCACGTACGCCGAAGTTGTTTACAGCTGAGCCGAAGAATACGGGAGCTAAGCGACCCTCTAAATATTGTTCACGGTCAAACTCTTCATAGACGCCCTCTACAATCTCCACATCTTCACGAAGTTGGTTTGCATATCTTTCGGAGATGAGGTTATCCAGCTCTGGGGAGCTGATATCGTCAAACTGCACAGTTTGAGCATCTGCGGTTTGGCGCTCGTCAGATGTAAATAGGTTTATATTGTGTTCATAGAGGTTATATACGCCTTTAAAGGTAGGTCCGCTGGAGATAGGGAATGCTAAAGGTCGCACTCTGATTTGAAGTTCTTTTTCTACCTCGTCAAGCAGGTCAAATGGGTCTTTACAAGGGCGGTCAAGTTTGTTTATAAAGACCATAACGGGGGTGTTGCGCATGCGGCACACATTCATCAGTTTACGGGTCTGGGACTCAACACCCTTTGCGCCGTCAATAACGATAATAACGGCATCTACGGCTGAGAGAGTTCTGTATGTATCCTCAGCAAAGTCCTCGTGGCCTGGGGTGTCAAGGATATTGATTTTGATACCCTTATATTCGAACCCCATTACGGATGTAGCCACTGAGATACCTCTCTGTCGCTCAATCTCCATAAAGTCGGATGTAGCGCCCTTTTTTATCTTATTACTTTTTACTGCACCTGCGACGTGAATAGCACCACCAAAGAGCAAAAGTTTCTCTGTCAGTGTGGTCTTTCCTGCATCCGGGTGAGCAATGACGGCAAATGTTCTTCTTCGTGTAATCTCCTCTTGTAAAGTCATTGTATTGGTGTTCTACCTTATATATTTATACATTTAGTTATTTCAAGTTGTTTTGAGGCGGATAGTCTATAGTGTAGTGCAGACCTACAGACTCTTTGCACTCACGAGCCTGCTTTATTGTAAGATAAGCTACAGTAGTCATATTTCTCAGCTCGCATAGTTCACGACAAGGTTTTGTGCGGTTGTATAGGCCTTCGGTCTCCTGCCAGATGATTGCCAGACGCTTCATAGCTCTCTCTAAGCGTAGATTGGAGCGTACAATACCCACATAGTTTGACATGATTGTCTGCAACTCACGACGATTTTGGAGGACAAGTACCATCTCTTCAGCCTCGGCAGTACCCTCGAAGTCCCAATCAGGAATACCCTCTTGGAAATCGACTTTTTCGAAGAGTGTAGCTGTATGCTTTGCAGCTCTGTCGGCATACACAACAGCTTCGGTAAGAGAGTTTGAGGCGAGACGGTTTGCTCCGTGCAGGCCTGTACAAGAGCTCTCGCCCAGGACATAGAGTCGGCGAATAGATGACTCTCCATTACTATCTACCACCACACCTCCACAGCAGTAGTGAGCCGCAGGGCATACAGGAATCATCTGTTTGGTGATATCAATGCCTATAGAGATACACTTCTCGTAGATGTTAGGGAAGTGTTGCTTAGTCTGCTCGGCAGGCATGTGTGTAACATCTAGATATACAAACTCCTCACCTCTAATCTTGAGCTCATGGTCTATAGAACGGGCTACTACATCACGAGGAGCGAGGGATTTCATCGGATGATACTTATCCATAAACTCCTTGCCATTTTGGAGTTTTAGAATTGCGCCATAGCCTCTCATCGCCTCTGTGATGAGGAATGAAGGGCGCTCGCCGGGGTGGTAGAGAGCTGTAGGGTGGAACTGGATATACTGCATATTCTTAGTTATCGCCTTAGCTCTGTGGCACATTGCAATACCGTCGCCGGTAGCAACTATAGGGTTTGTTGTTGTGTTGTATATATTTCCGCAACCTCCGGCAGCGACGATAGTGAACTTGGCCAAGATAGTCTTTATCTGCTCTGTCTCTGTGTCGAGAACATAGGCACCAAAACAAGCAAGACCTCTTGTGTGGCGAGTAACAATCTCTCCAAGATGATGCTGTGTAAGTAGGTCAATGGCGAAATGGTGCTCTAAAACAGTGATGTTTGGGTTTTCTTTAACGCTCTGAATAAGAGCACGCTCTATCTCGGCACCTGTAAGGTCTTCGTGGTGGAGAATACGATGCTCTGAGTGGCCTCCCTCACGGTGTAGGTCAAAACGACCATCCTCTTTTTTGTCAAAACGTGTACCCCACTCGATAAGGTCTTTTGCCGCCTCCGGAGCATTACGTACAACAAGCTCTACAGCCTCTCTGTCGCACTTTCCGGCTCCGCAAATAAGCGTATCTTCAATGTGTTTCTCGAATGTGTCGGGTAGATAAGTTACAGAGCAAATGCCGCCCTGTGCATAGTTGGTGTTGCACTCTACCAACTCTCCTTTGGTTACGATGGTTACTTTTCCATGCTTTGCAGCTTTGAGAGCAAAACTAAGACCAGCAGAACCTGAGCCAATTACCAAAAAATCGCTTTTCATCTTTTTGAGGTATATATGATGCACAAAGGTAGTAATTTTTTTTGTATGATAAGGGGTGTTCTATAAATTAGTAAATAAGTATTTCGTTGGCTGAAGATTATATTTCGGTCTCTTTTGAACTTATGTTGTTATCTGTCTTATTTTTTACGACGTATTGCGCCTTTGTAATAAATAAGAAATCGGCTCAAAATAGCTCGACCTAATTTATAAAACATCTCTTAATAAAAAATGAGAGCCCAAATTATTGGACTCTCACTTGTTATAGAAATTGTTCGAGATTACTCAAGAACAGGACCAGCAGCTACAAGAGCCTTACCAGCCTCGTTTGTTGTATATTTACCGAAGTTCTTGATGAAACGGCCAGCAAGGTCAGCAGCCTTTGTCTCCCACTCCTTAACGTCTGCGTAAGTGTCGCGAGGGTCGAGGATTGCAGGGTCAACGCCTGGAAGAGATGTTGGAACCTCGAAGTTGAATACAGGGATAGTCTTGGTAGGAGCCTCAAGGATAGCACCGTCAAGGATAGCGTCGATAATACCACGAGTATCGCGGATAGAGATACGCTTACCTGTACCATTCCAACCTGTGTTTACCAAATATGCCTTAGCGCCACTCTTCTCCATACGCTTAACAAGCTCCTCAGCATACTTTGTTGGGTGAAGCTCAAGGAAAGCCTGACCGAAGCAAGCAGAGAATGTTGGAGTAGGCTCTGTAATACCACGCTCTGTACCTGCGAGCTTAGCAGTAAAGCCAGAGAGGAAGTAGTACTGAGTCTGGTCTGGAGTAAGGATAGATACTGGAGGGAGTACGCCGAATGCGTCAGCAGAGAGGAAGATAACATTCTTCGCAGCTGGAGCAGCAGACTTAGGGCGAACGATGTTCTCGATGTGGTCGATTGGATAAGAAACACGAGTATTCTCGGTTACGCTCTTATCGTTGAAGTCGATTTTACCCTCAGCGTCAACAGTTACGTTCTCAAGAAGAGCGTTGCGACGGATAGCGTTGTAGATATCTGGCTCAGACTCCTTGTCAAGCTTAATAACCTTTGCATAGCAACCACCCTCGAAGTTGAAGATACCGTTGTCATCCCAACCGTGCTCGTCATCACCGATAAGCTGGCGCTTAGGATCAGTTGAGAGGGTAGTCTTACCTGTACCAGAGAGACCGAAGAAGATAGCAGTCTCGCCCTTCTCGTTAGTGTTTGCAGAGCAGTGCATAGAAGCGATGCCCTTAAGTGGAAGGTAGTAGTTCATCATAGAGAACATACCCTTCTTCATCTCACCACCATACCAAGTGTTGATGATAACCTGCTCACGAGATGAGATGTTGAATACTACAGCTGTCTCAGAGTTAAGACCCAGCTCCTTGTAGTTCTCAACCTTAGCCTTAGAAGCGTTGTAAACTACGAAATCAGGCTCGAAGTTCTCAAGCTCAGCCTCAGTTGGGCGGATGAACATGTTCTTAACAAAGTGAGCCTGCCAAGCAACCTCCATGATGAAACGAACAGCCATACGAGTATCCTCGTTAGCGCCGCAGTAACCATCTACAACGAACAGACGCTTGTCAGAGAGCTCCTTCTGAGCGATAGCCTTAAGAGCTGCCCAAGACTCCTCAGAGCAAGGCTTGTTGTCATTCTTGTACTCCTCAGAAGTCCACCATACGGTATCCTTAGAGTTCTCGTCCATAACGATGAACTTGTCCTTAGGAGAACGACCTGTATAGACACCGGTCATTACATTTACAGCACCAAGCTCAGTCTGCTGACCCTTGTCAAAACCGGTCAGACCCTCTTTAGTCTCCTCCTCAAAGAGAACCTCGTAAGATGGATTGTAAACAACCTCAGTTGTACCTGAGATGCCATACTTCAATAAATCTTCTTTCTTAAAAGCCATAGTTTTTTGATATTTAGTGATTTAACCTCTTAATTTTCCTGTTTAATTTCCCAAATAAAGAAGCCCTTCGCATAAGCCCCTTTTTTCCCGATGCAAAGATATTGCTAATTTTTGAATTGTGAAAAAAATAACAGAGAAAATTTGTAAATTTTCGTTATAAAACAAAAAAAACTGCTTATTAAGCAGAATAAGGAGCTTTACTATCCCCATATTTTGACCGGTCATAGGGTAAATATGACTATTCACAATGAAATATTTACACGATTTTGTAAAAGTAACAAAAATGGTTACTTTTGTCCTATGGCAGCTCTATATTTTCATATCCCTTTCTGTAAAAGATTGTGTGGTTATTGCGACTTTATGCGTAGCGTGAAGTTGCGTTATATTGAGCCTGTTGTTGCACAGATGGAGCGAGAGCTTGTTGAGCAGGCAGATTTTTTGACCGATAAGAGTATTCGCACAATATATTTTGGTGGCGGAACACCTTCGTTACTTCCTCCTCAAATCCTGCAACGATTTATAGAGCGTGCAGCCCAACTCTTTGACACCTCTCAGCTGACAGAGATAACAGTTGAGGTCAATCCAGATGATGTTACAGAACAGTATGTTCAAGCACTGTCAGAAACTGCCATTAACAGAGTCTCACTCGGCATACAATCTCTTGATAATCAGTGTCTTGAGTTTATGGGTCGCAGACACTCTGCAGAGCAGGCTGTAGCTGCTGTCAATCGACTCAAACAGAGTGGGTTTAACAATATATCTGTCGATGTGATATTTGGTGTGGATGGCTATTGTGGACAGAGCCTTGAAAGAACATTAGATGGCATACTTGCTCTGGATATACAGCATATCTCTGCATATCATCTGACCATCGAGCCGGCAACACGTTTTGGCAGATTGTTTGCCAAGGGGGAGATGGGTCAGGTAACAGAGGAGTGCAGTGAGGCTGAGTTTGCAGCAGTCCACTCTCGCCTTGTTGCAGCGGGTTTTGAGCACTATGAGGTTAGTAATTTTGCCAAAGAAGGTTTCCGTTCTGCCCATAACTCCTCATATTGGAAGTCAGATGAGTATCTCGGCATAGGCCCTGGGGCTCACTCTTTTGCAGGCGGGATAAGACGCTGGTGTGAGCAGAGCGTGGAGTGTTATGTTGAAAAGGTTGAGTATGGCTCAGAGTGTTTGAGTAGTCAAGATGCACTGAATGAGTATGTTATGGTTAGCCTTCGCAGGGTTGAAGGCATTGATACTAACACTATTGCTGAGCGTTGGTCTGAAGATGAGGCTAAGCGAATTACAAAAGCCGCAGAGAGATTTGTCTCTGCTGGTTGGCTTGTTAAGAGTGGCAGTCGATTGTCTGTTCCACCAGAGCATTTTTTGGTCTCTGACGCAATTATAGCAGAGTTGTTTGAGGTGTAATATTTATAATATAGGTAAAAATTATTAAAAATTTTTAATAAAACTTTCAAAATTAAATGTAAAGTACTATCTTTGCGCCGAAAATTTTGAGAAAAGTACAAAATATCAGATAATTATGAGTGAAAAGAAGTTTACTCCCGATACTCTTTTTGAGGTAAGTTGGGAGGTGTGCAACAAAGTGGGCGGTATTCATACCGTTGTAGCCACAAAAGCACTTACGGTAACAAAGTTGTTGGGCGATAAGTATATTGTTATTGGTCCCGACTTCTCACAGGACAATGGAAATAGCGAGTTTGAGGAGGATGCAACTCTCCTCCGCGCATGGCGTCAGCAGCTCTATAATGAGGGTATCCGTGTTCGTATAGGACGTTGGAATATTGTTGGTAAGCCATTGGCAATTCTTATTGATTTTACAACCCACTTCTCTCAGAAAGATGAGATTCTGAAGAGTCTTTGGGATAACTATCATGTTGACTCACTCTCAGGTCAGTGGGACTATGTAGAACCTGTATTGTTTGGTCATATTGCAGGTCAGGTAATTGCATCTTATGTTGAGAATATTGCAGTGGCAACAGATAAGGTTGTTGCTCACTTCCACGAGTGGATGAGCTGCTCAGGAGGTCTCTATCTTCGTCAGAACTCTCCTTATGTAGCTACAGTTATGACAACCCATGCAACTGTTATGGGTCGTTGTATTGCAGGAAACAACCTGCCACTCTATGGTAATCTGTCAAAGTTCAACGCAGATGACCTTGCTCGTCAGTTCAACGTAACAGCAAAGCACTCTATTGAGAAGATGGGTGCAATGTATCACGATGCTTTCCTTACGGTGAGTGATATTACAGCTCGTGAGTGTAAGCATTTGCTCGGTAAGGAGGTTGACATTGTTACTCCTAATGGTTTTGAGAATGATTTTGTCTGGAGTGGTGCAGAGTACGACACCAAGCGTGCAGAGGCTCGTAAGGCAATGATTGAGGTTGCTGAGGCATGCCTGGGTTGTAAGTTCGAGTCAGAGCCGCTTATTGTTGGAACAAGTGGCCGTTATGAGTTCCATAATAAGGGTTTGGATGTATTCTTTGAGTCGCTCAAGCGTCTGTCTGAGTCAAATGTTGAGAAGCAGATTTTAGCATACGTAACCGTTCCTGCTGCAAATCATGGTGCAAGAACCGACCTTCAGGCATATTTGAAGGATAATAGCAAGGCTATTGACCCATCACAGTACAAGAACTCAACACACTATCTTGACAATCAGTCATGGGACCCTGTTGTAAAGGCTATCTCTGAGTATGGTCTTGATACATCAGAGTCTAAGGTTAAGGTTATCTTTGTTCCAACATATCTCAACCAGAATGATGGCATTTTCAACAAGAACTACTATGAGTTGCTTGTTGGTATGGACCTTACAGTCTTTGCATCATACTATGAGCCATGGGGATATACTCCGCTTGAGTCTATAGCCTTCTCTGTTCCTACAATCACAACTACTCTTGCCGGTTTTGGTGTGTGGGCAGCAGGTCTTGAGGACCACGAGGGCGTTACCGTTATTGAGCGTAACGATACAAACAGCTCACAGGCAGCAGCAGAGATTGCACTTACCATTCAGCAGTTTGCATCACGCCTTGAGCAAGAGGTTGCAGAGATTCGTGCTTCTGTATATGATGTTTCAAAGTTGGCTTTGTGGAAAAACCTCTTTAAGCGTTACCAGAAGGCTTATCAAGTAGCTATCGAGAGCTGTGTAGCTCGTACAAACCGTGCCGTTCTTGGTGATGGTGGCTCAAAGACAGAGCAGATTAACTTTGTTCGCCAGCAGCTCTTTGCTGAGCGTCCATCATGGCAGCGTGTTATGGTTGAGAAGTCTCTTCCAGAGGTGCTTCGTCCACTTGAGGAGTTGTCAAGAAACCTTTGGTGGAGTTGGACTCTTGGTGCACGCGACCTTTTTGAGTATATTGACAAAAATTTGTGGGTAGAGGTAAATCGTAACCCTATTGCACTGCTTGACAAGCTCTCTATTGAGCGTTTGTCTGAGTTGGAGCAGGATACAGAGTTCCTCACAAAGCTCGGGGAGGTCTATTCTCAGTTCCAGGAGTATATGAATGAGGCTCCAAAGGAGCAGACTCCGAAGATTGCATACTTCTCTATGGAGTACGGTCTGCACCACACCCTTAAAATCTATTCAGGCGGTCTTGGTATCCTTGCAGGCGACTACCTTAAGGAGGCATCTGATAAGAATGTACCAATGGTAGCAGTTGGTCTTCTCTATCGTTATGGCTACTTCACACAGCGCCTCTCTGCACAGGGTGCACAGGAGGCAGTTTATGAGCCACAGAACTTCTTCAAGCTCCCTATCTCTCCTGTTCGTGATGAGGATGGTAGCTGGATAACAGTTCAGGTTGCATTCCCTGGTCGTACACTCTATGCTCGTGTATGGCGTTGCATGGTAGGTCGAACAGCACTCTACCTGCTCGATACAGACTATGAGGCAAACCTTGAGGAGGATCGTCAGGTAACACACTACCTCTATGGTGGTGATTGGGAGAACCGTCTTAAGCAGGAGCTCTTGCTTGGTGTAGGTGGTATCCGTGCCCTCAATAAGATGGGTATTAAGCAGGATGTATATCACTGCAACGAGGGTCATGCTGCATTTATCGGTCTTGAGCGTATCCGCAACTTCATCGGCCGTCAGAAACTCTCATTCTCTGAGGCATTGGAGGTTGTTCGCAGCTCATCGCTCTTTACAACCCACACACCTGTTCCAGCAGGTCATGATGCATTCCCTGAGTCAATGATTCGTCAGTACATGTCTCACTATCCGGATGTACTCGGTATTACTTGGGATCAGTTTATTAACTTGGGAAAGGTTAATCCAAATGATGTAAACGAGAAGTTCTCAATGTCAGTTTTGGCTTGTAACTTATCTCAGGAGGTTAATGGTGTATCTTGGCTCCACGGAGAGGTATCTAAGGATATTTTGGGCAATATGTGGCCTGGATATTTCAAGAATGAGCTTCACATCGGTTATGTAACAAATGGTGTACACTATCCTACTTGGACTGCATCTAATATGCGTCGCCTCTATGCGAAGTACTTCCCAGAGGGCTTTGAGGGCCATCAGTACAACATCCCTGCATGGCAGAAGATGAACAATATTTCAGACGAGGAGTTGTGGAATGAGCGTATGTTCCTTAAGCAGCGACTCATCAAGACTATTAAGCGTCGTTATACTGACCCTTCACAGGTTCGTTTTGACTCTCCACGCCAGCTTGTACAGGTTTCAGAGGGTATCAAGCCAGAGGTGCTTACTATCGGTTTTGCACGTCGTTTCGCAACTTATAAGCGAGCACACCTGCTCTTTACAAACCTTGAGCGTCTGTCAAAGATTGTAAATAACCCTGAGCACCCTGTACAGTTTATCTTCGCCGGTAAGGCGCATCCAAACGATAAGCCGGGTCAGGATTTGATTAAGAGAATTGTTGAGGTTTCACTCATGCCTGAGTTTGTGGGTAAGGTTATCTTCTTGCAGAACTACGATATGGAGCTTGCTCGTCGTATGGTTCAAGGTGTGGATGTATGGCTCAATACCCCTACACGACCACTTGAGGCATCAGGTACATCTGGAGAGAAGTGCGTAATGAACGGTGTTATGCAGTTCTCAGTTCTCGACGGATGGTGGGTTGAGGGCTACAAGGAGGGCGCAGGTTGGATGCTTCCTATGGAGCGCACATTTACCGACCAGAGCTACCAGAACGACCTTGACGCCGAGATGATTTATACCACTATCGAGGAGCAGATTGTTCCTATGTATTATGAGCGTAACGAGAAGAACATCCCTACAAAGTGGTGTAAGGCTATTAAGAGCTGTGTAGCAGATATCGCATCTAACTTCACAACAAACCGTATGCTTACTGACTACGAGGAGCGTTTCTACAACTCACTTGCAGAGCGTAAGAATACAATGGTTGCCAACAACTATATCTTGGCTCGTGAGATTGCGGCATGGAAGCGTAAGGTTTCAGCAGCTTGGGATAATGTTAAGGTGCTTAACGTAGAGCGTGTACGTGTTGATAAGGAGGCACTCTATGTAGGTGAACAGTATCGTTTCGAGGTTGCTCTGGATATTGCAAACCTCAATGCTGAGGATATTGGCGTAGAGCTTGTAGTGGCTAAGCCAATGGTTGCAAATCAGGCAGCAAATGTAGATTACTCTCTGCCATTTGTTCAGACTAAGGTTGAGAATAGTAAGGTTGTTTATACTCTCGAATATACCCCACGAAAGACCGGTATATTTGATATTGCAATCCGAATCTTCCCTAAGAACGAGAAGCTTGCTCACCGCATGGACTTTGCTCTGGTAAAATGGTGCTAAAGTCAAATAAACCTTTATAGGTTGTTGAGAATCCTTGTCGTAACTATACGATAAACTATCATAAATAGGTGGTTTGGGTGTTATTTTACGTCCAAACCGCTTTGTTTGATAAAAAATTCAAAAAAAGATGCACAATTTGATAAATTTTTTGTATCTTTACGTTACTTCTTGTAAAATCTTACTAAAAATATTATGCCTGGATTAACATTTGACAAACGGGAACTTGGAAACTTGGAGTATTCACTTCAACGTGAAATGCTTGCAACTGATCGTCGTGGTGGCTATATGAGTACCACTATTGTTGGTTGTAATACTCGCAAGTATCATGGACTGATTGTTGCTCCTATCGACACGACAGATCAAACTTATGTTTTGCTCTCGTCTCTCGATGAGACTATCGTGCAGCACGACCAGTCATTCAATTTGGCATTGCATCGCTTCCGTGGTGTATATGAGCCAAGAGGACACAAGTACATCACAGACTTTGAGTACACACCGTGTCCAACAATTACCTATCGTGTGGGTGGCGTTATTTTGAAGAAAGAGTTGCTGTGGATTCACAAGCGTACTCAGCTTATGATTCGCTACACTCTTGTTGACGCACACTCTAAGACGACGCTTCGTTTGCGTCCATTCCTTGCTTTTAGAAACAAACACTCACTCTCTAAGGCAAATATGGAGGCAAATGTTCGCTCTTATCCTGTGAAGAATGGTGTTAAGAACCGTCTCTATGATGGTTTCCCATGGCTCCACATGCAGTTGAGTAAGGATAACTCTAAGTTTATTGCAGCTCCTGATTGGTATTACGACTTTGAGTATCAGAAGGAGATGGAGCGTGGCTATGAGGGCTATGAGGATCTGCTTACAACAGGATACTTTGAGATGGAGATAGAGAAGGGCGAGAGCATTATCTTCTCAGCATCTGTTGATGAGATGTCATCAGGCGAGGAGATTGTTGACTACTTCAACACCTCTATTGCTCGTCGTACACATAAGATAGACTTTAGAAGCTGTCTGCACCACTCGGCTCGTCAGTTTATTATCCGTCGTCCAGGTGATAGAACAGAGGTTGTAGCCGGTTATCCTTGGTATGGCGTAGATGGTCGCTCAACATTTATCTCACTTCCTGGACTTACCCTTGAGCAGGGCTATAAAGAGGACTGTATGGCAGTTCTTGATACCATGGTTGGCGATATGCACAATGGCGACTTCGCCGGCTCTGCATCGGCTGAGGTAGCTGCAGATGCTCCATTGTGGTTCTTCTGGACACTACAGCAGTTGGAGTCTCATATTGGCGCTAAGGCTATTTGGGAGAAGTATGGTGAGGCTATGAAGAGCATCCTCGGAGCATATCGTAAGGGTTTCTTTGGAGGTTGTGTAGCACTGCACAGTAACGGCCTTGTTTGGGCTTCTCGTGAGGGTTATGCCCTTACATGGATGAACTCTGTGGTAAATGGAGTACCTCAGACCCCTCGTGCAGGTTATACAGTTGAGATTAATGCCCTTTGGTACAATGCTGTATGCTACACCTTGGAGCTTGCTAAGAAGTGTGGCGACAAGACATTTGTTGCAGAGTGGAAAAATCTTCCAAAGCAGACAAAGCAGGCCTTTATTGAGAACTTCTATCTCTCTGAGGAGGGTTATTTGGCAGATTATGTAGATTTGCGTGGCGCAGATAAGGCTATTCGTTGTAACCAGATTATCGCTTGTGGCTTGCCTTACATTATGGTTAGCGAGGAGCAGATTGTAAGCATATTGCTCAATGCACGCCAGCATCTGCTCACACCACACGGTTTGCGTTCACTCTCTCCTGAGGATTCTCGTTTTGAGTCAACATATAAGGAGAATCCAATTGAGCAGGAGGCTGCAAGTAAGAATGGAGCAGTATGGGTATGGCCTATGATGTTCTATTTTGAGTGTGCATTTGCTCTTCAGGGCGAGCGTTTCCTTGCTAAGGCAAAGGAGATATATGAGTCTTATGACGACAATATTCAGACCTACTGTATAGGCTCAGTTGCCGAGTACTATGATGCTAACCCGCCATTTGCACCTCGTGGAGCTGTTTCGCAGGCATGGAGCGTGGGCGCATTGCTCTATATTCAGCAGCTTATTGAGCAGCAGGAGGCTAAGGCTGTTCGTGCCGCAAAGCGCGCAGCAAAGAAAGATGTAAAAACAAGTAAAAAATAAGGTAGAATGAGAGTTTTAATGTTTGGATGGGAGTTTCCTCCACATATTGCCGGTGGACTGGGAACTGCTTGCTACGGAATGACGCGTGGTCTTGCGCGTAACGGCGTAGATGTTACTTTCGTTATGCCGCACGCCAGTGGTGATGAGGATGAGCGATTTGTTGATATTGTCAACGCAAGCGATGTGGAGACTGTCTTTGGTAATGTAGAGTCCGATAGTGCGGATATTATCGAGAAGATGTCATTTATTCATATCGACTCTAACCTTGTGCCATATCTTTCACCAGAGGATTATGAGACTTACCATGACGAGTTTGTTAAGACCGGCGAGAAGCGTTGGGAGACAAAGGATGTATGGAGTCAGCGTTATACCTTCTCAGGAAAGTATGGAGCAAATCTGTTGGAGGAGATTGCACGTTATGCAATCGTTGCAGCTCAGGTGGCAAAGGATCATGCGGGCGAGTTTGATGTTATTCACGCTCACGACTGGCTTACATATTTTGCCGGTATTGCAGCAAAGAGAGTCTCTGGCAAGCCGCTGGTAGTACACATGCATGCAACAGAGTTTGACCGTTCTGGTGAGAATATCAATACACAGACCTATGCAATTGAGCGTGCCGGTATGCATGCTGCAGACCGTGTAATTGCTGTGTCAAACCTTACACGAAATATCATTATCAACCGCTACGGAGTGCCAGCAGAGAGAGTAGTTGCAGTACACAACGCTGTACGCTTTACCGATAAGGGCGAGGCTTGGCCGGAGCGTGGTGTTGAGGATAAGGTTGTTACATTCTTGGGCCGTATCACCTTCCAGAAGGGTCCTGACTATTTTGTTGAGGCCGCAGCAAAGGTGCTTAAGCGTTGCCCTAATGTACGATTTGTTATGGCAGGTTCGGGCGATATGATGAACCACGTTATTCGTCGTGTTGCACGTCTTGGTATTGCAGACCGTTTCCACTTCACAGGTTTCCTTCGAGGAGCAGATGTGGATAAGATGTTCCAACTCTCAGATGTCTTTGTTATGCCATCTGTATCAGAGCCTTTCGGTATTGCACCGTTGGAGGCTATGCGTTCAAATGTCCCTGTGATTATCTCAAAGCAGAGTGGTGTTGCCGAGGTGCTTGACTACGCTGTTAAGGTTGACTATTGGGATGTTGATGCTATGGCAGATGCTATCTATGGTCTTGTAACCTATCCGGCTCTGTCAAAGATGTTTGCTGAGAAGGGCTTGGAGGAGGTTATCTCTCTTAAGTGGAACGACGCTGCAGCAAAGATTAAGAAAGTCTATGAAGACGCAATTTCAGAGTGCAATAAATAAATAGAAAAGATATGAAAACCGTTTGTTTGTATTTTCAAGTACATCAGCCTTGGCGACTGAAGACCTATCGCTTCTTCAATATCGGTAAGGACCACAACTATCTCGACGATTTGACAAATCGTGCCATCATGCAGAAAATTGCACGTGAGTGCTATCTGCCAATGAACTCATTGCTCCTCAGCCTTATTAAGGAGAATAAGGGTGCATTCCGTGTATCGTTCTCTCTTACAGGTACTGTTGTAGAGCAGTTCAAACTCTATGCTCCAGAGGTTCTCGACTCATTCCGAGAGTTGGTAAAGACCGGCTGTGTAGAGCTCCTTTGCGAGACCTACTCACATTCACTTGCAGCTCTTTCAAGTAAAGAGGACTTTGTAGAGCAGGTTAAGGCTCATCAGGCAATGCTTAAGAAGGAGTTTGGTGTAAAACCAAAGGCTTTCCGCAACACAGAGCTTATCTACTCAGATGAGATTGGTACAATGGTAGGCGAGCTTGGCTTTAATACAATCCTTGCTGAGGGTGCAAAGCATGTCCTTGGTTGGAAGTCTCCTGACTATGTATATGCAGGTGCAGGCGACCAGAGCCTTCGTGTATTGTTGCGTAACTACAAGCTATCTGACGATATTGCATTCCGTTTCTCAAATCAGGGTTGGGACGAGTATCCACTCTCAGCAGACAAGTATGCAAGTTGGCTTAGCGATGCAGACGGAGAGGTTGTTAACCTCTTTATGGACTATGAGACCTTTGGTGAGCACCAGAAGGCATCAACCGGCATCTTCGACTTCGTTAAGGCTCTTCCAAAAGCTATCTTGAACCGTGGCGACCTTAAGTTTGCAACTGTATCTGAGACTGCAGCAGAGCATCAGCCTGTAGCCGTTATCCACTGTCCTCACGTAATGTCTTGGGCAGACGAGGAGCGTGATATTACAGCTTGGCTTGGTAATGACCTTCAGAATGAGGCATTTGCAAAGATTTATGAGCTTAAGGATAAGGTTCGCAGCCTTAAGAGTGAGGACTTTAACTATGTATGGAACTTCATGCAGACCTCAGACCACTTCTACTATATGGCGACAAAGTGGCTCTCTGATGGCGATGTTCACTCATACTTCAACCCTTACGGTTCATCTTATGAGGCATTTATCAACTATATGAATGTCCTCTCAGATTTCCAGATTGAGGTAGAGAAGGCTCTTGCTGCAAAGAAAGCTCGCAAGAAGAGTAAATAACAAACCAATCTAATACGACAACCCCGAAAGCAAATCGTTTTTGGGGTTGTTTAATTTGAGGATATGAACAGAATAATATCTACGCTTGTGCTGACTTTTGTCGCTCTTACGGCTAATGCGCAGTACTATACAACCCTAAACCGAGAGGCGGCTATTCGTCTCTTTAACCGCCCTATGGAACGCCGAGAGATTATACTGCCGACAATTGATGGTTATACTCTCTATAAAGCTGATTTTCATACACATACAATCTACTCTGATGGCGATGTTACTCCACGCCAGAGAGTACGTGAGGCGTGGTATGATGGGTTGGATATTGTGGCAATAACCGACCATCTTGAAATTCGCACATACGAGAAGTTTATGCTCAAGGTGCTTGCGCCTTACAACAGAACCTCAGAGCCATTTAAGTATGAGCACGCAGGCATTGCCAACAAAAAGGATAAAAATACCCCTGTGCTTGCCAACCTCAACGCTGCTTATGATGAGGCGGTATATTATACCCAGCGAGAGAATCTTCCGATAATGGTTGTTCGTGGTACTGAGATATGGCGTAACACAAAGAGTGTTGGCGAATTTAACGCTCTGTTTCTTAAAGATATAAACGTTATTTGCCATCCAGACCTATTTGAGTCTTTTAGACGGATTAAGGAGCAGGGCGGACTGATTATGCACAACCACCCTGGCTATACTCGTACAACGACAGAGATTGCTGAGGGCGACCAAGCTCGTGCATATAGAGAGGGCTGGATTGATGGTGTTGAGGCTGTCAATAGCACAACGCTCTACCCGGATATTATAGGGCGATGTGTTGAGAAAAAGCTCTTTATTGCTGCCAATACAGATGCACATAAGCCTACGTCGCATGATTGGCCTGCAAATGGAGAGTTTTTCCGCACAATGACCTTTGTTATGGCCAAAGAGTGCAGTGAAGAGGCTATCAAAGAGGCTCTTAAAGAGTGTCGTACAATAGGTTATAGCGGAAACCACTTAGTGGGTGAGCATAGATACCTCTCGGCATTTATTAATGCTGCTGTAACATGCCGTGTTATCTGTCAGAGTGAGAAACAATGCACATACTCCTTTACAAATAACTGCTCTATTCCGTTTATGTTGCGTTATAAAAATAATGTCTATAAGCTCGAACCGTTTAAGACCCTTAGCTTCAGCTTTAAGAAACAGAGCCTACCGACCTTCGTTGTTGAGAATATGTGGCATATTGACGAGCAACATCCTCAAGTAACTTTATCGATTGATAAATAGAGTGTTCTCGGATGGAGAAAATAATAGAGACCTTACTAAAGCAAGGTCTCTATTATTTATTATCCTACTAATATTACATTCTTGCAGTAGGGCGGAGCATAGGTCGGTTTTGCTGCTCCATATAGTGGCGCTGAGACTTAAGGAGGTTACGTGATTGGAGTACCATAGTCTTTGTCTCTGCCAAGATATTGAGGTATAGCATACCGGACTTTGAGTTCGATGAACCCTCATGGATACGGCCAAGCTCAATCTTTGTCAACTCTGCGATGCGTGTAAACAGAGCATCACGCATATCGAGTACATGGTCTATATCGTTATAGTCGCCACTTGTGAGCATATATAGGATTCGCTTGTAGATAATATCTACATCGCTATTTACGCTGATAAGGTCCTCGGTTTGTGTGCGGCTAAGACCCTCGTGGTTATTGTCAATATGGTCGAATGCCGGACGGGTGATGTGGACCAAAGACTTTGTCATTTCGTTCAGATAGTCCACAACCTGTACATAGTATAGAGATAGGTTAAGGTCGCTATCGTATGTACGACGGAGGGTTGAGGCAATAGTATATTTTAGGTCGTGAATATGGTTGTACATCGAATTTGCCTCTGTTAAGAGCTCTTTAAGAGCACGACGATTCTCCTTCATCAGAGCAATCAGAGTGCGGTTATATATGCGTGTAGAGTTAGTAATTGTTCCATCAACCAAAGACATTACAGTCTCAGATACGTTGCTGTCTGAAACAGATAGCTTGACTGTATGAACTTTGTCTTTCTGCTCCTCGTTCTTCTTTTTAGAGCTCTTGAAGTTGCTGTGGATAAGCATATAGAGGCAGAGAACAGATAGTAGTCCGAATGCAATCCAGCCACCCCACATCAGCAGAACTCCGACAACAAGAGCGATAAGGAAGCCACCGATGGCTGTTACAAACCAACCCATGATTACTGTCATAACGCCTGTGATGCGATATACGGCACTTTCACGACCCCAAGCACGGTCTGCCAAAGAGGAACCCATAGCTACCATGAAGCAGACGTATGTTGTTGAGAGAGGCAATTTGAGCGATGTTGCAAGTGCGATAAGCAGGGATGCAGTGGTAAGGTTTACCGTAGCACGAATCATATCGTACGGAGCACCACTATGCTCTATATCCTCCCACTCGAATTGGCGAGCCACAAAGTCTTTTGTGCGCTGTGGGGTTATACGGTCAAAGAAACGCACTATATTGATAGTACCACGTACCAAAGTTCTTGAGAAGAGTGATGAAGAGTGCTGAGGCTGTACATCGTCTCCCTGAGCAGATAGTGAGAGCTCGGTCTCGGAAACATGCATTGACTTGCTTGAGGTCCATAATGTAATTATCATTATAATTCCTGCAGCTAAGATGTAGAGAATATTAGCCTGTTCAGGCTTTGACAGAGAGGTCATCATAAGACTCTCATTCATACCTGTAGCACCCTTAGCCTCTGCAAAGGCATCAAAACCTGCAATAGGCACACCGATAAAGTTTACAAGGTCGTTACCTGCAAATGCAAGGGCGAGGGCAAATGTACCAGCAAGGATGTTTACTCTAAGGATATTTACCTTGAAGAGCTGGAGGAAGAATAGAATTAATGAACAGAGCGCCCAACAGATTAATAGGGCTAACAATAGATTATCGTTAATCCAACCGATGAAAGCACTATCTTTAAGTATATTCTTAAGACCCTTGAAGAGTGCAAAATAGACAATTGAAGTCAATGACATTCCACACCAAATGGCACCTACACGGCGTAACATCTTGACATATCTGAATGAGAAAATCATACGAGAGATATACATCAATATAGTACCACAGATAAATGCCAAGACAACAGAGAGCAAAATGGCTGATACAATACCCATTGCTCGAGAGGTGTTGATGTACTCTCCAAGCATTGCGAATGTTACAGCATCGTCAGTTGCTATCTTGTATAGCGAAACAGCTACGGCAGAACCTAAGAGACAGAAGATGAGCGAGACGGTTGTTGATGTAGGCAGACCAAGTGAGTTGTATAGGTCAAGCAGAACAACATTTGCAATCATCACACCTACATAGAGCAACATTACCTCTTTGAAGGTAAAGAGTGATGGATTAAACATGCCGCTACGGGCTACCTCCATCATACCACTTGAGGTCATAGCTCCGATTATAATACCGATAGATGCAATGATAAGGATTGTACGCATCTTTGCGGCCTTAGAGCCAATTGCTGAGTTAAGGAAGTTTACTGCATCATTTGTTACTCCCACATAGAGTCCCGAAACGGCAAGAATGGCAAGAACTGCCACAACTGCGATGTAGATTTCAACCATAAAACTTTAAGTTTAGTCAGAATATAGACAAAGGTAATCTTTTTTTTGTGAATAACTATATTGGATACGAAGAGTTAACAATAAATTAACGTAAGGGGCTACAACTCTGTTTTGTTATAAAAGGTGTATATTGTCTAAAAGCTATACATACACTTTTTTTGCCAAAGATGGGTTTAAGATAGACGGTTCCTGGTTTGCTTTGTTTTAATTTAGAATTGAAAGCGATAAAAGAGATAGAGTCTGGCTCTCAAATTTTATTGAAACAGCCAGACTCTATCTATATTCTCAATAAATTAGCAATAATTTACCCTTCTCCTCTTCGTTTGTATAGTTTTGACTCTATAGAGAGGAGTTTTACTGTCTAAACTTAGAGATAAATTTCTTAGGATAGTTTGTTGTAATACCTTTCAACTTAGTATAGTGTGAGTTGATAAGTGCCCAATCACTATCGCTATCGAGTGTAAATACCGATACCTCCATTCCTGCGTCGAGGTATGACTGTATTTTACTTAGGGATATATCGTATCCTTTATCTCGGTTATGCCATGTATAGCCCCAGTTCTTATACTGAGAGGCCGAGAATTTACCCATTGCGCCTATCTCTATACCTGCGTTATTGGCATAAGTCGCACAATGTTTAACAATATCTTCCCAACCTGAGCATATAAACTGGCAGAAGTTTTGTGCTCCCATCTCCACGATAATCTCGCAAGCACGCTGGCATGCCTTTACCGACTCAGGATGGTGATATGTAGGCTTTGTGATGGCCTTAATATCGAGGCATAGCTTTGTTTTGCTGCCACTTACCATTACGGTTCTGATATAGTCCTCAAGTGAAGGTATTGTCTCTCCGTTTGACAATTTGCCTGCAGCCTGAATATCGGCTAAAGTGTTCTCCCACGGATACAATCCGTTGATTTTACACTCACTATTTGCATGTGCTACGATAATTTTGTTGTCCTTTGTCCAATATATATCAGCCTCAGATGCGTAACAGCCTAAACTCATTGCATACTTGAGCGATGCAATAGAGTTATCTGGTACACCTGCCTCCTTAGAGCCTCCTCGGTGTGCGATAATTATATTGTCGCATGGCTCTGGAGCATTTGGAACCAGAGTAAATGTATGAGATACAAATGACTGCTTAGTACCCTCATTGTCTCCATAGGCTGTGATAAACAGATGATACTCTGTATCAGCCTTCATGTTGAGCTGTGAGGCATCTATTTGGATGGTACCCTTTGCCTCCACTGCTCCAAACTGCTCTTTGGCAAGAGTAGAGGTTGTGAACCATTGGAGATATGAGACATTGTTGTCCAACAACCTGCGAACCGTACTATATTTCTCCTCGTCAAGTATAAGGTATCTGTACTTTACAATCTCCGATGGGGCAGAGATAGAGATAGTACCCTTTCCGTCTGCATGGATATTGATGCTTACATCTGCTTTTGTGTTGATTGTAGTGGGCTTTGTTGTAACGATAGTCTCTTTACGGAAGTAGCCTGAAGGGTTACTCTGTCCGAAGTGAGGAGAGTAATAACCCTCACCCCAAGCGCTATGGCTACCCTCTGCATACTGACCAAACAACAGAATAATAGGTTGACCGGGTGTGATAGGCTCATACCAAGCGTATGTAGTACCATCTTTTGTGAAGGTGCGACTATTTGGATTGATATCCAAGTCATACTTTCCAACAAAGTAGTTGTTGTATATCGCCTCATTACGATTGAGCCAATAGTCCTCACTGCCATTGCCTCCATTGAGGTTATAGCTTGCCAAATCGGTAATGGCCCACTTTACAACGCTTGTTGTAGGGACACTTTCAGGGAGACGAATCGTAGCCTTGAATCCTGTAGTATTCTTAGAGATGATAGAGAACTCAGGGTAGCTCTTCGTTGTGAAAGTACGGCTAACAACATCACTATACACGCCCTCTTTGTCCTTTGCTACAACATAGAGAGTGTATTTAGTGTTGTCTATTAGGTCAGATAGCGTAAAAGAGGTTGTACTCGACTTGTTACAGTTCGCTGTTACTCCGTTATTAAAGACCTCTTCTGCAGTATAACCCTTATTAGCCTGCGACTCTGCAATGTATGCGAATGTGTCAGCACCCTTTGTCGTAACTTTCACAGATGCAGAGGTGTAGTTCTCTACAAGGCTGGTTATTGAGATTGTAATGGAGTCTGATGATGGATTGTTAGGTCCATCTGTTGTGTTGTCCTCTCCATTACAAGCTGCAAGAATAAGTGTTATGCAGATTAGAGCCCATCTAAAGAGCTGTCTCATTTAACTCGCTATTTGGTTAGGTTTCGCTTAATATCTTTGATGCGCAACTGAGTAGTAACCGAGCCTCGGTAGTGGTTCTCCACAATCTGATAGCATATATCTATCGGTCTGCCGGTGCGAACCCAATCGTAGTGAGTAGGTTGCGAGAAGGCTATAGTCTGTATTGTGGTATTCGGTTTCTGAGCCTGTGTAAGGTCCATTCTCAGGTGCTCAGCCTCAGCTCCGACTAACTTTGCATCACCCTTTTCGTTTGTAACGCATAGTGTTGCAAACACAGGAGCGTTGTTTCCAGGACCGAAAGGCTGGAATCTGTTCAACTCTTGATGGAAAGTAGGTGTTATATCCGAGAAGAGCAACATAGAGTCAATCTCTACCTGTGGTACCAGAATCTTAGGGTCTATATTTGCCTCTACATAGTCGTTAAATCGACGTGCAAACTCCTCTACATTCTCCGGACGCATTGTAAGGCCTGCGGCATACATGTGTCCACCGAAGTTCTCTAACAAATCAGAGCACGACTCTACAGCTTGATATAGGTCAAATCCTGGGATAGAACGGGCAGAGCCTGTTACAAATCCGTTACTCTGGGTAAGGACAACTGTAGGGCGATAGTATGTCTCGATAAGGCGAGATGCAACAATACCTACAATACCTTTCATCCACTTAGGATTGTAGATGACAGTACTCTTGCGGGCTTTAAGCTCTGGGTGAGACTCGATATAGTCGTGCGCCTCTTGAGTTACGGAACGGTCTATGCTCTTACGGTCTTGGTTAAAGCCGTCAATTACACCACCAAACTTAGTTGCAGCAGCCTCATCACCCTCAACCAGGAGCTTTACAGCCGCATAGCCGCCTGAAGGGGTATCGTTTTCGTCGTACTCATCCATACGCATACGACCTGCAGCATTAATTCTAGGACCAATCTTGAAGACGATATCGTCGATAGTAATGTTTGAACGGTCTAACTTACAGATGTTGATAATAGACAACAAACCCTCGCTTGGTGTCGCATTGAGACATTTAAGTCCATAGTGCGACAATATTCGGTTTTCGTCCACAAGAGGAACGATGTCCGAAGCGATACTTACCACAAGCAAATCGAGTAACCAAACAATCTGCTCGAATGGGATGTTGTGAGTTTGTGCATAGGCCTGAACGAGTTTAAAGCCTACACCACAACCCGAAAGCTCATCAAACGGATAGGTGCAGTCAGTTCGTTTAGGATCAAGAACAGCTACAGCGTGAGGAATCTCCTCAGCCGGAAGGTGGTGGTCGCAGATAATGAAATCTACTCCTTTCTCTTTTGCATAGTCCACTTTCTCGACAGCCTTAATGCCACAATCCAGAGCGATTACCAATTTTACGCCCTTCTTTGCTGCAATGTCGATACCCTTACGAGAGATACCGTAACCTTCGGTATAACGATCAGGGATGTAGAACATTAGGTTTGTATGCCCAATTTGGCGCAAGAACTTATAAACCAAAGCTACAGCAGTAGTTCCGTCAACATCGTAGTCTCCATAGACCATAATGCGCTCATTGTCTCTTACTGCCTGCTCTACTCTCTGAACAGCCTTATCCATATCCTTCATCAAGAATGGATCATGCAAATCTGAGAGCTGTGGGTCAAAAAATTTCTCTGCCTTTTCTACTGTGTCTATGCCTCTTTGTACTAATAGGTTAGCAAGTACAGGTGAGATGCCGAGTTGGGTTGCTATGTGAGCAACAACATCTTTATCACCCTGTGCCTTGACCTCCCATCTCTTGTCTATAGGCATAATTATTCTGTTTTATATATTTTTTTGTATTATTCATTAGTTAAAAGTCTTTTGAGGTTGGCTACAAGTAGCTCTTTAACCTCATTAGTATCTATACTGCGTCCACACTCCTTCTCAATGGAGGTTACGCCCTTATCGACAAAACCGCATGGATTAATCATAGTAAACCACTTGAGGTCTGTCGAAACGTTAAGTGCAAGGCCGTGCATTGTAACAAAGTGTGAAGCTCTGACTCCTATAGCGCAAATTTTTCGCCAATTTGTCGGCTCTCCATTGTTGTCCTTGTCGCAAATCCATACACCGGTAGCGCCCTCTAATCTACGAGCGACAATACCGTAGTGTGTAACGGTTACAATTACCGCCTCTTCGAGAATTTCGATGTAGCGGCGTAGGCCAATACCTAAACTGTCAATGTCTAAAATGGGGTAGCATACAATCTGTCCCGGTCCGTGGAAGGTAATGTCTCCACCACGGTCAATGTGGAAAAACTCAGCACCCAAGCTCTTCAGATAGCTCTCCGGGATAAGCATATTACTCTGCTTGCCACTCTTGCCAAGAGTATATACGGGGGTGTGTTCGACGGTGAGAATAGTTCCGCACTCCTCTGTTTGCACTCCTCTTCGTCTCATTTCGAGGCGAGTTGCAAATAAGGACTGCTGTAAATCCCAGCACTCTTTGTAGGGCATTGTGCCCAAATCCTTGTACCCGACTTTCATATTCTTTGCAAGGCCGGAGCCTATCTAAAAAACATAGTAAGACGAAAACCTTTAAGGCTCGTCACAACATCGAGTTTTTGGGGAGTTTAGTGCTTGATAGCCACCTTTGCAGCCTGATCGGCTAAGTAAGATGAACGTACAAGTGGAGCACTTGCACAAAAATCAAAGCCTATCTGAAGAGCGATGGCCTTGTACTCTTCAAACTTCTGTGGAGTTACATACTCAGCAACAGGATAGTGCTCCGCAGTTGGTTGAAGATACTGACCTATGGTAATAATCCTCACACCTGCATTGTACAGGTCGTGCATGGTCTTTACTACCTCCTCTTCAGTCTCTCCCAATCCGACCATAAGTCCGCTTTTTACCACACAACCTCTCTTGGCTAAATAGCTCAGAGTTGCCAAAGACGTTTGGTAAGTAGCCTTTGTGCGTAAAGTTGGTGTGAGACGGCTGACGGTCTCGATGTTGTGCCCGATAATATCGGGCTTGGAAGCAATAACAGTATCAAGTCGAGACTCTACTGCATCCAAATCGGAAATAAGGAGCTCAATTGTTGCTTGTGGACTCTTCTCCCTGATAGCCTCTACAACGGCTGCCCAATGGGCTGCCCCGTGGTCAGGTAGATCGTCTCGTGTAACAGAAGTTACAACAACATGCCGAAGGTTCATTAGAGCAACGCTCTGTGCGACCTTTTGCGGTTCATCTTTATCCGGCGGTAGCGGATGTCCGGTTTTAGTGGCGCAGAAACGACAATTACGGGTACATATATCACCCAAAATCATAAAAGTCGCAGTTTTTCTGCTCCAACACTCTGCTTTGTTCGGACATCGTCCGCTGCTGCAAATTGTATGCAATCCGTGTTCGGCAACTATACGGTCCACCTCCGCAAAAGCATCGCTCTTGTGGAGTCGTATCTTCAGCCAAGAGGGTTTACGCGATGCGCAACCGCTGTCATACAACTTCGGCATTTTAAGTTCATTATTTTCCCAATTGCCACAAAGATATGAAAAAAACGAGAAAAAACGAAAAAAATGCAATATTTTCAATAAAATTCACGGTATTTTTTCTCTACACACTCTATAAAGGCTCTGTCTGTGATGCCTGTTACCATCTGCACGCTCTGAGCTACACCCATTTGGGCAATAAGAGAGGCTAACTGCTGACTCTGGTTGTCATCCTCTCTGCGGTAGCGCATGGCTGCTGCTACGGCAAGGGCAAGGGCGTCGGTGGCAAGGGCGTATTTGAGTGCTAAAGATGCCGGATAGGCGAAGTATAGCGTTGGGGATAATTTGCGCATTGGATCTCGAGCTACACGGGCAACAGTATCGCCGAGTAGAGAGTTCTCGAAGCGGTGTAGCACACTCTTTGCGTATTGCTGTTGGGTGAGGCTGTCAAAGCCAAATTTGGCGATAAGGGCGGCACTGCTTTGCGAGATGATTTGTTCAACACTCTGTCGGATATATGGGTCGCAGATAGCCTCGTGGATATAGCTATATCCTCTTTGTGCTCCGAGGTAGGCTGTTGCGCAGTGTGCGGTGTTAAGGGTGTAGAGTTTGCGCTCTACAGCAGCCTCCAAGTTGTCAGTAAAGTGAACGTTAGTAATTGTAGGGAGTGTGCCGACAATCTGGTGTTTGTCTATATTCCACTCGCAGTAACGCTCTACGCCCACATCAAGGGGGTTATCAAAGGTGGTAATTGGAACTATTCGATCTACAGAGCAGTCGGCAAAACCAATAAACTCTTGTCGCCATATATCTGTCTCTATATCAAGATATTGTTGGACACAATTTTTTAATTGAGAAGTAGCCCTTACTCCATTCTCACAACAAATGATGTTAAGTGTTGATTTGCAACCACTTATGCGTCGTTTATATAGAGCTGTGGCGATAGTTGGGGCAATCTTTGGAAGGACCGCCATACTGACGGCGGTAGTTACTATATCGGCCTGAATAAATCGCTCAAAAAACTCATCAGAGCCTATCTCTACAGCATTAAAGTTTGTTAACTTTTGGCAACCTCCATCACGCTCCATGATGTGGAGAGTGTACTCTTTTTTGTCATTTAGTGCATTGATAAGTTTACTATTGACATCTGCAAAGGTTACCTGGTAGCCAGAGTTGATGAGTTCTGCTCCGATAAAGCCTCGCCCAATCTTTCCGGCTCCGATATGTAATGCCTCTTTCATACCTTACTCTCGGAAGATGTTAAATCTCTTCAGGAGAGGGTTACGTCTAGAGAGTAGCAGGCTCTCAAGTAGGAGAAGGATAGCCGCCACCGCCAGAATCCATTGGAACTGTTCGTTATACTCCTCAAAGCGCAGTGTTGATAGCTCTCCCTCCTCAATTTTATTAATCTCAGCAGCAATCTCTTCAAGACCAAAAGCTGCATTGGTAGCACGGATATAGCCGCCATCTGTTGCTGCGGTAATTTGTTGTAATAGCTCCTCATTGAGACGGCTGACAACCATTTCGTCGTTCTCATCCTTAATAAATTCGCCATCAACCTTTACCGGAGCGCCTTCTGGAGTTCCAATTCCGATAGCGAAGATTTTAATACCTTGCTCTGCGGCACGCTGAGCAGCCTCTAAGGCTGATGAGTCGTGAGTCTCTCCATCGGTAATAAGTATCATTACATGACCTGCATCACGATTCTTAGAGAATGATAGTGAGGCAAGCGATATTGCTTGGCCAATCTCTGTTCCTTGTACAGAGACCAAAGATGGAGATATACGTTTTGCGAAACTGCGAGCCATGCGGTAATCGGTTGTAATAGGCAACTGAACTTTCGCTTCGCCTGCAAAGACAACAAGTCCTACTCGGTCTTGGTCAAGTGAGGCGAATAACTTATCTATCGCATATCGTGTTCTGTCAAGACGATTTGGAGCAAAATCCTCTGCCAACATTGAGTTGGAGACATCGACAACAAGCATCATCTCTATACCGTGGCTCTTCTGCTCCTCAAGTCGGGAGCCAAACTGAGGTCGTGCAGCTGCAAAGATGACAGCTGTTACGGCAGTAAGGAAGAGAATACTTTTAATCTTCACTCTCCACGGTGAAATATCGGGCATAAGGTCTTTTAGGATTGCCGGATTACCAAAGACTGCTAAGCTGCGACGATTGCGATAAGAGATAATCATCAATATAGCAATCATCACCGGTATAACAACAAGCAACCAAAGTATATGTGGATTTGCAAACTGAAACATTACGGTATTCGTTTAAGGATGATACGGTTAATAATAAATTCGAGTATCAATAGTGCTATTGCCCAGAGGATAAATACAAGGCACTCTTCATGAAGTGTTGTGCGCTCCTCAATCTCGACGGTGCTCTTTTCAAGGGTATTTATCTGCTCATAGATTGCAAGCAATGTCTGTTTGTCGGTTGCCCTAAAGTACTCACCTCCGGTAAGGGTAGCAATTTCACGTAGAATATTCTCGTCAATTTCAACCTTCATCTCCACAACATCAACCTCACGACCACGCTCATCAAAGATTGGATAAGGGGCGGTTCCTCGTTTGCCGACACCGATAGTATATACCTTGATATTGAGGTCTTTAGCTATTTGAGCTGCTGTCAGAGGAGAGATTTCTCCACGGTTATTTACACCATCTGTAAGTAGTATAACCACTTTACTCTTGGCCTGGCTTTCTCTTAATCGGTTGATAGATGTGGCAAGGCCATTACCTATTGCCGTACCATCGTCAATAATGCCACTGCGGATACGGTTTATCATTGTCTGTAGAGAGCTCTGGTCGGTTGTCAGAGGCGATTGAGTGAAAGATTCGCCCGCAAAGACCACGATACCTATTCTGTCGCCAACTCTATCGCTGATAAACTCGGCAGCTACCTCTTTAGCAACGCTTAAGCGGTCTGGAGCAAAGTCTTTTGCCAACATAGATGTTGATACATCGACGGCCAGAACAATGTCAATACCTTCGGTTGTTGTATTTGTGTAGTGCTCAGCACTTTGTGGGCGAGCTATTGCAACAACGATAAGTGTCAGTGCGGCACAGCGCAGTGCAAATGGTACGTGGCGTAGAAAATAACGCCAACTCTTAGGGGCACGTTTAAGAGAGTCTGTAGTAGATACAGTTATCGCTGCTCCACCTTGTCGTGTGCGATATATATAGTATGCAACAAGTGGTACAAGAAGTAGTAAAAACCACAATATTTTAGGTTGTGCAAATTCCATAATCTAGCTCTTTATTCTACCAATTTTTTCCACCTCGGATAATAACACCTTTCTTCTCTTTCAGCTTCTCTTGGGTCTTATCTTCTTGAGCCTGAATGGCCTCAAGCATAGCTTGCTGCTCTTGTTCAGAGATTTGTTGCTCATTTTGACCCTGGTTTTGCTCCTCTTGATTTTGGTCGTTATTCTGTTCCTGGTTTTGCTCTTGATTTTGCTTATCCTGATTTTGATCCTGATTTTGATCCTGGTTCTGGTCTTGGTTTTGCTTATCCTGATTCTGATTTTGGTCTTGATTTTGGTCTTGATTTTGGTCCTGATTCTGCTGTTGTTGTTGCTGTTGTTTGAGCAGCTCCTTTGTCAAGGCGTAATTAAACTTAGCCGCAGTATCAGTAGGATTAAAACGCATAGCATCACGATAGCAACCGAGTGCATCTTTCAGTTTCTGCTGCATAAAGAGGGTATTACCCAGATTATATGCAATATCGCCACGCTCAATCTCTGTACGGGTAGAGTCTTGTGCGAGTTTACGAAGGGACTTTTCCGCCTTTTCAAGCATCTTTGTATCAACCTGTGTGCTGTCTGCAAAGGCCTTACGGAACTGTACATTGGCTGTATTGAATTTACTTTCAAAGCAGTTAGGGTCCTTCTGCAGAGCCTTGGCGTAGCTATCTAAACTTAGGTCGAACTCACCTCTGTTAAACTGACGGTTGCCCTTTCTGACAAGTCTGCGTTCCGGCATCTGTTGAGCCAAAACCTGACCTGCATAAAGAGAGGCAAAGACGATAGCAACAAATGTAATAATTCTATATTTCATCTATTTATCCTCCAAATTTGTAGTCTCCTCCTCTGTCTGTTCAATAGGCTTAGTCTCCTCGACAAAGTAGTAGGCTTTACTGTATGCAGACTCGTTCTCTGCCGCCTCAGGCATCGCTTTTGCAAACTTAACAAGGTCGGCATCACGTAATACGGCAATAAGGTCCATTGCGCTCTTCTTTGGAATATCCAGATTCTTGAGAGCCTCGACAATCTCATCGGTAGTCATCTCCATTGCTCCAACCTCGAAGCGTCCACTCAAGTATGTACGCAGAATATCGCTTAGGGCAGAGTAGTACTCTTTGTGTTTGTTGTTCTGCCATAACTTTTGGTTCTGCAATATCTCAAGAGCTGTTATTGCTATAATATGAGGTGGTAGTGGAGGCTCAGGCTTGAAGAGGTCTGTAATGCTGCGCCCCTGCTTTGCCATATAGCGAGCCAAAACAAATAGTGCTAAGGCGATAAGTGCAGCAAAAGCTAAACCGATAGATAGATAACCTGAAATCTCCCTAAATTTAAATGGCAGTGTTTTTTGCGGCTTGATATCGCAAAGCATTGATGTAGAGTCAATCTTGAAGGTTGATACAAGGAGTAGCAGTGAATCTTTTGAGCCATAGAGAGTATCAACAATATTCTTATCGGCATATAGTACACTTGGGCGTCCAAGATTATAGATACCCTCATCAAAAGCTGTAAGGGTATATCGCTTACGGAGTAGGAATTTACGCCCTTTCTGCTCGATAGTATCAATAGGGTGGTCCTCTATACACTCAAGGCTGGATGGTGTATCAGACTCCTCTTCTTGAGTCTGACCCATCTGAAAGGCAGGGAAGAAGACGCTCTGCACCTGATCTTTCTCTACCTCTATAGTCAGAGTAAATCTATCTCCAATCAATATACTATCCGGCTCAATAGTCGCTTTGACTCTTGGTGGAATGCTTTGTGCAGACGCATCAAAACAGAGCAAAACAAAGAGTGTAGATAATATCTTTTTTAATTTGTTAATCATCTCTTTTTGAAGAGTTTAATAAGTTCTGCAACATAGTCGGCATCTGTAGATACATCAGCCATATCTATACGATTATGTTTGAGAAGTTGCTCTGTAGCGTTCTCTCTACTGTTCCATTGCTGGGCAAAAAACTCTCTTACAGCAGCAGATGAGCTATCTACCCAAATCTTCTCTCCACTCTCGGCATCGCACATCTCAATAATACCCACATCTGGCAATACTTTGTCTCTTGGGTCCGATACTCGAATAGCGACAAGATCGTGGCGAGAGGTTGCAATCTTGAGAGCATCCTCAAGCGGCGTTGTATCTCTCTTTGGATTGATAAAGTCTGAGAGCAAGAAGGCTGTGCAGTGTTTTTTATTGACATTTGTAAGATACCTTACAGCCTCTGATAGTGCTGTGCCATTAGATTGAGGTTTAAACTCCAATAGGGAGCGTATAATCATCAAAATATGGCTTCTACCCCTCTTTGGAGGGATAAACTTCTCGACAGTATCTGAAAAAAAGATGCAACCAACTTTATCTCCCGTCTGTGCGGCTGAGAAGGCGAGCACTGCGGCAATTTCGGTTATAACATTCTGCTTTGTCTGCTCAGTAGAACCAAAGACCCTTGAACCGCTAACATCGACAACAAGCATCATGGTAAGCTCTCGCTCCTCTTCGTAAATCTTGATATGAGGCTTACGAGAGCGTGCAGTAACGTTCCAGTCGATATCTCTTACGTCATCTCCTATTCTGTACTCACGTACTTCGGAGAAGGACATACCACGCCCCTTGAATGCCGTATGATACTTTCCTGCGAAGATTTCATTCGACAAACCTTTGGTCTTAATCTCAATTTTGCGGACCTTTTTCAGAATATCGCTTTCGCTCTGAGCCATTATGGTACTATGACGTTGTTGAGTATTTCGGTAATAATCTCCTCTGTAGTGATATTTTCAGCTTCAGCCTCGTATGTAAGACCGATACGGTGGCGAAGAACATCGTGGCAAACGGCACGAACATCCTCAGGAATTACATAACCACGGCGGCGAATAAATGCGTATGCACGAGCAGCCTTAGCAAGTGAGATACTTGCACGAGGAGAGCCTCCGTAGGCGATAAGCGACTGTAGTTTCTGAAGGTTGTACTCTGCCGGCTCTCTGGTTGCAAAGATTATATCGACGATATACTTCTCAATCTTCTCGTCCATATATACATCCTCAACTACACGGCGAGCCTTTACAATATCCTCAGGGGTAATAATCTTGTTTGGCTGAGGCATGCCTGCTCCGGAGAGGTTCATACGAACAATCTCACGCTCCTCTGACTTCTTAGGATATGAAATCTTTACCTTGAGCATAAAACGGTCAACCTGGGCCTCTGGGAGTGGATATGTTCCCTCCTGCTCAAGTGGGTTCTGAGTAGCAAGCACGAGGAATGGCTCAGGCAGACGATAGGTCTTGTCTCCAATTGTAACCTGACGCTCCTGCATAGCCTCAAGCAGTGCAGACTGAACCTTTGCCGGAGAACGGTTAATCTCATCAGCAAGTACGAAGTTTGCAAAAACAGGACCCTTCTTTACTGTAAACTCCTCGCTCTTCTGAGAGTAGATAAGCGTACCTACAACATCGGCAGGGAGGAGGTCAGGTGTAAACTGAATACGTGAAAAATCTGCATCTACAGCTTTTGCAAGGGTTGTAATGGCTAAAGTCTTTGCCAAACCAGGAACACCCTCAAGCAGTATATGTCCATTTGAGAGCAGACCAATCAATAGAGTATCTACAAGATGGCTCTGACCAACAATTACTTTGCCCATCTCTTGGCGTAGAGTGTCAACAAAGAGCGACTCTTTTTCGATGCGCTCATTGAGTTCTTTGATGTTTATTACTTCGCTCATAAGTGTTATATTATTTCTATTTTAACGCAAAAATAATCTGTTTATTGTTCATTTTTGGACAACTCTGCAAAACAGTGGCGACAGATAGGCTCGTATGTGTCCTTTTCACCAAGCATTACAAGAGCATCATTCTTAGCCAAGCGGTGAGAGTGGTGGGCCAAATTACCACAACGTACACAGATAGCATGCACCTTAGTTACATACTCGGCAGTTGCCATAAGGTCAGGCATTGGGCCGAATGGTTTTCCTAAGTAGTCCATATCAAGACCTGCTACAATGACACGTATGCCGCTGTTTGCGAGTTGGCGGCAGACGTCGATAATGCCTCGGTCGAAGAATTGAGCCTCGTCAATACCTACCACATCCACATCAGAGGCTAATAGCAGAATATTCTGAGAAGACTCTACCGGTGTTGAGCGAATAGTTGTAGCATTGTGTGATACAACCTCGTCCTCTGAATAGCGAACATCGATACAAGGCTTGAAAATCTCAACTTTCAAATGTGCAAACTCTGCACGGCGCAGACGGCGAATAAGCTCTTCAGTCTTTCCTGAGAACATCGAACCGCAGATAACTTCAATCCAACCCTTTTGGCTGGCATTCTCCAAAAACATAGTCTTTTATTTTAGGTTTAATTATTAACTCTTACAGCTCGTTGCACGCCCTTTATTCGCATAATGGCATGCAGGAGCATATCTACAACAGCCGTTGAAGGGACCTCGACGCTGATTGTTCCCACACCTGTACCGTCGCCTCTTGATGTGAGGTTGATTGTGCGTATATTTAGCTTAAGGTCTCGACTTACAGTCTCTGTAATCTGGTTTACAAGGCCTGCAGAGTCTTGAACTGTAATGGCGATTGTAACACGGAAAGAGCCCTGAGCCTGCTCTCTCCATTTGGCCTCCATAATTCGATAAGGGTAGTTTTTACGAATATGTTTTGCATTTGGGCAATCAGAACGGTGTATTGTAATACCGGCATTGATAGTTACAAATCCAAAAATATCGTCGCCCTTAATAGGATTACAACACTTAGCAAGTTTATAGACGATATTGTTTATACTTTCATCTATAATCAGAGCATCGCTTGATGTCTGTCGTGTTGGTTGCTGCGACTCTCTACGAGCCTTTTCTGCTGCGGCCTCTGCTGCACGACGCTCCTCATCAGTCTCTCCTGAGAGCCAACGTGTAAGCACCTCCTTGACAACTGTCAGGTCTATTTTTTCGGTTGCAATAAGCTCGTACAAAGCTATACCTGTACGTTGCTTATAATATTTACATAGGTATGCAACCACTTCATCAATACTTTTTGAGGTCAGTTTCCAATTTTTCAACTTCCTCTCTAACTCCTCACGACCCAATTTGGCATTCTTAGCTTGCTCCTCACGGATAAAGGCCTTGATACGTTGGCGAGCCTTTGTTGTTGCTACGAAATTGAGCCAATCAGCCTTTGGTTGCTGATTTTTTTGGGTCATAATCTCAACAATATCGCCATTTTTCAGAGCCTCACGAATTGGAACGGCTCGACCATTTACCTTACCACCTGAGCATGTAGAGCCGAGATTGGTATGGATATCAAAAGCGAAGTCCAGGACTGTTGCTCCCTCAGGAAGTTTGCGTATATCTCCATTTGGGGTAAAGACGAAAATCTCTCCAGAGGCAGGTTTTGCATCAAAACGCTCTGCAATATCCTCCTTAGTCTGGTCCATCAACTCACGAAGCCTCTGTAGCCACTGCTCAGAGGTCTGGGCACCCTGATTGACACCCTTATAGCGCCAATGGGCAGCAATGCCGAGCTCAGCAACGTCATCCATACGCTCAGTACGAATCTGTATCTCTACCCATTTGCCATTACCTGCCGATACGGTTGTGTGGAGAGACTCATAGCCATTTGACTTTGGAATTGTAATCCAATCTCGCATACGGTCGGTATTCGGGGTGTAGAAGTCGCTGACAATAGAATAGACAATCCAACATTGAGCCTTCTCCTGCTCTCTTGGACAGTCGATAATAATACGCAGTGCAAAGATATCATAGACTCCCTCAAAAGGAACTTGCTGTTTGCGCATCTTGTTCCAGATGGAATAGACAGATTTGGTACGACTCTTGATATGATACTTTATCTTTGACGCATCAAGAGCCTTGCGTATAGGCTCAAGGAATCGGTCAATAAAAGCAAGACGCTCCTGTTCGCTCTCGGCAAGTTTGCTTACAATATGGTTGTAAGCCTGAGGTTCGAGTTGCGAAAGTGCCAAATCCTCAAGCTCGCTCTTGATGTTGTATAGACCCAATTTGTGGGCAATCTGTGCATAGAGGTTGAGGCTCTCCCAACTCTTCTTTTTACGTTTCTCCTCAGGGAAAATCTTAATGGAGCGCATAACCTCAAGGCGGTCTGCAAGCTTTATAAGGATTACTCGAGGGTCCTCTGAGTAGGCAACAATCATATCTCGGAATGATGATGCCTGCTCTTTATGGGTGTTAAATTGCAGCTCAGAGATATTTGCCAAACCGCTGATAATGCCGACAACCTCCTTTCCAAAGAGCTGTTCACACTCCTCAAATAGGCTCTCAAGTCTCTCCTCGTCCTCCTCTTTGGCAACGATTCGTACAACGTCATGAATTATTGCAGATACTGTAGAGTTTCTGCCAAGGCCAACCTCTGTTGCCACAATATTGGCCACTCCTACAGCATGGTCAAGCAGCGGCTTGCCATCATAGCGGGTCATACCCTCTAAGTAGCTTTGAGCAAACTCTAAGGCACGGTCCACCATTTGCTGAGTTGTTGGTGAGAACATCTGAGCAATGGTCTTGCGGAAAGTGGAATATCTATCTAAAACGGCACTCATTTTTCTAACTTTTTCTAACTATGTATAAATGGTCGCATCCAAAACTGTATAGGGTGCGGTCATAATCTGTAAATTGTGCTGCATAGTCAATCTCTTCAGCCTCAAAGCCTGCAGCACGAAGGCGCTCAATGTAATCTCTGCCATACACTCGACGATGGTCATACTGCCCAAATACCTCTGCACGTTGTTTTGGGTCGGTAATAGTATCATCCTCGAATGTCTTTTCGCGTGAGTAGTCAATAGGCGCAAGCATCACTCCGAATCCACCGGGATGCATAATACGGTACATTTCACTCAGAGCCTTGCTGTCGCTTTCAACATGTTCTAAGATATGATTGCAAATAACAATATCTACATTATTATCCTTCATCGGGATACTCTGCACATCAAAGTGCATATCGGCAAGTGGGCTCTCAAGGTCGGCTGTGATGTAGCTATACGGAGCAGATTCATACATCCTCTTAAACTCATTCATCAGACACACCTCTGGTGCAATGTGGAGTATTATAGGCAGGCTATCAATCCTCTCTCGCACACTCTCGTTGTTCATAAGGTAGTGCCACAGCAGTCGGTGTCGCTCAAGAGAGAGGCACTTCGGACATAGAGCATCTTCTCTGACCTTGCCGTAGCCGTAGGGGAGGAACTTGCGCTTCTCGCAACCGCAAATAGGGCACTGTCGCCCCTTGCCAGAGTAGAATAGTCCCACTATAGGCACAGCCCATCCAGCCACACGCTGAAGAGCCGTGCGTGGTATGGTGTTAAGTACCCAACGAATAGTATTGCCTATTATACTCATTATTCAAATAACTTTTCAACACTTGTCTCAGCTTTGCGCAACTTTTTGCGACAAAGAGTAATGAGCTCCGATGCTCGCTTTACCTTCTGGGTAAGAGTCTCAACATCGCAGTTATCACTCTGTAAGGCAGAGAGAATACTCTCTATTTCCGCCATAGCCTCACTGTATGAAAGTTCAATCTTTTTTGTCATGTTTCTCAATTATCTTGGCTTTTAGATAGCCATCCGATAGCTCAATCGTATAGTTTTTACCCACCTCTACAGCACTTGTCGTACCAATCACCTTATTTCCTGCCCTCACTAAAGCAAAACCGAGTTTTAGTAGTCGTTCAGGTGTAAAGTTCTCAACAAGTAGAGCGTAAGAGTCCAATTTATCTCTTTGCCTTGATAGCGCTGTTCGGGCATAGCTTTGCAACTGCTTGTCTAACTGTTGTAGCTTTATCTCTGAGGATTGGGTACACTTTGCACAACTCTCTTTTAGCAACACAACAGCAGACTCTAACTGGCCGTCAAACCTCTCGGCACTACTGCAAATCCATGTAGCAACGGCAGTTGGGGTTTTAAGCGGTACGGCTGCCACCATATCCACTATACTCACATCTTTGTCGTGGCCTATACCTGTCAGTACCGGTAGAGGGAATTGTGCAACATAGAGTGCTGTCAAATAGGAGTTAAAACACTCTAAATCGCCCGTAGAACCGCCACCTCTGATTATAGCAACTGCATCAAACTCCTCCTCTCTTTGAGCAATAGCAGTCAAAGCATTGACAATACTCTGCTCACTTGTTTCGCCCTGCATAATGGCTTCAAAGAGTGTTGTTTTGATGTCGTATGCAGAGGCTGCAATCTCCTCAATAAAATCTCTATAGCCAGCTGCTGTAGCACTTGATACAACGGCAACTCGTTGGACTACTTGTGGCATTGCAACTTGACGGTTCATATCCCAAACACCCTCCTTTTGTAGGCGTTCAATGGTCTGTTGCCTCTGTTGCTCCAACTCTCCAACGGTATATGTGGGGTCTATATCTGTTATTTGCAGACTTAGTCCATATACCGGATGATGTGAGACTACCACTTGAAGTAACACCTTCATTGTCGCACAGAGTCTCTGTTTGGTAGCCCTCTCAAACTTCTCGGCAAGTGTCGGATATTGATTTTTCCAAATCACGGCTCTGGCTTGAGCCTTCGCTTTACTTCCCGAGGTTGAACTCTGCACCTTCTCTATCAGCTCAATATAGCAGTGGCCTGAGTAGTTTACCTTTAACTCGGCAATCTCTGCACTAACCCATACAGGTTGCGGGAGGAATTGCTCTACTGCAGCCCCGATTATGCGTTGTAGCTCGTATAGAGTGAAGGACTCTCTCATAGCATGATGATATAAGGCTCACGAGGGAGCTTTTTACCTTTAGGGAGTTGAACAATAAGCAGGTGCTCACTTGCAACAGGAACTCCTCGCTTTGTAGCTGGCTGCCATTGTGGCGAAGAGGCAAAGGCTTGACGAACACGCTTTGCAAATCGTTTGTCTGTTGATTGCAAAATATTGCCTTCGCTTACATGCCCATCACTCTCTACGGTAAATCTCATTACAAAACGAGCTGCAGGGTCATTTTCTGTCCATTTGACTTTTGAGGCGATATACTGAGAGAAGTTGTCGGACAGAGGAAATTGAGCAGCTTTGTCGTAGCAGAGAGTGATTATAACGACACCATTATTTGCCTTTTGGCCATACTTGGCAATTGTCGTCTCATCTGCAGGCAGAGTCTCTATCTTCTCTATATTCTTCTCAGGAATATCTGATACACTGCTGCGAATCTCCCCATTTACAATATAAATAGGGTTACGAGTCGTCTCTGCTGCAGCATTAAACCACAGCAGAGAACAAACCATTATTGACAGCAGCCTTTTCATCATACTAACCCAACTCTTGCTCCTTGAGGCGCTCTGCATTCTCAGCCACAATCAGATGGTCTATGCAGTCCTGGATATCACCATCCATAAATGCACCCAGGTTGTAGATTGTATAGTTAATACGGTGGTCGGTAATTCGGCCCTGAGGATAGTTGTAGGTACGAATCTTTGCAGAACGGTCTCCTGTAGAGACAAGAGTCTTACGCTTTGATGCAATCTCGTCGAGGTATTTTTGATACTCAAGGTTGAAGATTCGTGTACGAAGCTCCTCAAAAGCCTTCTCAGTATTCTTTATCTGCGACTTTTGGTCCTGACACTGTACAACAATACCTGTCGGTATGTGGGTAAGGCGGATAGCCGAGTAGGTTGTATTTACGCTCTGACCACCAGGTCCTGAGGCACAGAATATATCCTTACGAATATCATTCCAAGATACCTCTACATCGAACTCGTCAGCCTCAGGGAGTACCGCTACAGAGGCTGCAGAGGTGTGTACACGACCCTGAGTTTCGGTCTGAGGTACTCGCTGTACACGGTGCACGCCTGACTCATACTTCATTGTGCCATAGACGTTGTTGCCAGTAACCTTCATAATAACCTCCTTATAGCCACCAACAGCACCCTCTGAGAATGATGTAATCTCATACTTCCAACCCTTAGTCTCGATATACTTGGTGTACATACGCATCAAGTCGCCGGCAAAAAGGGCAGCCTCGTCGCCACCTGTTCCGCCACGAATCTCAAGTACTGCATTCTTTGCATCCTGTGGGTCTTTAGGGATGAGGAGCAACTTTATCTCCTCTTCCATCTGTACGATAGCCGGCTCAAGCTCGGCAATCTCCATACGAGCCATCTCTCGGAAATCCTCATCCTTCTCTGTTGCCAAAATATCTTTGGCATTAGCAAGGTCTGACAATGCTTTACGGTAGCGGTCAGAGGTCTCGATAATAGGCTCTAACTCGCGATACTCTTTGTTGTATTGAACAAACGCCTTGACATCTGCAATCACTTCAGGGTCGGTAAGTTTTTGACCGAGCTCCTCATACTTGATTTTCAGGCCATCAAGTCGCATTAACATTGAATTTTCTGCCATTAGGTATGTTTTATAAATTACGATAAATATTTGCGTTATTGGCTGGCCGATGGTATAGACCAGCCATTAGTCGCTCAATTACTTCTTCTTTGAATTTGCCTCAGCACTCTTGCTCTGAATCTTGAGCCAATCAATTAGAGCATCTTTGTACTCTTTAGCATACTTAAACTCGTCGTGTCCGCACCAACCGTGGCCACCTGAAGGGTAGATGTGCATTGTTGCAGGAACGCCATTAGCCTTAAGAGCCTCATAATAGAGAATAGAACTGATTGGTGGAACAGTCAGGTCGTCATCTGAGAGTAGAAGGATGGTTGGAGGGGTAGTAGTTGTTACACGGTTCTCCAAAGAGTAGTAGAACTGCTCATTCTGAGTACGGTCCTTACCAAGAAGATACTGGAAGGTGTTTTGGTGAGTAGCCCAAGTTGTACCTGTAATTACAGGGTAGAAGAGAATAGAGAATGCAGGCTTATCCTTATCCTCGGTAAAAGTAGAGGTGTAAGCTGCAAGATGGCCACCTGCAGAGCTACCGCAAATACCTACCTGCTTAGGATCTACGCCCCACTTCTTACCCTTTGTGCGCATATACTTGAGTGCAGCCTGTGCATCCTCAAGAGGTACCTCTTTATGTCCGAGGTTTGGCAGACGATACTTAACAACAACGCAAGAGATACCCAAATCACGGTAGAACTTTGCGATTGCAAAACCCTCGTGAGCAATACAAACCTTGCTATATCCACCACCAGGGAGTACTACAATACCCTGACCTGTTGCCTTTGCAGGGTCTGCCTTGTAGATGTAGAAGTCGGTCTGTGAGGTCTGTGAGAAGTGCTTACGCTCATTAATCTTTTCATCACGGGTCTCAAAGTTTGAGTGTGGAGCCTTGTCGTTGTTCCAGAAGTTGGTGATAATTTCGTCAGCACCACTCTCCTCTAAAGAGAGGGTAATGGTCTTTTGAGCTGATACATTGATAGCTACAGCTGTAGCAGCAAGAATGATAAAAAACTTTTTCATAATTATATCGGTTTAAATTATTTGTCGATTTATTTGTTGTTGGTTTATTGTGCAAGCACCCACTCTTTGGTTGCATCAAGCCACTGTTTTTTGTAATCCTTCCAGCTATGACCTCCTGAAGGGAAGATGTGGAAAGAGGCCTTTACGCCGTGGCGCTTGAGAGCCTTGTAATAGAGGGTTGAGTTGATTGTTGGTGCAAGAGGGTCATCATCACAGTGTAGGATGAGTGTCGGTGGTGTCTGACCATTTACA
The DNA here is from genome assembly GCA_017381935.1 of Alistipes sp. Taxonomy (GTDB): domain Bacteria; phylum Bacteroidota; class Bacteroidia; order Bacteroidales; family Rikenellaceae; genus Alistipes. The sequence goes on from JAFOBG010000002.1 coordinate 39,928, forward strand.
AGCAAATCTACAGAGTGGTTGTTAACCTCTGCAGGTGTGCGCCACTTGCCAAGGAGCTCCTCAAAGGTACTCCATTGTGGCTTGTTTGTCCAGATATGGCCACTGATAACAGGGTAGTAAAGTACTGCGAAGTTAGGCTTCTGAATACCCTCAAGCACTACAGAAGACCAAGCGGCAAGGTGTCCTCCTGCAGAACTGCCACTCACGCCAATCTTCTGTGGGTTAATGCCGAGTCTGTCGGCATTTTTGCGCATATACTCTACAGCTGCAGCAGCATCCTCAAGAGGTACCTCTGCGTGTCCATTTGGCAAACGATATTTGACAATCATTGTTGTAATACCGTGTTTAGCCAGCCACTTTCCGAGTCCGAAGTTGAGGTTTACATTTTTGTAACCACCACCAGGGAATACAACCAGGCCATGGCCTGTAGGATTCTCGGCCTTGAAGATGTAGAATACGGTCTCTGTTGTATGAGAAACCTTGTATTTATCCTTGCTAACAACTACCTTTTCAGGTTTGCTGTCGCAGTTTGAGTGTGGAGCAGAGGTGTTGTCCCAATAGCGAATCACCTCATCTGCATCACTCTTAATTGTTGGAGTTTGCGCTGTTGCAGTCATAGCAAACGCTACTGCTGCAACAAGGATTAGAAGTTTTTTCATGGTATGCTATTTTTTGTTGTTATTGTCAAGTACTTCGAACCAATCTTTAAGAGCATCTAACCACTGCTGGCGATACTCCCACTTAAGTCTGCCAGACCATCCATGACCACCTGAAGGGTAGATGTGCAGAGAGGCTGGAATGCCGTAGCGTTTTAGAGCCTTGTAGTATGATGTTGAGGCAACAGGCCTTACGATATCATCATCGTCGGAGAGGAACATAATCGCTGGTGGCGTGGTAGGGCCTACAAGATCTTGTGTAGATGCCGAGTCTGCCTGTGCAGGGGTAACATTTGGGCCGAACATAATCTTGTTTGCATTGTAGCTGTTGTGATACTCGTTGCGAGTCATTGCTCCATAGACAAGAATGCTGAAGTGAGGTTTCTTACCATCCTCCATAATATTTGACACCCATGCTGCGAGGTGTCCACCTGCAGAGTTGCCACACACGCCAATCTTATACGGGTCGATGTTGTACTTCTCGGCATTTGCACGCATATAGTCTATAGCACCGATAGCATCCTCAAGTGTAGCTTGATAGTGTCCATAGTTTGGCAGTCGATACTTTACAACTACTGCAGTAATTCCGTTATCACGCAACCACTCTGGGAAGGTGATTGGAAAACTTAAGTAACGGTAGCCACCACCAGGATAGATGACCACTGTGTAGCCTGTAGCCTTCTCCTTTGGAGGGTTGAAGATATACAGTTCTGTAGAGGAGGTGTTATATACTTTAGACTTGCCCTTTATCAGCTCATCCTTCTCCATATTGTTGGAGTACTTAGCAGTGCTATTGTTCCAAAGGTGGACAATCTCATCGGCAGATGTATCTACTGTAACAACCTTTTGAGCAAATGCTGAATTGAGAGCAATAGCTGCGATAAAAAATATTAATAACTTTCTCATAAACGACTATTTTTCTTGTTTAGATTGTGATTGGATGGTTAGCCAATCTTTAACAGCTCCGAGCCACTGCTTGCGATATTCCCACTTACGGTTGCTCCACCAGCTGTGTCCGCCAGAAGGGTAGATATGCATAGAGGCTGGTACGCCGTGGTATTTGAGAGCTTTATAGTACTTTGTTGAACTGAATGGACGCACAACATTATCGTCGTGGCAGAGTAAAATCAGTGTTGGAGGGGTATTCTTTGTAACCAAGTTTGTGAGAGTGAGTTGCTCAGCCTCGGCTGCAGTTACATCCTTGCCCATAAGGTTCATATTGGCACTCATAGTAACATAGTATTCATCACGAAGCATTGAGCCACAGAATAGCATTGCAAAGGCGGGCTTTTTGCTGTCCTCCATAGCATTTGATACCCAAGCGGCGAGGTGTCCTCCGGCAGAGCAACCTGCAACACCAACTTTAGTTGGGTCAATGCCTAATCTATCAGCATTTGCACGCATATACTCAACAGCGCCTGTAGCATCCTCAAGTGTAGCCTGATTGTGGCCAGAGTTTGGTACACGATACTTGAGCATAGCAACAGTATAGCCGTTATCTTTGCACCAATTCACAAAGTGGGTAGAAAATCCTACATAGCGATAGCTACCACCTGGATAGATGACAATAGATATACCTGTTTCGTTCTCTTTTTTTGGGTGAAAGATATACAGATCGGCAGAGGAGGTGTTGTAGAACTTGCGTTTAGATACAACCTTCTCGTCTTTCTTCATGTGGTTAGAGTGCTGTGCAGTACTGTTATCCCATAGAGTAACAATCTCGTCGGCTCCAATCTCTATCTGCTTTGTAAATTGAGCAGAAACAGAGAGCACTGAGGCTGCAAAAGTTAAGAATAACACTAATTTTCTCATAGGTTTATTTGTTAAGGGTTAGTTTTTTGCATAATCTGTAGCCAATCTTTGATAGCACGCTTACAAGGCTCAGCATATCTATACTCGTCATGGCCAGCCCAGCCGTGTTTTCCGGAAGGGAAGACGTGCATAGCTGCCGGTATGCCGTAGTACTTGAGAGCTTTGTAGTATGTTGTTGAGTGCTCAGGTTGTACGGTTACATCATCATCTGCAAGAAGTAGCAATGCCGGTGGCGTGGATGGAGTTACAAGGTTCTGAAGTGAGTAACTCTCCTGCTCTGAGGTGGTTCGCTTTTCACCGAGCATAAGGCCAAAGGTGCTACGAGGGCGACTACGCTTAATACCCGATACTACAGAATATATGAGTATTGAAAAGGCCGGTTTTTCATCATCCGGTGTTACATTTGATGCATGTCCGGCAAGGTATCCACCTGCTGAACTACCAAGGATACCTACTTGTTTAGGATCTACACCCCACTTTGAACTCTCAGCTCTCATAAAACGCAGAGCAGCCTGAGCATCCTCAAGTGGCACCTCACGGTGTCCGTTTGGCAGACGATACTTTACAACGATGGCTGTAACGCCTATAGAACGCAGATACTGACCAATCATAAAGCCATCGTACTTCATCGAGAGTTTGTAGTAGCCTCCACCTGGGATGATTACCACTCCCTGACCTGTTGCCTTTTGGGGGTCGGCTTTGTAGATGTAAAAGTCGGTAGATGAGGTTTGAGTCATATCAAACCGCTTATTCATCTGCTCATCCTCTGTAATCTCGTTTGAGTGAGGCGCTGTAGAGTTGTCCCAAAAGTGGACTATTTCATCGGCACCACTATCTTCAAGTGATACGACAACCCTCTTTTGGGCGGTGGCAGCGGTGATAATACCCGCAAGAAGCAATAAGGTTAAAACTCTCTTCATAGGTTGTGGCTATTTACGGTTTCTCTCTATCTCAAGCCAATCGCTTATAGCTCTCTTTGCAGGGATTGCATAGTGCCACTCATCGTGTCCGGCCCAGCCGTGAGCTCCTGCAGGGAAAATGTATAGCGCTGAGCGTACACCGTATCTCTTAAGAGCTTTGTAGTACGATGTTGAGCTGGTTGAAGAGACGGTTGTATCCTCGTGAGTATGGAGTAACAATGTTGGTGGAGTGTCTGGTGTAACAAGATTTTCGCATGAGTAGTTCTCTATATCTTTCTGTGTGCGCCACTTACCTAACAGACGCTCAAAGCAGTTTTGCAGTCGGTAATTTGACCACATATCTCCACTTGTTGATGGATAGATAAGGATGTTAAACTTCGGACGCTCCTCAACAGCAAGGGTATGGGTGGCAAGGGCTGTCAGATGGCCACCGGCAGAACTGCCGAGCATACCCACTTGCTGTGGGTCTATGCCTAACTTGTCAGCCTCACTGCGCATATACTTTAGGCCTGCGATAGCATCCTCAATAGGCACCTCACGGTTTCCGTTTGGCAGACGATACTTTACAACGATGGCTGTAACACCTATAGAACGGAGGTATTGACCAATTTTAAAGCCGTCGTACTGCATTGAGAGCTTGTAGTAGCCTCCACCAGGGATAATTACCACACCCTGACCTGTCGCTACCTTAGGGTCAGCCTTGTAGATGTAGAAGTCGGTAGATGAGGTTTGGCTCATATCGAGTTTCTCGTTTATCGTCTCATCATCGGTAATGCCGTTTGAGTGTGGCGCAGAGCTATTGTCCCAATAGTTTACAATCTCGTCAGCACCACTTACCTCAAGAGTTGCGACAACTCTCTTTTGTGCCGTAGCGGTGATAGCTACGGTCAGAGAGAGGAGTATGGTGAGTATCTGTTTCATTACTTAACAATATTGATAATCTTACCAGGCACAACGATAATCTTCTTAGGGGTAGCACCCTCAAGCCAACGCTGTACCTCCTCTTTAGTTACGATATCAGCCTGCATATCGGCTACTGATGCATTGAGAGGGTAAACCTGCTTGCAACGTAACTTGCCGTTAATCATAATTGGGTACTCAAAGCTGCTCTCAACAAGATACTCCTCCTCGCAAACAGGGTACTGAGCGTTGAAGATGGTATCGGTGTTACCAAGCATGCTCCACAACTGCTCTGTGATGTGAGGAGCAAATGGAGCAAGCAGTACTGCTAATGGCTCGATGATAGAGCGTTTGTGGCACTCTCCAAGCTCGTTTACACAAATCATAAAAGCTGCAATAGAGGTGTTGAAAGAGAAGTTCTCGATATCCTCACGAATCTTCTTTATGGTTTTATGCAGAGTCTTTAGCTCTTTATCTGTAGGCTGTTCGTTGGTTACTGCCCACTCTCCATTGCGGTCGTGGAACAGACGCCAGAAACGACGTAAGAACTTGTGTACACCGTCAATACCGTTTGTATCCCAAGGTTTTGCCTGCTCAAGCGGGCCGAGGAACATCTCATACATACGGAGAGTGTCGGCACCATACTGCTCTACGATGTAGTCAGGGTTTACGACATTGAACATAGACTTTGACATCTTCTCAATCTCCCAACCGCAGATATATTGGCCATTCTCAAGGATAAACTCAGCATTGTTGAACTCAGGCATCCAATTGCGGAAAGCCTCAAGGTCAAGTACATCATTCTTTACGATATTTACATCGACATGAATCTTCTGGGTCTGATACTGCTCACGAAGGTTATATGATACAAACTTGTTTGTGCCCACTACACGATATACGAAGTTTGAACGACCCTGAATCATTCCCTGATTTACGAGTTTCTTGAATGGCTCAGACTCACAAACATAGCCTAAATCATAGAGGAACATATTCCAGAAACGAGAGTACATCAGGTGGCCTGTTGCATGCTCAATACCGCCGATATAGAGATCTACATTTCTCCAATACTCGTTAGCCTCCTTAGATACCAACGCCTCGCTATTGTGTGGATCCATATAGCGGAGGAAGTATGCAGAAGAGCCGGCAAAGCCAGGCATTGTTGAGAGTTCAAACTCCCAACCCTCAACACGAGCCAATGGAGGCTCGCCTTGCTCAGTAGGACCGAAGTTCTCAATAGGAGGCAGTGTGATAGGGAGCTCATCCTCAGATGCAGGACGGGCGATATTGCCCTCGTAACGCATAGGGAACGGCTCTCCCCAGTAACGTTGGCGAGAGAAGATAGCATCACGCAGGCGATAGTTCACAAGTCGCTTACCAAGACCTCTGCGCTCAACCTCCTCAAACATCTTGTAGATAGCCTCTTTGACATCTGTACCGTTGAGGAAGTCGGAGTTAATCATTGCACCCTCCTTTGCATCGTATGATGCCACTGCAAGGTCCCCACCCTCAACAACAGGGATGATATCCAGACCGAAGTGGCGAGCAAATGCGTAGTCTCGAGAGTCGTGAGCCGGAACAGCCATAATAGCACCTGTGCCGTAACCTGCAAGTACATAATCTGATGCATAGATAGGAATCTGCTTGCCGGTAAACGGATTGGTAGCATAAGCACCGGTAAATACACCACTTACACGTTTGGTCTCAGAGATACGCTCACGCTCTGAACGCTTCTTAGTCTGCTCGATATACTCCTCAACAGCAGCCTTTTGCTCTGCTGTGGTCATATCAGCAAGCCACTCGTGCTCCGGAGCAACAACCATGAAGGTTACGCCAAAGATAGTATCAGGACGTGTTGTAAATATCTCAAGCTTACGTGTTGAACCGTCAGCCATCTGTGCATCAAAGAATACCTGTGCGCCCTCTGAGCGACCAATCCAATTACGCTGAATCTCCTTTAGTGAGTCGCTCCACTCAAGGGCATCAAGGCCGTCAAGCATGCGCTGTGCGTATGCAGTAACACGGAGAAGCCACTGCTTCATTCTCTTCTGCTCTACAGGGTGTCCACCACGTACAGAAAGGCCATCCTTTACCTCATCATTGGCAAGTACAGTTCCCAATTTAGGACACCAGTTAACCATCGTGTCGGCACGGAAGGCAAGGCGATAGTTCTGCAACACCTGCTCTTTCTGCTCCTCGTTCATTGCAGCCCACTCGGCAGCAGTAAATGTCATCTCGTTTGTGCAAGCCGCATCAATACCCTCAGTTCCATGAGCCTCGAAGTGTGCCACAAGTTCCTCGATTGGTTTAGCCTTTTGAGATGTACGGTCGTAGTAGTGTGCAAACATCTTGAGGAATGCCCACTGTGTCCACTTATAGTACTCAGGCTCACATGTGCGTACCTCACGATTCCAATCGTAGCAAAAACCTATTTTGTCGAGTTGCTCACGATAGCGTGCAATATTTTTCTCTGTAGTTACTGCTGGATGCTGACCTGTCTGGATAGCGTACTGCTCTGCAGGTAGTCCGAAGGCGTCATAACCCATTGGGTGTAGAACATTGTAACCACATAAACGCTTGTAGCGTGAATAGATGTCGGAAGCGATATAGCCAAGAGGGTGTCCTACATGCAGACCTGCTCCTGATGGATAAGGGAACATGTCAAGAACATAGAATTTAGGGCGTGAAGAATCTACCTCTACACGGTAAATATCACGCTCTTGCCACGCTTTTTGCCATTTGGCTTCAATCTCTCTGAAATTGTAATCCATAGTTGTATCTGTTTTTGTTTATTTTTCTCTCTGTCTATCAATGTCTTATGCGCCCGCATAACGCATGCGCGAGTGTCTGACTTGCAAAGATAGTAAAATTTAGCGGAAAAAATCAATGTGGCGACAAGAATTTCGCACAAGCAGAGTCATCAGGGGTTTTGTGGGCAGACGATACAATTTGCAAATTTGATATTTCCTGACTATCTTTGTATTATGCGTATTGTGGGCAATATGTAAAAACTAACAACCTAAAAATATGAAAAGAGCTCTATTTTTAATCTCGGCATTGCTTGTGGCACTATCGGCTGTAGCGCAGGACTATACTAATCGTTATCAGAGTGTTACAGAACCGCAGACTCTTCTTCCTACAGGCTATGTGCGCCTATGTCGTCGTGAAATCATACTGCCAGGTATCAATGGATATAATCCTTATAAGGCAGACTTGCATATTCATAGTACTCTTACTGATGGTGTAGTAAATATCAAGGGTCGTATGGAAGAGGCATGGAGTGATGGATTGGATGTTATTGCAGCAACAGAGTATCTATCTATCAGAGTTGTTCCCGATACAGAAGGACTGCCTACTCCAGAGAGCGCAAAGATAAAGCGTAGCGCAAGTGCGGTAAAGGCTGTTCAGAGTGCAACAAAGATAGCAGATAACTTCGGTCTGCTTGTCATTCCTGGTGTTGAATTGACAGGCGATGCTAAGACTCAGGGACACTTTAACGCACTCTTTACTACTGACAATAGTGTGCTGTATGACTATGACGCTATGCAGGCTATTCGCAATGCTCGTCAGCAGGGAGCACTCATTATGCATAACCATCCTGGTTGGCGACACTCTACTTTAGAGATGACAAAGTTTGAGGCGGCGATATATGCTGAGGACCTTATTGACGGTATAGAGTTGATGAATGGAGCTTACTTCTATCCTTGTGCTTTTGGAACGGCTGATAAGCACAACCTCTTTATGACCTCCAATACAGATATTCACGCAACAACAGCACAGCAGTATCGTGAGAATGGCCATTTACGCAATATGACAATTATCTTTGCCAAAGAGTGCTCTTTAGAGAGTATCCGTGAGGCGTTGGAGGCACACCGTACAATCTGCTATGCGTTTGGTACTATAGGTGGTGATGAAAAATTATTGAAGGAGTTTTTTGAGACTTCAATAGCTGTAAAAAAGCTTGCTATCGACAAAAAGAAGAAGAGTCAGCGAGTGATGATAACTAACACTACTTCACTGCCTTATACGCTCCGTGTTAATATGGGCAATCCTGTTGAGTTACGACCACTTTCTTCTACTATCGTAACTGTTAAGGTTGGCAAACCTATACAGTGCAAAGTGCTCAATATGTGGTGTGGCGCAAATGAGCATCTGACAGTAACATTGAAATAACTTAAAACCTAACTATATGAAAAGATTTATTGTTTTTGCTGTGGCTTTGACTGTTGCATGTTCAGCAGTTGTTGCTCAGAAGATTCCACACTCTGTAAAGACCTATAATGAGGCTACTGCCCGTCGTACAGAGATTATATTGCCGCAAGTTAAGGGCTATAATTGCTACAAGGGCGATTTTCACATCCACACATCCTACTCTGATGGTAGTGTAAATCCTGCAGGCCGTGTTGTTGAGGCTTGGTTGGATGGTCTTGATGTTATCGCCATTACAGACCACTATGAGGGTCGTAGCGGGGAGAGAAGATTCTTCAAGGTTATCGCCCCTTATTTCAATGGAGGGGAGCCGTTGAAGTATCAGTCGGCAGGTAAGGCAAAGAGTGTTAAGGCAGACTTTAATGCTATTCACCAAGAGGCTGTAGATCAAGTGGAGAAGTCTGGTTATCCTATGCTTCTTATCAAGGGTTGTGAGATGGCCAGAGGTGCTGATACTCACGGACACTTCAATGCACTGTTTCTTCAAGATCTTAACGGCCTTTATGATGCAGACTTGGAGGTTGCATTCAAGCGTGTGAAGGAGCAAGGGGGTATTATTATTCATAACCATCCGGCTTGGAAGCGCAAGACAAGCGACAAAACAGAGTTTCATGAGAGAGTTTATAGTTTGGGTTTGATTGATGGCGTTGAGGTTGTAAATGGCTATACCTTCTATCCACATATTGTTCGCCGTTGTATTGATGAGGGTCTTACTATGTTTGGAAATACTGATGAGCACGGTACAACAGCGCACCGTTTTCGCCAGAATGGAAACCTTCGTACAATGACAATCATCTTTGCCAAGGAGCTAACAGAGAAGGCCATTAAAGATGCGATTCTCAAGCGCCGTACAATCGCCTATTCTGGTGGCTATCTTATTGGCGAAGAGTCTTGGCTAATCGAGTTTTTAAATGCTGCCGTAGATTGTCGCCTGACGGCTGTTAAGGAGAAGAATGAGCATATCTATATGCTTACAAATCAGTCATCTATACCACTTCGTTTGCGTCGAGGACGAACTATCTATGAGCTGGAACCTTTTAAACCGATTTTGGTTAGTTTCGGCAAGGATAAAGAGGGTGTAGAGGCTACAAAGCCTCTCTATACAGTGGATAATATGTGGGTGGCTGATTATAAACACCCGAAAGTAGAGATTGAGATTGATAAATAGTATTAAAATTTGATTATATGAAGAAGCTTTTTGTTTGTACCCTATTGCTGTTTGCTGTAGGTGTAACTGCTCAGGCTCAGAGTCGCCTTGAGCATCTGACTGTAAATAGTAAAATTCTCGGTGTGGAGAAGAAATACTCAATCTATCTGCCTGATGGCTATGATAACGGAACAGAGCGTTATCCAGTGCTCTATCTGCTTCATGGAGCATGGGGAAACCACAAGTCTTGGAATCGTAATGGTGGCGGCGAGCAGCCTCGTATTACAGATGAGCAGATAGCTAAAGGTGAGGCTGTGAAGATGATTGTCGTTATGCCTGATGCTACAGGTTTGGGAAAACGAAGAGGTGGTAAGAATATGGGCTATTTTAATGTCCAAGATTGGCCTTATGAGGACTTCTTCTTCCAGGAGTTTATCCCTTATATCGACCAGACCTTCAGAACTATAGCATCTAAAGAGGGTCGTGCTATTGCAGGCCTGTCTATGGGTGGCGGAGGCTCTGTTGTCTATGCTCAAAGACACCCCGAAATGTTCAATGCTTGCTACTCTACAAGCGGACTGCTTGACCACCGTTATCGTGTCTCTATTCAAAACCCTGAGGAGATTGAGTGGCTATGGTCTGTAGCGACAACTTCGCCTGTTGAGTACTTGCGCCACGCAACGGCTGAGCAGATTGAAAAATTGCGTACTGTTCGCTGGATGTTGGACTGCGGAGATGATGATGCTTTGATACAGACCAATCTCGATTTCTTTATGGAGATGCACCGTGAAAAAGTGCCTGTTGAATTCCGTGTTCGTGATGGTGTTCATGATTGGAAATTCTGGCGTGAGGCCCTGCCTCTAATCCTCGGTTTCTCATTCCCTGTAGAGACAAAATAAGCTACTTATATTAGGAATAACGTAGAAACGAAAATAGACCTTTTCAGCCCTCAACTAAGCTTGAGCTGAGAGGTCTTTTTTTTGTTTTACAGCATGGTGAAGCTGCCCTAAATCAGAGTGTGCAGATGACGTAAATTTGCCCTGAAAAAACTAATATCTAATGGGAGGTAATAACAGTTGATCGTGTATCGGAAAACGATAAATATACCCACGCCAATTCTCTACCTTTTTTAGAGGTTTCTTTGCCCGTAAGTGCCTATAAAATCGCACTTTTGAAAGATTTTTTTGCAAATATTGATAATTTTTGAAATTTTTTCACAACTTGGGTTATTGGTGAAAATGTGTAATATATAAATCATTATAAATCAATTTATTACAAAATCAACTATAAACAAATGTTATTATATTGCAAAAATTATAAGAAAAAAGAATAAGCAATCAATCCAAAAAGGGCAAAAATAGGGTGTTTTTTGGGCCTCTATTTGGCATATATATAGTGTAAATCAAAAATTTTGCTTATCTTTGCACCCGCCTAACGGCAAAACGAAATAGAAATTGGGGCGTCAAACCCCCGCAAGTTTAACAAATTAAAGGTTTAATAAATGCCTACTATTCAACAGTTAGTAAGAAACGGCAGAGTCAAGATGGAGGACAAGTCGAA
>JAFOBG010000063.1 GCA_017381935.1 Alistipes sp.
GTCATAAGTCTTGTCCTTCAAAAGAACAACGTTGATAGTAGCCTTGCCGTTTACAACAGCAGTACCACTGAGTTTAGAAGACTCCAAAGCCTTTGTGCCGCCCTTCTCATAAACAGCCAAATAGACCTGGTCAACAGTCATACCATCGCCGATGGTACGAGTGCTAAGGTCAGCAAGATTTGCTGTGAAAGTTACCTCAACCTGACCCTTACCGAGTGTAGTAGAGATATCCTCCTTAGCACAAGAAGCTACGCTGAAGATAACAGCTGCAGCCATCACTAAACGAAAAAGTTTTTTCATAGTGCTTAATAATTAAATTAAAAGAAATAAAATTAAATTTGTTTATATTTAATAAATATTTTCTCTAAAACAACCAAGGCTGTAGATTTCTACAGCCTAATTATTACAACAGATAGTCAATAGTTGCCGAAACGTTATTAGTTGACAAATCTACTGAGGTGCGACCTACAACTGCGCCTGCATTTGTATCTTTTGCGCCGTAGCTGTTTGTCTGTTGGTCGCAGATGATAGTAATATTACTTCCCTCATTCGCAGTAACTGTAGATGTGCCTTGAACGCAACCTGCAATACCTCCCAAATCTCGATAGGCACGGATTGTTGTATTTGTAACCTTATTATTTGCGATGCTATAGCTGCTCTCGCCAACATATCCTACTATACCACCCGCTTTATCTCCGTTGTCGTATGAGCCATTTACCATATTTGGTACAACGGTTATCTGTGCATTGTCAACCTGGCAATCTGTGATATTCCCATAAGCATATCCTGCAATTACGCCGGCGAAATGAGAACTTTCGATTGTCGCATTTTTAACATTTACACGCTTTACAGTCGCACTTGGATAGATTTGACCAAACAGACCTGCATACTCATTATTCTTAACAGTAAGGTTTGCAATAGTGTAGCCTTGACCGTCGAAAGTTCCTGAGAATTTGCCATTAGCGCCACCAATAGGCTCCCAAACGGTAGCGTTTAGGTCGATGTCGTTAGCCAAAACCACTGTTTTACCCGCAAAGCTGTTGCCTGTATTAACCTGCTGAGCAATCCAAGCAAGCTCTGCAGCCTCAGTGATAGAATATACACCATTCTGCTCGCTAACGCTCTTGATATCTCCTGACCAATGGTTGATAATATAGTCATCATCAAACTTATGATCTACAACGATTGTAAATGTCGCAGGATTTGTGAGCAGGCTACCTACAATGTTTGTTCTGTAATTACGACGGAACGGAACGAAACTATATTTGAGTGTGTTAATTACAATGCCGCTTACGTCCCATAGGTCAACCTCGATATTGCAAGTTCTCTGCTCGTTGACAAGAACGTATGTAGTTGACAGATACTCGTATGAAGTGTCGCTGCCTGCAATTACGAGCTGCTCGGTATTCATGTCAGGAATAGCACTCTTTGTGAAGAATACAATCTCAGGCTCGCCGATAAGATCGCCAGAGATTACGTTGAATGCATTGTAAGACTCAACTCTGATTGCAGTATGAGTAATCTGGAAACCGCACTCCTTAGCCAAAAGAACATCGTCTGCCTCAACGCCAAGGTTCAACTGAGCCAAAGGACGCTTGAGCTTGAATGTCTTTGTAATCGGACCTTCAACCTTCAAGTTATCCACAACATGCCAGAAACAATCACGCTCCTCGTCGTTGGCAATAGTCTTGCCATCCTCATAAAGTACCTCTACGCTCTGCTTTGACCAGTCAACAGAGTAGTACTTAGGATTTGGCTGGCGACCAACCTCCTCAATAGCCTTAGCCTCGGCGCTCTTGTATGCGAAGAAGACAATGTCGTAAGTCTGTCCTGTTGCAAGGCGCAAATTGAGAGTTGCCTGCTTGTTTTGCAGAGCGACAGTTCCACACATGTTCTTATGTGGAGTAGTTTTGCCATCCAAATATACAGCCCATGCAAGTTCGTCAACGGTAGAACCGTCTGCAATAAGACGAGACTCAAGACCATTAAGGCTGGTAGTGATTGTAACATCAGCAGTCTGCTGAGCAATGTGCGAAAACTCATTAGCACAAGAGGTTGCACCAACTACTGTGAGAATGGCTACGAAAAAACGGAAAAAGTTTGTCATATAATGTTTGTTGTTTTTTACGATGTTTTTGGTGTCGTTTTGCTTATTAGACTACGTCTAACCCTACAAAAGTAGGGATTAAAAATTTAAATTGCAAATATTTACACAAATAATGCCAATTTTTTTTTTACAACTCGTCGCTATATACTGCTCCTGGCAGGTCGTGTTGGTTGTAACGAGAGGCCATCGACATACCGTATGCACCGGCCGACTTTATGGTCAATAAATCGCCTCGTTTTGTGAGAGGAAGAGAGACGTTTTCGTCAAAAACATCTGTCGATTCACAGGCTGTACCGACGATTGTATATTTGAGTCTCTGCTCTGCCTCAGAGGTGATATTTTCGATGTTGTGATATGAGCCGTAAAGTGCCGGTCTGATAAGCTCGGTCATACTTCCATCAATAATAACAAGGCGGCGGCCTGTGGCAGTGGTTTTATTGTATAACACCTTGGTAATCAGCTCTCCACACTGACCGATGATTGAGCGACCAAACTCAAAGTGAACCTCTCTGTTACCGACCTTAAGGTGCTGTTTGATAATGGCAAAAACAGATGCAAAATTCGGAATTGGTTCGTTCTCCGGCATGTCGTAATTGATGCCCAATCCGCCACCTACATCGACAAATTCAATCTCAAAACCTAGCTTTGTCAAATTCTCGACAATCACGTTCACTTTGTTGCACATATTCTCGAAAACATGCAACTCTCGGATTTGTGAACCGATATGTATGTGCATGCCTATAACGTCAATGTTTTTGAGCCCCTTGATAAACTCTACACTCGATAAAATCTCCTCGTATGAGATTCCGAATTTACTATCGGCCTGACCTGTGTCAATGCAGTGGTTAGTCTTTGGGTCGATGTCGGGGTTTACACGCAGGGCGATACTAACTACCTTGCCAGCCTCTTTGGCTAACTTGTTAACTAAGTTAATCTCCTCAATCGACTCGCAGTTTATTGCTAAAATATCCTGCTCTATGGCATAGCGAATCTCCTTATCTCGCTTGCCTACACCGGCATAGACGATAGATTTTGGCTCAAAGCCCGCCTCAATGGCACAACGTACCTCGTTGCCACTTGCGCAGTCAATGCCTACGCCGTGATTGCGGATAATCTGCAATAGTCGAGGATCGTAATTGGCCTTTATCGCATAATGAATCTTGTAACTATATTTGGAGGCTATCGACATCAAACTCTCAAGGGTTTGGTTGAGCAATCCTATGTCGTATAGGTAAAATGGAGTCTCGTATTGTGCCAATTTGTCGGCAACTTGTCTGCTTAACATAACTAACTTTTTTGCGTTTCAAATTAAATGAAATATTCGGACAAAGATAGTAAAAAAATGGTAAAATCGAGAAAATGCATATTTTTTCTCTAGAAATCATATAATTAATCTATATGACAAGAGCCCTAATTAGGGCTCTTGTTTGTTATAGTATGCTCTTTATGTTGGTAGCAATGCCCTCTATCAGCCTTTCTACGGCCTCATCAGCCGCCCATGCGGTATGAGGTGAGGCTAAAAGTGAATAGCTGTCTTTGAGACTGTAAAGCGGCGATTCGTGTAATGGCTCAGCGGAGAATACATCGAGCGCAGCGCCGGCTATGGTGTGGTTATTCAGAGCTTCGGCAAGTGCTGCTTCGTCGATTATTCCGCCACGAGCAACATTGATGATAATTGCGCTATTTTTCATCTGTGATAGCTCAGCTGTACCTATAAGTCCTGCAGTTTGGGCGTTGAGAGGGGCGTGAATAGAGACCACATCTGCCCAAGCGAGCATTTGGCTTAGCTCCATGCGTGGATACCTCTCTTCTCTGGCAAAGCCGGAGGTCGAGTAATAGGCTATCTTGCATCCAAAAGCCTCGGCTAACGTAGCTACCTGATGACCGATGGCTCCCAATCCGATAATTGCCCAATTTTTGCCACGAAGCATTGATATTGGTCGGCCAAAATGGAAGATGTCGGAGATTGCAGCATAGGCTCCACTTTTGAAATAATGGTCGTAATATGAACTATTCTTGAGTAGCGACAATACTCCACAAACAGTTGCTTCAGCTACTGAGTAGGTTGAGTAGCCTGATACATTTTTAACCTCAATACCAAGCTCTGCAGCAGCCTCTAAATCGACGTTATTCATGCCTGTTGCGGCAATGGCAATCAGTTTGAGATCAGGTAGTTGAGACATTGTTTGTCGAGAGATATAGACCTTGTTTGAGATAATCACAGTCGCCCCTATACAACGCTCCAAAACCTGCTCCGGTTTTGTACGGTCATAACCCGTATATTGACCAAGTGCTTTTATTGCGCTAAGGTCGTTGCCGCCTAAAGAATATTCATCGAGAAATACAATATTTATCATAGCTCTACATTTGTTAAATCACGTATTACAACAGAGGCACATCCTATACCGAATAGGGCGGGGAGGTATGAAATAGTGCCTACATTGGATTTTTTGTTTTGCTCTTCGCAGAGTATCATTGCCCCCTCTTTTGGGGGTTCGGCAGAGAATACAGCCTTAAATCCACTACGTATTCCCATCTTGTGTAATCGCTTGCGAAGCATGTGTGCAAGAGGGCAGTGATGAGTCTTCGAAATGTCGCATATCTCCATTTTTGTTGGGTCTAACTTCGCACCTGCACCCATAGAGCTGACAATGGGAATATTGCGGTCCAAACACCCTTTAATCAGCGCTAACTTGGGAGATAATGTGTCGATGGCATCAACTACATAGTCGAACTTGTCGCTGTCTAAAATCTCGTCTGTCTTTTCATCTTTGATATACTCTGGAACAACCTTTAATTTGAGTTTGGGGTTGATATCCATCAGTCGTTCAGCAAGCACATCTGTCTTTAATTTGCCGATTGTGGAGTGAAGGGCTATCAGTTGACGATTTATGTTGCTTTCAGACACAGTGTCTGAGTCGGCAATAGTGATATGGCCAATTCCTGAGCGAACAAGCATTTCGGCGGCATATGCTCCTACACCACCTATGCCAACAACAAGGACATTTGCTCTTTTAATCTCATTCAATACAACCTCCCCGAAGAGTAGTTCACTTCTCTCTAACCACATATTTTGTTGAAATTTTCGGTTGTGATATATTCTAATAAGGCAATTGGTATTCCGAGTATAGTAGATGCCTTTGCGTATATGTCATCAATGTTGATATGACTATCGTCGGTCTCAAAGAACAATTTATCGACAGGTGTTGTCTTCATTGCATCAATTGTTTTAGCGGAACGAAAACTACGCTCTCCAAAAGAGAGGTAGTATCCCTTATCGGTAGCTCTCCTTGCTTGGATTGCCGAACCTATGAACCCATGAAAAATGACAAACTTCAAAGTGTATTTGTCGAGTATTTTCATTATTGGTTCAAAAGCCTTTACGCAGTGTATGACCACACCTCGATAGGTATGTTGCGCTACCTCTAATTGGGCTTGGAAAGCCAATAATTGTGCCTCTTTGTCTGTGGAACAGCAGTAGTCGAGACCAATCTCACCAATAGCATCAACAGTTAAAGCCTGCCTCTCGATAGCGAGTATTCTATCTGTCGTTGCATTTTGGGCATCATATGGGTGGATGCCGATTGATGTAATGGTTGACTCTCCCTTTTTGGGGTGGTGTGTATGTATATTGACTTTCATGATGACAAAAATAGTGAAAAAGTTGGAATATCAAGCACTTTTAATCGTTATTTGTGAAGTTTATTTGACATAATAATATACAAGTGTTAAAAAAATAACAAAAAAGTCTCAACTTATGCTGTAAAGTGAGAAAAAATTAGTATCTTCGCCGGCGAAAAATGTCTAAATTATTAATTTATTAATAACATATCAAAACATTTAAAACAGTTTTAACAATGTCAAAAACTATTAAACTGTGCAAAGGTTTGGACATCAAGTTGCAGGGTGCAGCTCAGTTGAAGACAACAGTTCTTCCGTTGGCTTCTTCTTATGCACTGTCGCCGCTGGACTTTGAGGGTGTCGTTCCAAAGATGCTGGTTAAGGTTGGTGATGCGGTTAAGGCAGGAACACCGTTGTTCTTCAACAAGAACAATGCATCGGTTGTGTTTACCTCTCCTGTCAGTGGTACTGTTACCGCTGTGGTTCGTGGTGAGAAACGCCGTATTCTTTCTGTTGAAATTGCAGCTGACTCAACTATTGCATACGAGGAGTTTGATGTTCTCGATGTAAAGAAGGCTACTCGCGACCAGATTGTAGAACTTTTGCTCAAATCGGGTCTTTGGACACTGTTTATTCAGCGTCCTTATGGTATTATCGCCAATCCGGCTGATATGCCTAAGTCGATCTTTGTTTCGGCGTTTGATTCTGCTCCGCTTGCTCCTGACTACAGCTACACTTTGGCTGGCGATAAGGAGGCTTTGCAGAAGGGATTTGAGGTTCTCGGTCGTCTGACAGAGGGTAAGGTTCACCTCAGCTACAATGCTGATGCGGCTGCTCCTGAGTTTGCAGGCGTAGAGCTTCACGCATTCAAGGGTAAGCATCCGGCAGGTAATGTCGGTGTTCAGATTCACCACATCGATCCTGTAAACAAGGGTGAGAAGGTTTGGACTGTAGGCTATGCAGATGTAGCTGTTATCGGTCGCCTCTTCCTCTCAGGAAAGGTTGATATGACCCGTACTATCGCTGTTACAGGTTCTCAGGTTGCTGCTCCGGCTTACGTAAAGGTTGTTGCTGGTGCTAAGCTCGATTCAATCCTGGCAGGTAACCTTGTAGAGAATGCTCACGCTCGTTACATCTCTGGTAACGTTCTTACCGGTCGTAATGTAGGCGCAGAGGGCTACCTGGGTTACTATGCAAATCAGGTTACTGTAATTCCTGAGGGCGATGACTATGAGTTTATGGGCTGGGCTATGCCTCGCTTTAACAAGTTCTCAGTATCTCGTGCTTACTTCTCTTGGCTCTTCCCTAAGCGTAAGTACAACCTCAATACCAATATGAATGGTGAGGAGCGTGCTTTCGTTGTAACAGGCCTTTATGAGAAGTATCTGCCTATGGATATCTATCCAATGCACCTTTTGAAGGCTATTATGGCCGGTGATCTGGATAAGATGGAGGCACTTGGTATCTACGAGGTAGTAGAGGAGGACTTCGCACTCTGCGAGTTTGTTGATCCATCAAAGATCGATATGCAGCAGGTTATCCGCAATGGTATTAACTTAATGATTAAGGAGGGTGAGTAATGAAGGCACTTCGTACACTTGTTGATAAAATCAAGCCGACATTTACCCGTGGTGGTAAGCTCGGTTTCCTCGCATCGACTTTCGGTGCTTTCGAGACATTCCTGTTCGTTCCTAACCACACAACTAAGTCAGGTGCTCATATTCGTGACTGTAACGATATGAAGCGTACTATGATTGTAGTTGTTCTGGCTCTGGTTCCTGCAATGCTCTTCGGTTGCTATAACACCGGTTTGCAGGTGAACCTTGAGGGTTGGACAGCATTCTTCTATGGCCTTGTTCGCTTCCTTCCGATGCTTGCAACCTCATACATCGTAGGTCTTGCTATCGAGTTTGTAGCGGCACAGCTTCGTGGCCATGAGGTAAATGAGGGTTTCCTCGTATCAGGTTTCATTATTCCGCTCGTTATGCCTGTAAGCACTCCGCTTTGGATGGTTGCTTTGGGTACTGCATTTGCCGTAATCTTTGGTAAAGAGGTATTCGGTGGTACAGGTATGAATGTATTTAACCCGGCAGTTCTTGCACGTGCATTCGTATTCTTCGCTTACACTCCACAGATGTCAGGTGAGACTGTTTGGTACTCAACTTGGAAGATGATGGGCGCAACCGATGCAGCTACAGGTGCTACAGCACTTGAGCAGCTTGCAACTAAGGGTGAGATGCAGTGGAGTGCACTCGATGCATTCCTCGGCTTTATCCCTGGTTCATTCGGTGAGACCTCTACACTTGCAATCCTGATTGGTGCTGCAATTCTGCTCTTTACCGGTATCGCTTCTTGGAAGACTATGGTATCTGTATTTGCGGGTGGTGCTGCTATGGCATACTTCTTCAGCGCACTCGGTTGCTTCGACTTCCCAGCATACTATCACCTGATTGTTGGTGGTTTCGCTTTCGGTGCAGTCTTTATGGCAACTGACCCTGTGACATCTGCACAGACCTCTACAGGTAAGTATATCGTAGGTTTCATGACAGGTGCTATCGCAATTCTTATCCGTCAGGTAAACCCTGCATATCCGGAGGGAATGATGCTCTCAATCCTGTTTATGAACGCACTTGCTCCACTTGTAGATTACTTCGTAGTTGAGGCAAATATCCGTCGTCGTGCAAATCGTGTTAAAACCGTAAAATAGGGAGGATATAGTTATGAAATTCAATACAAACAGTAATACCTATATTATTATCTATTCGGTAGTAATGGTAGTAATCGTTGCAGTATTGCTCTCTGTAGCTGCGCTTGGTCTTGCACCACGCCAGCAGGCAAATATGCTCAACGAGAAGAAGACACAGATTGTTAAGGCACTTGGCGAGGACCCTGCAACTGTAGCTTACGATAGCGTAATTACAAAGGCAGTTATCCTTGATGCATCAGGCGCAGTTGTCTCTGAGGACGTAGCAGAGGTGTTCGCAGCTCTGAACGACCTTAAGGCGAGCTTCGCAGCAGAGCGTTATCCGCTCTTCGTTGCAACTTCAGGTGTTGTAGTACCTCTCTATGGTGCAGGCCTTTGGGGTCCTATCTGGGGTTATATCGCTCTTGGTACAGATATGAATACCGTTAAGGGTATCGTTCTCGACCACTCAGGCGAGACTCCGGGTCTTGGTGCAGAGATTACCACTCCAAAGCACCAGGCTATGTACCCTGGTAAGACCGTATATGAGGGTGATGCAATTGTCGGTGTAACTCTTAAGAAGGGTGGCGCAGATAAGAGCAATCCACATGAGGTAGATGCAATCACCGGTGGTACAAAGACCTCTGATGGTGTTACAGCGATGATCTCAGACTGCTTGAACTATTACAAGCCTTACTTCGATGCTGCACGTGCAGCTGCTACAGAGGTAGAGGCAGAGTCTAACACTATAAATGAGTAAAACAATGGCAAGTAAGAGTTTGAAAAATTTGACAGGCCCACTTAGTGGTAATAACCCTGTCATCGTGCAGATTCTTGGTATCTGCTCGGCTTTGGCGGTAACCGTACAGCTCAAGCCTGCAATTGTTATGGGCTTGTCAGTAATGGTTGTAACTGCATTTTCTAACCTTGTAATGTCACTGCTGCGTAACGGCGTACCTTCACGTATCCGTATCATCGTTCAGCTGGTGGTTATTGCAACGTTGGTTATCTTGGTGGATCAGGTGCTTAAGGCATTTGTATATGATGTATCAAAGCAGCTTTCGGTATATGTAGGTCTGATTATTACAAACTGTATCGTTATGGGTCGAGTTGAGGCATTTGCTCTTCAGAACAAGCCTTGGGACTCATTCCTTGACGGTATTGGTAACGGTTTGGGCTATGGCTCTATTCTGGTAATTATCGCCTTCTTCCGTGAGCTCCTTGGTTCGGGAACACTCTTCGGTTTCCGTATTATTCCTGAGAGCTGGTATATTGCAGAGGGTGGTTTCTACTCAAACTGCGGTCTTATGCTCTTCCCACCAATGGCTCTGATTATCGTGGGCTGTATTATCTGGGCTCACCGTTCGTTCAATAAGGATTTACAGGAAAAATAGGAGGATAGACAATGGAGACTTTGAATTTATTTATCAGCTCGATTTTTATCGACAACATGGTGTTCGCATTCTTCTTCGGAATGTGCTCCTATATCGCTGTATCTAAGAGTGTAAAGACAGCTCTGGGTCTTGGTCTTGCTGTAACTTTCGTTCAGACAATGACAGTGCCTCTCAACTACCTTCTCAACGAGTATGTACTCGCACCAAATGCTCTTGTAGAGGGTGTTGATTTGAGCTTCCTCTCATTTATCATCTTTATCGCCGTGATTGCTGCATTTGTGCAGTTGGTGGAGATGGTTGTTGAGAAGTTCTCACCTACACTTTATAACCAGCTCGGTATCTTCCTTCCGCTTATCGCTGTAAACTGCGCTATCATGGGTGGTTCGCTCTTTATGCAGCAGATGGTAGGTGCCGGTGAGATCAACAACTTCGGTCAGTCTGTAGTTTACGGTCTGGGTTCAGGTATTGGTTGGTGGATTGCTATCGTTATGATGGCAGCTATCCGCGAGCGTTGTACCTACTCAAATATCCCTGCACCGCTTAAAGGCCCTGGTATCGCCTTCATCATTACAGGTCTGCTCGGTATTGCGTTTATGATCTTCTCAGGTATTCAGTTGTAAACCTTTATAAAGAGTATAAACATGGGAAAAGTAATTTTAATTGCAATTGTTGCCTTTCTTGCAGTGACACTGCTTTTGGTGGCTCTGCTACTCTTTGCAAAGGCAAAACTTACCTCTTCAGGTAAGGTAAGCATCGACATTAACGACGGTAAGAAGGTCGTTGAGGTTGAGGCTGGCGGTAACCTTCTCGCTACTCTTGCTACTGCGGATATCTTCCTTCCATCAGCTTGTGGTGGTAAGGGTGCCTGCGGTCAGTGCAAGTGCCAGGTTCTTGAGGGTGGTGGCGAGGTTCTTCCTACAGAGAAGGGCTTCTTTAATCGTGCACAGATCCGTGATCATTGGCGTTTGGGCTGTCAGGTAAAAGTTAAGGAGGATATGAAGATTGCAGTTCCTGCATCTGTGCTTAGTATCAAGAAGTGGGAGTGTGAGGTTATATCTAACCACAATGTTGCTACATTTATCAAGGAGTTTGTTGTTAAACTTCCTGAGGGAGAGCATCTGAATTTCCGTTCTGGTGGTTATATCCAGATTGACGTTCCTGCAATCACTGTCGATTATAAGGACATTGATGTTGATCCTCAGTATGAGGAGGATTGGGTTAAGTTCGGTCTTAGAGACCTTAAGATGGTTAACCCAGAGCCTCAGGTACGTGCATACTCTTGCGCAACCTATCCTGCAGAGGGTGATATTATCCGTCTTAACGTACGTATTGCAACCCCTCCATTTGGTCCAGACCGTAAGATGCTCCCTGTAAACCCAGGTGTATGTTCATCTTACATCTACTCACTCAAACCAGGTGATAAGATTACAATGTCAGGTCCATTCGGAGAGTTCTTCTTGCCAGATAATCTTCCGGATGATCAGGAACTTATCTTTATTGGTGGTGGTGCAGGTATGGCACCTATGCGTAGCCACATTATGCACCTGTTTAAGACAGAGAAGACTAAGCGCCCTGTAACCTTCTGGTATGGTGCTCGTTCACTTAAGGAGGCATTCTACTTAGAGGATTACGCAGAGATCGAGCGCGACTTCCCTAACTTTAAGTTCAACCTTGCCCTCGACCGTCCGGATCCGGAGGCAGATGCAGCAGGCGTTGACTATAAGGTAGGTTTCGTTCACAACGTTCTGTTCGAGAACTATCTGAAGAACCACGAGGACCCAGAGGGTTGTATCTACCTTATGTGTGGACCTCCGATGATGGTTGCTTCTGTAGAGAAGCTTCTTGATTCACTCGGAGTACCACCGGAGAATATCCTCTATGATAACTTCGGCGCTTAAATCTGATTTAGTGGCGTTTATTGCTGCTAATCTATAAAACAACAAAGGGTAGTTCTAATACTACCCTTTGTTGTTTTTATCTGCTAAACTCGGTAAATGCTGTTTAAATATGAGGTAACGCAGATATTTGTTGCCACCAATTACTATTTCGTACTATCCACCAAGTGAAAAATAGGATGATATAGATATACACTAAATATCTATGTTGAACGATATCCTTCAATCTATCAGCATTAGGTGTGTGCAGGAATGAGACAAGCGCAAACAAAAGAGTGTATGGTATCGTTATCCAAAGAAATGGATTGAGTATAAATGCTTTATGAAAATGTCCTTTGAGAATAGCATGTATAGCCCGTTGCATACCACAAGATGGACAATCGTAGTCTGTTATGATGCGCATCGGACATTTAGGAGCCCATACTGAATAAGTAGGATCAACAAAGGTATATAAGGCGATAGCGGTGATGATAATTATCACTATGATTATCGCCTTTCTGATAGCAAGTTTATGCAAGAGATAGACCTAATACAACTGATAATATTACTATTAATATATATATGGCAATACCTGCGGCTGCAAGTCCTACGCTTATATGAGTCCATCTCTTTGCATCGGCGGCAGATTGATATGCATCTTTATATTTATCTTGTGCCCAATAAGAGTCCACTTGCGTAGCTTTAATTATAGCCACAATGCCGAGTGGTAGACAGCAGAAAAGTGTAGATAGGATTGCCCAAATAAGGTAATTGTCGGGTTTGGTTGGTTTACTTTTTTGATCTTGCACAGAGTTCTTGTCGATAATCTCCATAATATTTAAGCCTATTTATTGCTATAGACACCTTATGGCAAGATATAAAAAGAAAAGCGTGGTGTAGCAAACATATTCAGGCTGAACGGGTTGTAGGAGACCCAAGAGTACAAAATAAGTAACAACTCCACGCCGAAACCCAATGGGTACGACGCAAGAATAATGTCAGTTTATCTCTACTCTTTAGAACTTCCTACATTCGTCAGCAAGAATAAACTTACACTCTCCGTGTTTGTATGTTATTACAAAGGTAGTAAAAAAATAAAAGCAACGAAATATCTTAAGAGATTTGTTTATATAGACTTAAAAGGTGGATATGAGCCTGAAAATATAATTCTCTTGTAATTTTGTATTCTTGTAAAAAGTTATTAACTTTGTCTATAATAAATTTTGTTATTATGGGAAATAAAATCAATGATCCTATTGCCAGATTGATGGGCTTACGTTATAAGTCGCATCCGTGGCATGGTGTTGAGGTTGGTGATGCTGCACCTGATGTAATCACAGCCTTTATCGAAATGGTACCTACTGATACTGTGAAGTATGAGCTTGATAAGGTGAGTGGTTATTTGAAGATTGACCGCCCTCAGAAATACTCAAATGTTGTTCCAGCCCTCTATGGATTTGTGCCTCAGAGTTTCTGTGGCGACACCGTAGCAGAGTATTGTATGCAGCAGTGTGGTAGAGAAAATATTGTAGGAGATGGCGACCCTCTTGATATTTGCGTGCTTACAGAGCGAGATATCGTTCATGGTGATATTATCTGTGAGGTGCGTCCTATTGGTGGTTTCCGTATGCTTGATGGCAACGAGGCAGACGATAAGATTATCGCTGTTTTAAGCCACGATGTAACGTATAGCAGCTATAACGATATCACAGAACTACCAAAGGGTGTTGTAAACCGTCTGAAGCACTACTTCTTGACCTATAAAGATATGCCGGATAGCGATACTACCAAGAAAAAGGTTGAAATCGTTGATGTCTATGGCAGAGAAGAGGCACAGGAGATTATCAATCGCTCACTTGAGGATTATAAGTGTCATTTTGATGGGTTGGATGAGATACTTCGCCATGTATAAACATTTGTCGTCATAGCACGGCATCTACTTCCGCTAACAAAAAGTACCCGCAATGAGCAGTACGAAAGTACAGCCCATTGCGGGTATTTTTGCCGAGCGTTGTACCTGCCGCGCTATGACGACAAATTGGTGCTTTGATTGAGTGGAGTAATGATAAATGACATTTAATAGCAATGGCTTTAGTCCGCTGTCATTTATTGTTATTAAATGTTATTTGCCATTTATACTACTTAAAATCTCTAACCTCTCTTCTGCAAAACAGAAATCCGGCACAGACTCGATGCCTATGCCGGATTTTTGGTTGTTATCTATCACTATAAGACTACCACTCAAGAATCTTGTTGAAGTCGTAAGCCTCAGGGTTAGCTACATACTGCTTTGCAGCCTCATAGTCTGCAGGAGTGATGTAGTGCATTACATTGTTAATAATCTGCTGAATCTTGTCAGAGTTGATGTCAACCAAGCGTGGTGGAATCTTACCCTCTGCATTCTGAAGATCCTTCAAGTAGAGTGGAGATACATATCCATCCTGGCTGATGTAAACCATACAACCGGTCTTACCCTCGCTAAAGAGCTTATAAACTCCCATACCGAGTTGAGAGCAATATACAAGGTCATAAGCAATTGGAGTCTGGCAACGAACCTCGTATCCAATCTCTACTGGACGAGACTTAACCTTAAGACCTAGCTCCTTGAGCTTATTCTCAAGCATCTCGTTGAAGATGTGAGCCTTTGAGACCTTACCGAGCTCAGGGTGTCCGTGGTCGTCATAAGAGAAGTGTACGCCAGACTTTGCAATCTCCTCATCAGAGAGTGAGTGGAATACACCCTCAGAGATCATTGCAACACCATACTCAATACCCATAATCTTACGCTTGATGATTGATGAAACAACGAGGTTTACAATCTTCTCAACAGTAATCTCAGTCTTGTTAAACATCTCAGGGATAACAATCATAGGGTAGTGGCATGCAGAGCCAATACCGAATGCAAGGTGGCCTGCGCTACGACCCATAGCAGCAACTACAAACCAGTTTGCAGATGTGCGAGCATCGTTATATACGGCACGACCGATAACAGTACCACCCTCCTTTGCGCTCTGATAACCGAAAGTAGGAGAGCCTGCAGGGAGTGGAAGGTCATTGTCAATAGTCTTTGGAACGTGGATGTTTGAAATAGGATACTGCTTAGCCTCAAGGAACTTAGCGATGCGGTTTGCTGTAGATGCAGTATCATCACCACCAACGGTTACGAGCAACTTGATGTTGTTCTCAGTGAAGAAACTGAGGTTGAAGTTGTTCTCGAAATCTGAATCCTTTGGCTTAAAGCGGCTCATTGTGAGGTAAGAACCTCCCTGATTGAAGATATAGTCAGCCTTGAACCAATCCAAATCCTCATAGCGTGGAGTTGGGTTGAAAAGACCTGAATAACCATAGTGCAGGCCGATTACACGATAACCTTTGGCAAGGAATGTCTTTGCCACGCTGCCTACAACGGTATTCATACCAGGAGCAGGACCACCACCAGTGAGAATTGCAATAGCTTCTTTCATAGTTGTTTTTATTTAAATGTTAATAGTACTCAAAAATCGTTCAAAGATAATAATTTTTTTGATTGGTTAGCCTACTATTTAGCCGAAAAATAGTATTTGTTCAGTAATAGTGTAGATATTTATAGTTCGGATACCTTTTTTTAGAGCTAACCTTACCGTATAACCTGTTCCACTGCGGGATTTGCCTGAGTAATAGCATATCATCGCATCGGCTGATGCTACTAAATAGTCGTTTCTCTCTTTGAATGTGTTTGGCGCATACGACTCCGAGAGAATAATCACCTGATCGGCATTGTTAATTATATCCTGATAACGCATTGACCACTCTTTATTGGGCATGCACCTTCTGTGTCCTCTAAAGGGGACTATACAATGTAGTTTTACATCGCAACCACGACGTTTTAACTCTAATACAACCTCAGCAGCAGCAATATCAAAACCCTCTGCCATACCGGATAAAAAGGTGTGGTAGCCCTCCTCGTACATAGCCTCGATAACATCCCTAAGGCGAGATGTAGTCAGTTCTGAATAATCTCTATGTCCTGTAAATGCGACTTTCATATTACAAAGATAGAAAAAACCGACGAAAAATCATCGTCGGTTCTTTTTATTTCTCTCTCGCCACTCTATCATTGCAATCTCGGCTTTAGCACGTTTTCTAATGCGATAGAGATTGTAGCGACAGAAGATAAATACTATCCACATAACCACAGAGTATGCACTTATGTGCCACATACGTTCCCAATCGCTGTTTATGCCTGTAGCGTAGCATATTAGCGGAACTACACACCAAGTTACCGCAGTCATACCGGTAGCCCAACTTGAGCGCCCCCAACGAGAGGCGGGACATAGCTTGTGGTAGTAATTAAAGTAACTGAGTAGTATCAGAACTATAGCAACAGCTATTATGACCTCCTCCTTATATGGGAAATTAGGAATCCAGTTAAACTTGTCTGCTTTGACGACTGTTATTGCAGCGATACATAGTGTAAAATCGGCCCACTTTAACTTGCCACTCTCTGTATCCGGTTTAGATAACTTTCTTCCTTTATTGCCCCAACCAAAGAAACGAATAGTACTTTTGCGTTTTGCTGTTGTCTTCATAGTTAGTAGATGTTTTTACGTCGTGTACGAATCTTCATATCCAATACTGCAGCACGTGCCTTAGCTTCTTTACGTTTTATAATCCACATATAGAGACTTGCAACAAACGCTATCCACATAAATATAGAAGAAAGTGCTATAGGTATCATATCCTCACGACTCTCTAAATCTGCGAGATATAACATTATAGGTAACAGGGTCCAAACTAATCCATACGTAGCACTTTTGATAGTTGCGTGTCTCCAACGGGTAACGGGAGAGTAGCGGAAACAGTCAATTACTGTCGCAACAACATAACATAGTACTGCTATTAGAGCAAAAATACCACTAATAATCTCTTGAGGGATAAAGTATGCAGTAAGCAGGAAGATAAAACAAATACCTACGAGAATTTCACCCTTTGTGAACTTCAAGTCCATATCTTTTTGAGTATCTTCCATCGTCTTACGCTTCATTTTGCCGATAGAAAACTTTAAAAAACTATATCTGTTTCTCATAGCTACTCCTCTGTGTTGGGTTTGCTCTTTTTTGCACGAGGACGGCGCCCTGCTTTGCGCAATGCCTCGGCGATGATCCACTGCAGCTGTCCGTTGGTACTACGAAACTCATCCTCCGCCCACTTTTCGATGGCATCCATCGTCTCGGCGTCGATGCGTAGTACAAAACTGCGAGTATTATTCTCCTTTGCTGCCATAGATTGTTTTAGTTATGCAAAGTTCCGGTATTTACAACAGGCTGTGCTGCCTCATCGGCGCAGAGGACAACGAGCAGGTTGCTAACCATAGCCGCCTTGCGCTCCTCATCAAGCTCTACAACATCTTCAGTAGAGAGTCGCTCAAGGGCAATCTTTACCATAGATACTGCACCCTCAACAATCTTCTCACGAGCAGAGATAATAGCGTCTGCCTGCTGGCGGCGAAGCATTGCTGCTGCAATCTCCGGAGCATAAGCCAAGTAGTTGAGTCGAGCCTCCATAACCTCGATACCTGCCATAGCAAGTCGCTCGTTTAGCTCGTCTGTAAGTCTGTCGTTAATCTCATCACCACCTGAACGAAGAGTAATCTCTCCCTCGGCATTTGAGTTCTCATCGTATGCATAGAGACCTGCAACCTGACGCAGAGCAGAGTCTGACTGTACCGCAACAAAGTTCTCAAGGATATTCATTCGTGTTGTTGACGAAGAGACTGTAGCACTTACCTCTACTGGTGCATCAATCTCAAAGACAGCCTTGTATGCACCATCATTCTTTATCTTCCAAACAAGTACAAGGCCGATAAGAATAGGGTTACCCGCTTTGTCATTAACCTTTATAGGATCAACATTAAGGTTGCGTGCACGCAGCGAGAGCTTCTTTGCGCTCATAAATGGGTTGAGCCACCAGTAACCAGTCTGATAGAAAGTACCACGATAGTTACCAAAGAAGAGTAAAACTCTGGCCTCATTTGGCTCAAGCATCTTGTATCCGCATGCCATAATTATCGCAGCTATAACAGCTACCCAAACGCCCGCAAAAAGCAATCCGTTAAACTCATCTCTGTTAACTAACTCTACAAATAACCATACGGCAAGACCAACCAAAGCGAGATTGATCACAAGTGCCAGAAAACCATTCATCTTCCAGCCTGAATAGGTGTAATTTCCGTTTTTCATACCATTAAAGTTTTAAGTGTTAAAATTGATATCATTTTGATATCACAAAGATACAACATAAAAAGCGGTATTTCCAAATAATTTGCCAACTTTTTTTACAAAGAATGCAAAAAAAAATATGCCGAGAATAAAAAAATCCCGGCATACCTATATTAAAAGAGTTATGTTTTACCAAACTTCGCCAACCTTATACACAGGAGGTGCTGCAAGTTCGTACTCAGGACCCTCGATAACATGATCGCATATATACTTACGGCCCTTGTCATCTGTAGCTACAACCTTAACCTTTGCGTTAGGGTTTTTGAGCGTATAGATATACATGTGATGGCAAGGAGAACAGTAGTTCTTACGAGTACTTCCCTTCTTATGTCCACGACCTACAACGCCGGTGTTATAGCCGATTGCCCACCAGTCTTTACTTGAAGTGAGTGATGGGTGCTCATCACCACGGTATGGAGATGTTTTCATCTTTGTCATATCGCCTGAGAGTTTGCCATCCTCAAAGACCTCAATCTTCCAATCGGTGTCGGCAAACCAAACATTTGCAAGAATTTTGTCTGAACCGAATGGTAGGGTAGGTTGCTCATGTTTACCGCCGAAAGTTGCATTACCACGATAAACACGCAACTGATAATTAATATCAAATCCGGTACTTTTGTAGCGATGATCAACAACCTTATTGCCTGAAATGTCAATCAGACCATAGCCATTAGGGCAGCCGTCGCCGTTGTTATTACTCCACCACCAGCAGCCTGATGCAGCACCGAAGATATACTCATGAATGCCGTTCTTGTGTGTAAAACGACGAGAGTAGTGTGTATGGCCAGACATAATCTTTGCCTCAGCAAACTCGGAGAGCATCTTGAGAACAGTCTGCACATTGTTACTCTTGCGCATGTGCTCAAGTGGAATGTGTACGCATAGGATAACCATCTTATCTCTTGATACGTAGCTTAAATCCTTACGAAGCCATTCGACCTGCTCGTTGGTAAAGTCGCCGTGGTACTTCTTAAAGTTGTTAATATCGTCATAAACAATATCGTTCATTGAAACGATATGTACATCGCCACGGTTCCAAGAGTAGTCGATAGGGCCAAATGTCGCCTCAAACATACGCTGAAGGCGTACAGTAGGAGTTGAGTTGCGCTTGCCAATAGCCACAGGCTCATAATCACAGTCGTGATTTCCGATGGTCTGGAACATAGGCATACCGATATTTTCGGCTCTCATCTCCTCCTTAATCATCGGCATAAGGTAGTTGGCATTACGTGGGCCTTCAGAATAGACAATATCACCCAATGATATTGCATAACAAGGGGTCTTTGTCTTCTTCGCAGTCTTTTTAAGGTCAGGTGCGGTCTCAGAGTGGAAACGATATACATGGCGCAAGTTCTGACACTGAGGGTCGGCAACCATAACAAGACGAAAATCCTTCTCTTTGCCACCCTTCAGAGGATGAAGAACAAAATCATATACCTTATCGTCAGTTAGCTTCTTATAGAAACAAGGATGACCTTGACGTAATGGCACACGATACTCTGCAGGCAGAGAGTAATAGACATAAGCAGCCTCCTCATGACGGTTGAACGAGTACTTACCTTCGGCATCTGTCGCTACGACAGTGTGGCCGTCTGTAACCACTACTCCCTCAATAGGAGCGCCGGCAGTTGTGCGGATAGTACCTGATACATCCGCTGTTTGAGCAGAGACGATGGCTGTGAAACCTAAAGCTACTGCAAGTGTGATAAATAGTCTTCTCATTTTAGTCTATCTTTTAGTTTATTATACTCTTTTCTGCTCACTATGCGGTAGTGAGGATTGTAGGTTTGGTTGTATATTTTGCTGTGGTGTACTACATACTTACCCTCTGATATCATGTTAGCTATAGCTGCTGAGTCTTCCTTAAAGCCTTCAAGGGTAGGGTATTCTTCCTTTACAGCACGCTCTATGTCTGCCCATTCCGCCTGCCAAGAGGCAATATCTTCATCCCGGACTTCAACTACACTTGCCATAAAGGCGTCAGCAAGTTCTGTGGCTGTAATTTTACCCTCTTTTACTGCTTTGAGATTGATACGAACAAAGTTACCACGCCATCCGCACAACTCTGCATAATCGCTCTCGAAAAGTGTAGCGTTTTGACTCTCTTTGATGATGTAATCAATTATACGCTCTCTTTCTGCCAGAGCATGAGCTACTCCAAATCGGTCCTGGAAACAGCTCTTGTATATATCTTGCAGCGTTGCTTTAGGGTGTGATGCTACGATGCGTTTAACAGCCTGACGTTGCGCTCTTCAGTCGATATTTACCAACTCGTACTTCTTTGAACCAAGGCCAATCTGCTCGGCATAGTCAATGATGTGTGTACCATGTTTTGAGGCAATACGCTCAAGCAAAGGACCGTTATCATTGCCCTCAGATGGCTCGATATTAAAGACAATATCAATACAAGCCTGATCAAGAGCTACAGGGTCTGTTGATGCGAGAATACCTACATCCTTAAGTAGTGGGTCTGCAGGATGAGCATTACAATCACAATCAACAGACATGTTGTTCATTACATTTATATAGATAATTCTCTTACCGTTGTCGAAATAGTCGTGTACAGACTGTGCAGCTGCTGCCATAGACTCAAGGAAACCTATCTGGTTGCCAAAGTAATCCCACATCTTATACATATCGGTAGTCTGGCCTGATGAGTGAATGTAAGCCTTACCATGAGAAGAGGCATTGCCGATAGATTGGTTTTTCAATACACCACCAAAGCCTCCCATTGCATGGCCCTTGAAGTGTGCGAGGTTAATCATGAAGTCATAGTTTGCCAAGTTTTTACCAACAATATTGTACTTGATGTGTGTAGTATCCTTTACTGGAATCTTAATCTCTCCATCAGCATCCATAATATCTACATTAGCAATATCAAAGAAACCGTGCTCACGAGCAGCCTCAAGGTGTGCCTCAGTAGTGTTTCTACGACCTTTGTAAGCGGTGTTACACTCTACGATAGTTCCATTTACCTTCTGCACAAGGTCTTTAATAAGTGCAGGCTTGAGATAATTTTTACCGCCAGGCTCGCCGGTACTGATTTTGACCGCTACATTACCTGTCGCCTCTACACCAAGTGCCTCATAAACCTTTACAAGACCCTCTGCTGAAATATCGGTGGTCATATAGACCTTTGGAGAAATATTACCCTCAGGGCTTGCTCCACATCCACATAATACAGTTGCTGCCATAGCTGCAAGAAATAGTTTTTTCATAGTTATAGTTATAAGTTGTTTCGCTTATTTTTCGTTTAAGCAATCTCTTTATTTTGTGGCACGTTTACGATCCACTTCGTTAAGAAGTATCTTACGCAGACGCATTGCCTTAGGTGTAACCTCTACATACTCATCCTCCTTGATGTACTCAAGAGCCTCTTCTAAAGAGAAAATCTTTGGAGGGGCGATAGAAGCTTTCTCGTCTGAGCCTGATGCACGCATGTTTGTAAGCTGCTTAGCCTTAGTTACATTGACGGTGATATCATTACCACGAGTATGCTCTCCGATAACCTGACCCATATATACCTCCTCCATAGGTGAGATAAAGAAACGACCACGGTCCTGTAATTTATCTATTGAGTAAGCATAGGCTGTACCCGTCTCTGATGCGATGATAGAGCCATTTGTTCTCATCTCTATCTCTCCCATATATGGCTCAAACCCCTTCAGACGGTGCGACATAATAGCCTCCCCCGCAGTTGCTGTAAGCATATTTGAACGCAGACCTATAATTCCACGAGATGGGATATCGAACTCAAGTCGAGTTCTACCATTATTTGACTCCATATTGGTAAGCATACCTTTTCGTTTTGTCGATAACTCGATAACTGTTCCTGATACCTCATCGGGACAGTCAATAGTCATCTCCTCTACGGGTTCGCACTTACAACCGTCAATCTCCTTAATAATTACCTTCGGTTGACCTACCTGTAACTCATAACCCTCACGGCGCATAGTCTCAACAAGCACAGAAAGGTGTAGTACGCCTCGACCATAGACGATAAAAGAGTCTGCATTCTGTCCAGGCTCTACCTTGAGGGCGAGATTTTTCTCTAATTCATGATCAAGACGCTCCTTGATATGGCGTGATGTTACATACTTTCCATCTTTACCAAAGAATGGTGAGTTATTGATTGTAAAGAGCATAGACATTGTTGGCTCATCAATCTTGATTGGAGGTAGTGGCTCAGGATTCTCAGCATCACAAATAGTGTCTCCAATTTCAAAACCATCAATACCTACAAGGGCACAGATCTCACCACACTCAACTCTGTCAACTTTTTTCTTACCAAGACCCTCAAAAACCATTAGTTCCTTAATCTTAGTCTTGATTTTAGTCTCTCCGTCTCGCTTTGCTAAAGTTATATTTTGACCTGATGTAAGAGAGCCTCTGGTAAGCTTTCCCACTGCGATACGGCCGATATATGATGAGTACTCAAGAGAGGTGATAAGCATCTGCGGTGTGCCCTCAGCAATCTGCGGCTCAGGTATTTCGTCGATAATAGCATCAAGGAGTGGTTGTATAGAGTCTGTCTTTTCGTTCCACTTATGCGACATCCAACCCTGCTTTGCAGAACCATATATTGTTTTGTAGTCGAGTTGCTCCTCGGTGGCATCAAGGGTAAACATAAGGTCAAAAACCTGCTCATTTACCACCTCAGGGCGGCAGTTGGGCTTATCAACCTTATTGATTACCACAATTGGCTTTTTACCTAATGCGAGAGCTTTTTGTAGTACAAATCGAGTTTGAGGCATAGTTCCTTCAAAGGCATCTACGAGTAGTAGAACGCCGTCGCACATATTGAGGACTCGCTCTACCTCTCCACCGAAGTCGGCGTGGCCTGGGGTGTCAATAATATTGATTTTGTAATCTTTATATATTACCGATACATTCTTTGAGAGAATGGTAATACCTCTTTCTCGCTCAATGTCGTTATTATCAAGGACAAGTTCTCCTGTTTTGGATGCTTCGCGGAGCAGATTGCCTGCCAAAATCATCTTATCAACCAATGTTGTCTTTCCATGGTCAACATGGGCGATGATTGCGATATTTCTTAGTTTCTGCATAAAAAAGTATATTTAACGTGCAAAGTTAACAATTATAAATGAAATTTGTATTATTTTTGCTATCCAATTATGCTACTTTTTTAAGGAATTACCATGAATAGAGTCGAAGGAAGTTCTGTATATATAGGTCGTGTAGCTGAGTTGCTGCCACAATTACTTACAGCACGTAGAGTAATTGTTATTACTGATAGTAATGTTGACCGTTGTCATCCATCGCTTATATCATCCTATGAACATATCGTTATAGGTCTTGGAGAGCAGGCAAAAAGCTTTGCTACGCTTGAGAGAGTATATACACAGTTGATGGATATGTATGCAGACCGCTCGACCTTTATTCTCGGTATTGGTGGAGGAGTTGTAACCGATATAACGGGATTTGTCGCTACGACATATATGCGAGGAGTCGATTTTGGTTTTATACCAACTACACTCCTATCGCAGGTTGATGCCTCTGTAGGAGGTAAAAATGGTGTGAATGTGGGTGGGTATAAGAATATGGTCGGAACCTTTTCACAGCCTCAGTTTGTTATCTGCGATACCACGTTGCTCTCAACTCTTCCGGATAGAGAGTTTCGTGCAGGTATTGCTGAGATTATTAAGGCTGCAATTATTGCAGATTCTTCGCTATTTGCACAACTTGAAAGTACGGATTTTACACAGTTACGCTCTAATACCTCACTTCTTGCATCTGTTGTTGAGGCTGCTTTGAAGGTAAAAATAGCTATCGTCTCGGCAGATGAGAGAGAGAAGGGACTTCGCCGAGTTCTGAACTTGGGGCATACCATAGGTCATGCAATTGAGAAGAGTTCTCGTGTCTATAACCATGGGGAGGCTGTTGCAGCAGGTATCTGTTGTGTGGCCGATGTGGCAGAGAAAAAGGCTCAG
Organism: Alistipes sp.; assembly: GCA_017381935.1. Lineage (GTDB taxonomy): Bacteria > Bacteroidota > Bacteroidia > Bacteroidales > Rikenellaceae > Alistipes. Next base: position 23,888 of record JAFOBG010000063.1, read on the forward strand.
TTGGCAGCTCAAGATGCTGAGCGTATCAGGGCATTGTGTGCACACTACGATCTAAACAGTCAGTTGCCCGTTCCTATTACTCAGTTACTTAAGGCAATTAGGACTGATAAGAAACGAGAGGGTGATAGTCTGCATCTTATTGTGCCTATAGCTATTGGTGAGGTAAGAGATGAGAGATTGACCTTTAGTGAGGTTGAACAACTTTTTGCAGAAAATTAAGATTATTAATACCACAACTTATGATAAAGGGACTTATTTTTGATATGGATGGTACTCTTATTCAGAATATGCCATATCACATGAAAGCATTTAATGTTCAGGCTGAGCGTCATGGTTTTAAGCATGTACAGCCTGTCTCTAATAAATTTTATGGCAGACACAATGACGAAATTTTTATCAATGTTGTCGAGCCGTGGGTTATTGAGAAGTTTGGATTGCAGTTTCTTTCGGATGAAAAAGAGGCTATCTATAGAGAACTATATGCCGGTAATGTACGCCTTACAGATGGTTTAGAGGAGTTGCTCGCCGATGCTGCTGCTAAGGGCGTAAAGTGTTATATTGGCTCAGCCGGTCCGAGAGTGAATGTAGAGCTAATTTGGCAGGGCGCAGAGTTGGATGGTAAAATAGAGGGTTATATTTGTGGTGATGATGTGGTTAACTTTAAACCTCACCCTGAGATATTCTTAAAGAGTTGCGAGGCTATGGGTCTTAAGCCTGAGGAGTGTGTTGTCTTTGAAGATGCTATTTCCGGTATTAAGGCAGGTGTTGCTGCAGGTTGTAAGGTTGTGGCTCTGTCAACAACGGCTCCAGCTTCAGAACTTGCAGTGTCTGGCGTAGAGTATATTGTCCCTAATTTTGAGGGAATTACTATTGATAGTCTCTCGAAGATGTTTGAGTAGGGGAACGTTGTAATAGTCAATATTTAAAAAGAAGGAGAGTTAAAACAACTCTCCTTCTTTTGTCTTAGGCATCATGCCTAAATGCTTGTATGCCAACTCTGTAACCTCTCTGCCTCGAGGTGTACGTTTAAGAAACCCCTCTTTGATTAAGAATGGCTCATATACCTCTTCTAATGTGCCGGCCTCCTCACTTACGGCAGTTGCTATTGTGTTAAGCCCGACAGGGCCGCCTTTGAATTTGGCAATTATGGTTGACAGAATCTTATTGTCCATATCATCAAGACCACGAGAGTCGATATTGAGAGCACCGAGGGCCATGCGTGTTATGTCAAGGTCTATATGACCCTCTCCCTTAACCATTGCAAAGTCTCGAACACGACGCAAAAGTGCATTTGCAATTCGTGGAGTACCTCGAGAACGCAATGCTAACTCTGTCGCCGCATCGTCATCAATCGAAATGCCTAAAATAGTAGCAGATCTTTTAATTATGCGATTGAGTACAGGTGCGTCGTAATACTCTAAGTGGCATGTTATGCCAAAACGGGCACGTAGTGGAGAGGTTAACAAACCACTGCGAGTCGTTGCACCGATAAGGGTGAATGGAGCAAGTTCAATTTGTATAGAGCGTGCCGAAGGACCTTTGTCAAGAACAATATCTATCTTATAATCCTCCATAGCCGAGTAGAGATACTCCTCGACAATAGGGCTGAGACGATGTATCTCATCAATAAAGAGAACATCGCCCTCTGAAAGGTTTGTTAGCAGGCCTGCCAAATCGCCTGGCTTATCGAGTACAGGACCTGATGTTATCTTCATCTGAGCACCCATTTCATTGGCTATAATATTGGCAAGAGTTGTCTTGCCCAAGCCTGGAGGACCATGTAGTAGTACATGGTCAAGTGAGTCGCCGCGCATAAGAGCAGCCTTGATAAAGACCTTTAAGTTTTCTACAGTCTTATCCTGACCGGAGAACTGCTCAAGCTCCTGAGGACGGATGCGACTCTCAAACTCGCTGTCGGACTCTGTGCGCCTACCATTTCTAAAATCGGACATAAATACACTATTTTGTGCAAAGTTAATAAAAATCATGATAGTAGTAGCCTCTTTGTCTAAAAACTTTTATGGACTCTTGTGTTTTTATTACCTCTTTTTGTAGTTTTATGAATTGATGTTTTGTCTGTTCAACAATTTTTGCTATATTTGCTTTTTAAATAGTCTGTAAGTAAGGTTCTTTGTTATATGGTGGGGTATAAAAGCGAGTTTTGCTATGAGCAAACAAGTTTGCTTGATAATGTCATTGCAAAATAAAAATCACTCGAATATTCGAGTGATCCTCACAAAAGAGTGATTCCGAGCGGATTCGAATGTCGCACTATAAGTGCGTCATCACCGAGGAAGTTCCGCAGTCAAACACAGTTTGGTGCGGATATTAACGACCGAGGTAACCGCCTCTCCAGAGATGAATTGCGTTTTGTTATGTGAGGATTCTTTGCATGGCAAATTTTATTTTGCTATGAACCAACAAGCTTGCTTGAATGTCATTGCAAAATAAAAATCACTCGAATATTCGAGTGATCCTCACAAAAGAGTGATTCCGAGCGGATTCGAACCGCTATCGTAAGAACCGGAATCTTATATTCTATCCATTGAACTACGGAACCGTACGGCAAAGATGCGAAAAAAAAAGATATATGGCAAATATTAGCACTATAAATCCGGAATGGGAGAGACTTGCTACCATTATAGAGACCTCAGGTTTGAGTGTTCATGCATTTGCTCTTTCTATAGGAATGTCGCGTAGCGAAACGCTATATCAAATTAAGAGAGGACAGATTGGTATATCTCGTAATGTGGCTCAAGCTATTGCTGAACATTATCCAGAGTATAGCCAGGTGTGGATACAGACCGGTATGGGGTCAATGTATTCAAATGCTGTAATGTCAGAGCGCTATGTGTCTTTTTTTGAGTGCGATTTGGCCAATATCATAGATGTTGATAATATGACCCCTTCGGATTATATATTTCTGCCGATGGTCAATTATGCAGATTTTGCAATAACCTACCATGGACAAGATATGGAGCCTTCTGTGCCTAATGGAAGTGTCCTTCTTTTGCAGAAGGTGGATATTCAGTCGATAGTCTATGGAAATGAATATGTTGTTGTTACTCCTAATTTAACTGTTCTAAGACGACTTCGTCGTGGAAATAATGATGGAGAGCTGCGTCTTGAGGCTGATAATAGAGAGAAGTATGATGATATTTATATTAATATCTACAATGTTTGTCAAATATTTACAGTAAAAGCGAAAATAATACTTAAAAACTAAAACCTATGATAATCAAAACTAAAGAGAGTGCATCGTGGTTAATCGGTGCAGTAGCTGGTATTTGTACGGCAGCTGCAATGGCAGTTGTTGGAACAACATGGTGGGTAGTACTTGTGGCATCACTCCTTATTTTTGTTGGAGTTTCACTATTTGCGCTATGGATGATTGTAAAGTATGTAGCTTATAAGCTGCGACCAATATACTCTATGGTCCTTTCTCGAGATATTCATACTGGAGATATTGCAGCGGAACTTAAGGATAAGCGAGTAGAGGAACTCTCAACAGAACTTGATAATTGGGCAAGTGATAACGATAAAGAGATTGTCCGCCTTAAGGAGGCTGAGAAGTTCCGTAAGCAGTATTTGGGAAATGTGGCACATGAACTTAAGACCCCTATTTTCAATATTCAGGGCTATATTAGTACCCTTCTGGATGGAGGCTTAGAGGACGAACTAATTAATCGTAAGTATCTGGAACGAGCAGAGAAGAGTGTTGAGCGAATGATTAATATCTTAGGCGACCTTGATACAATCTCTCGTTTGGATAGTGATATGAATCAGATGCGCCCTGAGAGTTTTGATATGGTTGCTCTCTGTAAGGAGATTGCGGAGCAGATTGAGATGGAGGCGGCAAAGCGTAATATCACCCTTACAGTTAAGGGTGCAGATAATCTGCCATCTACTTGTTGGGTATCTGCAGATAAATTCTATATCGGTCAGGTGCTTGATAATCTTATTGTTAACTCTATCCGCTATGGTAAAGAGGGTGGCCTAACAAAGATTACTTGTCGAGATATGCTGGATAAGGTACTTGTTGAGGTTGAGGATGACGGTATCGGTATTGCAAAGAGCGATTTACCGAGAGTATTTGAGCGTTTCTATAGAACAGATAAGGGCCGTTCTCGTGAGCAGGGTGGAACAGGCCTTGGACTTGCTATTGTAAAGCACATTATAGAGAACCATGGCGAGAAGGTCTCTGTTCGTAGTGAGTTAGGTAAGGGTAGTACATTCACATTTACACTTAAAAAGGTACAATTATAGTTATGTCGCATTTGATGACGGTTGTTTGGGATTTTAATCCCGTAATGTTCTCTATTGGAGGCTTTGATATTCGTTATTATAGCCTTATGTGGGCTGCTGCATTGCTTGTAGGAGCTTGGATTTTTACCTATTTCTGTAAAAAAGAGGGTAAACCACAAGAACTTGCAGATTCTGCGTTTCTCTATATAGCTTTGGGTACAATGATTGGCGCTAGAGTAGGCCATTGTCTATTTTATGAGCCTGAGTATTATTTGCTTAAGCCATGGGCTATTATAACAGAAATTCGCAATGGAGGCCTCGCAAGTCATGGGGCTACGATAGGTATTATGCTATCAATATGGCTATGCTCACGTAAAAATAAGGTTTCTACAATGTGGATGACAGACCGTTTGGGTGTTATTGCACCTATCAGTGGAGCGCTTATCCGTTTTGGCAATCTATTCAACTCTGAGATTATCGGAAATCCGACAGATATGCCTTGGGGATTTAAGTTTATGCGACTTCATCGTGGTATTCCTGTTGAGCAAGTACCTGCTTGCCACCCAACACAACTATATGAGGCGTTGTGTTATATTGCAACCTTCTTGTTGTTGTGGTGGATGTATAATAAAACCGATGCTCCACGTCGTAGAGGCCTACTCTTTGGAGTGGCACTTATAGGTATCTTCCTTACACGATTCTTTATTGAGTTTGTTAAGGTTGATCAGGTGGCTTTTGAAGAGGGCATGAGTCTTAATATGGGACAGTGGCTCAGTATTCCGTTTATTCTAATCGGCGTAGTGTCTGTGTGGTACTCTTTTAAGCGACCTATGGTAAGCGAGGATAATGTAAAAACAAGTGGTAAAAATGGCAAAAAATAGAATTATAGTATCTACAACCAATAATTTAGAGGGTTATAGAATAATTGAGTATATAGACATCGTCTCAACTAATGTTGTTAATGGAACAGGTATCTTTTCAGATTGGAAGGCCTCTTTAACCGATATATTCGGAGGTCGCTCAGGCACTTATCAGCGCAAACTGCGTAAAATTTATGAGGATGCGATAGATGAGTTGATAGATGAGGCTACTTCTAAAGGAGCTAACGCTATAGTGGGTCTTAAGGCTGACTATGGAGAGATTTCTGGTAAAGATACGCAGATGTTTATGATTTCTGCTGTAGGTACGGCTGTAAGGGTTGAGAAACTATGATAGAGCAAGTAAATACACTCATCTATAATACATTGTGTAGTAATACAAGTATTTTCCTGCCAACTGTTGGAACACTTGTAGTCAGACGAAATCCTGCCACAATGGCTTCTGCAAGAAGAGTAAATGCTCCAAGTGTAAATGTAACCTTTACTGCAGAGCAGCGTGCAGATTCGTTAGTCAATCTAATTGCCTCTACTGCAGACATAACAGTAGAGCGTGCAGAGGATATATATAATCAATGGTTGCAGAATGTTACCTCCGATGGAGTAGTGGCAATTTCTGGAGTGGGAGTGGTTAAGAATCGTACATTTATAGTTGATAAGGACCTTATCGCAACCCTCAATCCTCAAGTTACACCTGTAGCTTTAAAACCTCGCAGAAGAGCTCTTGTCTGGGTTCTTTCATTGCTCGTAGTAGCTGTAATGGCTATGGCCGCTATAGTGCTTATTCCTAAGCGTGAAATTGTAACCAATACAGTTGCTGTTGTTGATGAGGACCAGACTATAATGCAGTCGATGGATACAACCTCTGTAGAGATAATAGAGCCTATTGTTGAGAGTGTTGTAGCAGATGATGTGCTTACAATGACGGATGGCTGGAGTTATGTAGTTTGGGGTGTATATTCTCAAAAAGAGAATGCTCTGAAGTATAAGGAGTTGGTTGAGAATAGATATGGTGATGTAATATGCACTATATATTACTATAAGAATAATCTCTATATGGTCTCGTTGTATCAGTCTGCGACTCGTGGAGAGGCAATTAGACGTGTAGAGGAACTTAAAACTCGTCATATATTCTTTGACGAGATTTGGATATTTACAAATAAATAGAATGGGTGTTGCGGCACTGATTATAAAGGTTATAGACCTCTTTTATATCCCTTTAGTTAGGAGGTTTATGCCACGTCAACTCTTTGGCTATGCGTTTTGTGGAGTTATGAATATGGTCCTCGATGCGCTATGGTATTTTGTTATCTATAATTTTATTGTAGATAAGCAGTTTACAGACCTTGGATTTGTAGTTATTTCGCCGCATATACTATCGCTGATTATAGTCTTCCCGATTACGTTTTTTACAGGCTTTCTGCTTAACCGATATGTAGCATTTCGCACAACACATATTTCTGGTTATAAACAACTTGTAAAATACTTCTTAACTGTATTGGGAACTATTGCTATCAACTATATCTCCATGAAGCTTCTTGTCGAGCATGCCCACATTTGGGCCACTCCGTCGAAAATAATTACAACTCTTATCTCGACTCTTTATAGCTATCTTGTGGGTAGATACTTTACTTTTCGGGGGTAATATCTACTTTGCGCCCTGTTCTTTCTGCTTTTGCAGTTCGTACATAAGGTCTCTGTAGCGAGCAGCGGCGAGGAAATCAAGCGATTTTGCAGCACGCTCCATATCGCTCTGTGCTTGAGCTATAAGCGTATCAATATCAGCCTTTGTATCGTATGACAATAGTTGTTCTGCATGAATATTCTGAGCTTCGGTTTGTGGGGAGATAAGTTCTTGAGTACTACCGCTTTTATGTGCTTTACGAGGCATCATCTGATGCTCCATGTTGTATCGAATCTGCTTATCTCGGCGACGATTACTCTCTTCTATTGATGCAATCATAGTCTTTGTAATCGTATTGGCGTACATAATCACCAAACCGTTAGCATGACGAGCAGCACGTCCTGCAATCTGAGTTATAGCTCTAACATTGCGTAGCATACCCTCTTTGTCTGCATCTATAATGGCAACAAGCGATACTTCCGGCAGGTCAAGACCCTCTCTGAGTAGGTTTACACCAATAAGAACATCGAACATTCCAGCTCTGAGGTTCTCCAAAATCTCGACACGTTCAAGAGTATCTATATCAGAGTGTATATATCTGCATCGTATGCCCATACGGTCAAAGTATGTAGCCAAGTCCTCAGCGGAGCGTTTGGTAAGAGTTGTAACAATCACTTTTTCATCTCTCTGTGCTCGCTGTACTATCTGCTCAATCAAATCATCCATCTGATTTGTAGCATTGCGTACCTCCATTGGCGGGTCGATAAGTCCTGTAGGTCGAATAATTTGCTCAACAATAGAACCTTCTGAACGGATAATCTCATAATCGGCAGGGGTGGCACTTACATATAGAGTTGTTCCAGTTAGAGCCTCAAATTCTTCAAAACGTAATGGTCGGTTGTCTTTTGCTGCAGGCAGTCTAAATCCATACTCAACAAGGTTCTCTTTGCGAGCCTTGTCTCCACCAAACATAGCTCGTACTTGAGGAACGGTTACATGACTCTCATCTATGATGAGCAGGAAATCCTCAGGAAAGTAATCTAATAGACAGAATGGTCGAGTTCCAGCTTGTCTCCCATCAAAATAGCGTGAGTAGTTTTCAATGCCAGGGCAGTATCCAAGCTCTTTAATCATCTCTAAGTCGTATTCTACACGCTGCTTGATACGTTTAGCCTCTACAGCTCTACCTTCCTTCTCAAAGAAGGCGATCTGCTTACCCATATCTATATATATCTGACTTATAGCCTCTGCAATGCGCTCCTTGGTTGTAACAAATAGGTTGGCTGGAAAGATATTTACCTGCTCTAATTGTTCGAGTTTATGACCTGAAATGGGGTCTATTGAGTATATCGCCTCTATCTCGTCGTCGAAGAAAAGAATACGATAACAATTACCGCCAAAGGCAGACATGATATCAATAGTCTCTCCCTTAACACGGAATGTTGCAGGGGTAAGTTCTAACTCTGTACGGGTGTATAAGGCATCTACAAGACGATATAAAATCTGCTTGTGGTTTATTATTTGCCCAACTGTAAGGGTAAGTGTATTTGCATGAAAATCAGCAGGATTGCCAATGCCATATAGACATGATACGCTTGAAACTACAATTACATCACGACGACCAGAAAGGAGTGTTGCTGTTGTAGCAAGACGCATCTTCTCAATTTGGTCGTTTATGGATAGGTCCTTTTCGATATATGTGTCAGTAGCTGGTAAATAAGCCTCTGGCTGGTAGTAATCGTAGTAGGAGACAAAATACTCTACAGCATTGTCGGGGAAAAAGTTGCGAAACTCTCCATATAGCTGTGCGGCAAGAGTTTTATTGTGGCTTAGGACAAGGGTAGGACGACCCATTGACTGAATGACATTAGCCATTGTAAAGGTCTTTCCTGAACCTGTAACACCTTGCAGGGTGCAACACTCCTGTCCATCCTCAAAGCCCTTGAGAATTTGCGCTATCGCCTCCGGTTGGTCTCCGGTTGGCTGGTATTGTGAAACTAACTTAAAATCCATAGTTAGGAGCTTTGTGATGGTCTATTTGGTATAAATATTGTAATAAAAGGGCTGAAGGGTGGTCGGTCAAGATAACTGATTCTTTTATCTTTGATATGTTTTACACATCTTTCTGTTTATTTTCTGTTTGCACACCGGTACTTGCAGCAATGCATGTACGCCCCGACCATCCTTTTCTGCTATATAAGTGTACGACCAAGGTGGTTGGAGATACTTACTTTGAGACGATTGAGGTTGGTTAGCTCTATAAGTAACGTTTCAAACTCATCTTCTGTAAGAGAGTCAGAGGCTAATCTCTGATTTATCTCAGCTATGCGGGATAGAGTAACCTTTGCCTTGTATAACCATAGCAACTTAGGAATACCTGTACTTAACATCTCCGACTCAGATAGGGAGTGCATATCTTTCTGCGACCATATTTCACTCTCGATATAGTTGTCATCAAGTGTGAGTATATCAACAGCCGTTGTACATAGCTCAGGATTGGTGTTGTTGACTATCTCCGTTTGTGAAGGAAGACGATTCTCTGAAAGCGCAACTCTGTATATAGCCATAATTTGTTCATATATAGGGTTTTTGAGAACCAGCCCGTCATTATCTATCTGGGATACAATCTCACGTGCTACGTTAAACTTAATTATCTCGCCACTTTCAAGCTTTTCGTAGTTGTGGTCGCCGTATTTGAGTAGGTAGTATATAATCTCTTTCTCCAAAGTCTGTGCCGAGGCTGTAGGTTCGACAATCTCTAAATCCTGAACAGACTCTGTTGGTTGAAGATTACTTGGATATTGTTGTGTATAATAGCCACTCTCTCGACGTATCTGTTGTTGCTGACGACGGATAAAGGCTTCTGCTTCGCTATCTCCCAAAGACATCATGCGACGACGTGCAACCTCACTTATAAGCAGATTTTGGTCCACATCCATAATCTTTGAACACTGAGCGATAAACATCGAGCGCTTTATATTGTCAGGGATCTGTGAGATAGAGTTTACTATATCTGTTGTTACAGTAGAACGCTTTATTGGGTCATCTGCGGCCTCTTTTAGGAGTAGCTGAGCCTTGAAAGTGATAAAATCCTGCTCATGCTTTGCAATGTAACTCTGTACCTCAGTGGCTCTATTAGCCCTTGCAAATGAATCGGGATCATCACCTTCCGGAAGTAATACTACTCGTACATTCATACCCTCCTTAAGCACAAGGTCTATACCTCTAAGTGAAGCCTTGATGCCTGCCGCATCGGAATCGTATATAATTGTCAGATTATTGGTAAAACGACGTATGAGACGTATCTGCTCAATGGTAAGCGAAGTGCCGGATGAAGCGACAACATTCTCTACACCAGCTTGATGCATGGATATAACATCAGTGTATCCCTCTACCATTATTGCATAGTCGGCCTGCTGAATAGCCTTTTTTGCAAAGTAGAGACCATAGAGTTCGTATGACTTGTTGTAGATTTCGCTCTCAGGAGAGTTTTGATACTTGGCAACGCTTTTGTCTGTTCGCATTGTGCGACCTCCAAAGCCTACAATACGTCCTGAGATATTGTGTATTGGGAACATTACACGCTCTCGGAATCTGTCATATAGACGACCATCACTCTCTCGCTTTAATGTAAGACCTGTGGCAAGGAGAAACTCCTCTTTATAGCCAGCCGCAATCGCATCACGAGTCATCCTGTCTCCGCCGCTTGGGCACATTCCAAGACCGAATTTACGAATCGTAGTGGCTGAGAAACCTCGCTTGCTGCTAAAATAGCTCATACCGACAGGTAGGCCCTCGTCTTTATTCTCCTGCATGTAGCGGATAAAGTACTCCGAAATCCAACTGTTGAGCGCAAACATGCTCTCTCTATTGTCGTTGCGGCGTATATCTTCCTCTGTCATCTCCCTCTCTCGAACCTCGATGCCGTACTTCTTTGCTACAATCTTTAGTGCTTCAGGATAGGATATGCTCTCATGTTCCATGACAAAGGTAACGGCATTTCCCGCCTTGCCGCAACCAAAACATTTGAACAAACCCTTTGATGGAGAGACAACAAAAGATGGTGTCTTTTCATTGTGAAAAGGACAACACGCCTGGAAGTTAGCTCCCTTGCGCTTGAGGGTAACATAATCGCTTATCACCTCAACTATATTTGCAGCCGACATTATTCTGTCAACGACGTCTCGTTCAATCATAGCTTACAAAGGTAGTCAATGCTTTTGAGAATTCAAAATATTTCAAGTTGACAGCTGCTATTTTTAATAAAATCAGTCCGTGAGTTGTTCAAAGTCAAAACATAGCTGTATGCACTCAGAACATGGCTCGGTAGAGTTGCCTACAGTAAGGCCTATTAGACGTATTTTGCGATTTTCCACCTCCACTTTACATAGTAGCTCTTCGCTTATACTCTTTAGAGTGTTAATATCTTCAATAGCTGTAGGTAGCGTTTTGGAACGTGTAATCTGTTGAAAATCATCGAACTTAATTTTTAATACTACAGTCTTACCGTGAAACTCATGTCGCCTTATTCGACTCCATAGCTCATCTCTTACAGCAGTCAGTTCATCAAGTAGTATCTCTCTGTCATCAACATCTGATATAAATGTAATTTCAGCACCTAACGATTTGCGTACTCTGTTTGGTGTTACGGCTCTAAGGTCTTCTCCTCTAGCATAACCATAGTATAGACGACCAACCTTGCCAAACTGTTTTACAAGAGATATTTCGCTCCACTCTCTTAAATCAGCGCCTGTACGGATGCCTAAACGGTGCATTTTTGTAGCGGTAACCTCTCCTATGCCAAAAAACTTCTCAATAGGTAGTTGTGCGACAAAACTATCAATCTGCTTGGGTGGAATGACAAACAGTCCATCGGGCTTTCTATAGTCGGAGGCTATCTTTGCCAACATTTTATTGATAGAGACACCTGCCGAGGCTGTAAGGGAGGTTGTCTGAAATATTTTTTGCTTTATCTCTTGTGCTACGATAGTTGCCGATTTATGGTGAGATACATCCAAAAAAGCTTCATCTAACGAGAGTGGCTCAACAAGGTCTGTATATTGACGGAATATAGTTCTAATTTGCTCTGATATGGCTTTATATACTTCAAATCGAGGTTCAACAAAAATTAATTCAGGACAGAGCCTTTGTGCAACTGAGGAGGGTAGGGCAGACCTGACACCATAGGGACGAGCCTCATAGCTGGCCGTTGATATAACACCTCGCCTGCCGCTATGTCCTACAGCAATAGGTTTACCTCTAAGTGAGGGATTGTCCCTCTGCTCTACGGCTGCAAAAAAGGCATCCATATCTATATGAATAATCTTCCTCATAGTTCAAAGGTAATAAAAATAACTGATTTTTATTTTTATAGTTTGTAGTTCGGTGTAAAATTATTAAATTTGTACAAATTAAACCTAAAACTATGAAAAAACTTATTCTTTTATTAGCGCTATTTTTACCAACAATAGCATTTGCAAATGTTGAGGTAACAACAATGCGAGTTAATCGCTTAGATGCTCCTATGGGTATCTCGGCTATCCAGACCCCTGTATTTAGTTGGATTGTGAAGTCTGATGTGGCTAACTCTTATCAGACGGCTTATGAGGTTGTTGTAACATCTAAGGGCCGTAAGGTGTGGAGTAGTGGTAAGGTAGAGTCTGATAACTCTGTAGCCGTTAAGTATGATGGACCGCTTTCTGCCGACGCACACTATATTTGGAGCGTAAGAGTCTGGGATAACCACAGTAAGGTTAGTAAGCGAGCTTACTCCTCTTGGCATACCGGCCTTAATACAGATATGTGGCGTGCGAAATGGATTGGTCAGAAAAGTGAGCAACCTACTCCTATCTATCTGAGAGTTGAGCAGAAATTAACAAAGAAGGTTCGTCGTGCTACAGCCTATATTACAGCACATGGTATTTATGAGGCGTTTATCAATGGTAATAGAGTTGGCGACAAGCAGCTAACCCCTGGCTGGACTTCATATAATAAGGAACTGCAGTATCAGGCATTTGATGTTACTCCTATCTTGAAGAGTGGCGATAATGCTGTAGCGGTTGTTGTAACCCCAGGTTGGTACTCAGGTGGTATTAACTATGGTAGTGTTAAAAAACGTTACTACTATGGTAAGAATGTGGCTCTTTTGATGCAGATAAATGTAGAATATACTGATGGTACTCGTGCTGTAATTGCAACTGATGATAGTTGGCTTGCTGCAGGTACTAATGTTGCGGCTGAGGGTATTGTATTTGCAAATATCTATGATGGTCAGACTATTGATGCACGCCTGAGAGACAATACATGGACAACTGTTGCCTATAAAGGTGAGGGTTGGACAAAAGCAACTGTATTAAGTGATTTCGATACTAAGACGCTTATCCCTACTGTAAATGAGCCTGTTGTGAAAAATACACCGATTAAGGCTGTAAAATATATCGTTACTCCTAAGGGTGAGAAGGTGATTGACTTTGGCCAAAATATAGTAGGCTGGGAGAAGGTGCGTCTTCAGGGTAAAGCTGGCGATGTGGTGAAGATTTCACATGCCGAGGTTCTTGATAAGGATGGTAATTTCTACACTATAAATCTGCGTCGTGCAAAGGCTACAAGTACCTATATATTGAGTGGTGGAGAGGATGTTTTCGAACCACGACACACCTTCTATGGTTTCCGTTATATACGTGTTGAGGGCGTTGAGGGCGACTTGAACTTGGATGATTATCAGGTTATCCCTGTATGGTCAGGCTTTGATAATATTGGTACTTTTACAAGCTCTAATCCGATAATTAACCAGCTTCAGAGCAATATCTGGTGGGGCTTCCATGATAACTTTGTAGATGTTCCTACAGACTGCCCACAGAGAGACGAGCGTCTTGGTTGGACTGGCGATGCACAAGTATTCTTCCGTACTGCAACATTCTTAGGTCGTGTAGATACATTCTTCCGTAAGTGGCTTGCAACTTTGGCGTGGGATCAGCGTGCTGATGGAGGTGTGCCAAGGGTAATTCCTGACACCTTCCCTAATTCAAATAGTCGTGTAGGTGCAGTTGGTTGGGCTGATGCAGCTACTCTTATACCTTGGCAGCACTATATGGCTTATGGCGACGTTACAGTGCTTGAACAGCAATATAATAGTATGAAGGCGTGGGTAGATTATGTTATTGCACGTAGCCGTGATAGAGGTTGGTTGTGGAATGATAACTTTGATAATCACTATGGCGATTGGCTCTTCTGGACAAAAGATAATGACCGTGATGGACAGGCTGCGGTAACAAATAAGTTCCTGCTTTGTCAGTGTTTCTTTGTCGGTTCAGCTGATATTATGTACCGTACAGCAGAAATTCTTGGGAAGAAAGAGGATGCAGCATACTATGGCGATGTAGCAGCTAAGGCTCGTGAGGCGTTTATGAATGAGTATGTAACTCCTAACGGAGTAGTATCTTCTGATACACAGACAGCTTATGTACTTGCTCTGCATTTCAATATTTTGCCTGAAAATATGAGGGCTAAGGCTGTAGAGAGATTGACTGGCAATATCACTCGCTATAAAAATCATATTACAACAGGATTCTTGGGTACACCTCATATCTGTAATGTGTTGACAGATAATGGCAGAAGTGATGTAGCCTATAAGCTGCTGTTGCAAAAGACATGCCCAAGCTGGATTTATCCTGTAACTATGGGTGCAACAACTATTTGGGAGCGTTGGGATAGTATCAGACCAAATGGAGTTATTCCAAATAATGGTATGAACTCATTCAACCACTACTCTTATGGCGCTATTGGCGATTGGCTATATCGTTCAGCTGTAGGTATTCGTGAGAGTAGCCCTGGTTATAAGAGTATTACAATTCATCCACATACAGGAGGCGATTTTGAACACATGTCAGCCTCTACTCAAACACCTTATGGTGTAGTTTCTGCAGGCTGGACTGCTGAGAAGAATATTCTTAAGACCCTCAATGTAGAGATTCCTTTCAATACTACAGCTAAGATTCTTGTACCTGCTCCAAATAAAGATGCAGTAACTTGTTCAGCTGGTATCGCTCCTACAGATTACTGTGATGGTTGTGTAGTATTTGAGGTTGGTAGTGGAGTTTATAGCTTTACTGTGGCTGCACTTTAGTGTGAAAACAGTGTCTATAACACTCTAATAGGGAATTATATATCAAATTTGTAGGCTATATCTACTAAGAACTCTTGAATGAAATCAGGCGTATGCAATAGGTTGTTAAGGCCCGGCATACACCTGATTTTTTATTTATACGTATATTGAAAGATGTTTGGCTTGAAAAACTAATACTTATTATTAATTAGTTAAAACTAAAACTTATACGATGAAGCGCCTTTTTAGTGTGTAAACACTTTGCCATACTGTTTTTCACGCTTCTCGTAGGCCAGACGTGATGTGGTCGGATATTTGAGTTTCTCGAACTCTTTAACCGCATTCTCAATATCGCCAAGCAGCATATCGGCCATGTCTCGTGTCATGCCCTGACGAACAACTACACGCATAACAACCATATCCTCTATATTTTTTGGCATGGTGTATGCTGGCACCATCCAACCGCTTTGCTGGAGTGTTGCCTGAAGGTCGTAGAGGGTCCATTTTGCACTCTTGTCATACTCAGGATTCATATACCATATAAATAGAGGGTTGTCAACACTCTTTGAATAGTTGGTAAAACACTTCATCTTGCCAATCTTCTCGTGGCAATATCGAGCAATCTCCATCGAGCCATTTTGTACCTCCTTGTAACCCTCTGCTCCGTAGCGGATAAAGTTGTAATACTGACCCAAAATCTGCGCTGCAGGGCGTGAGAAGTTGAGTCCTACCTGTGTGATATTGGCGCCAAGATAGTTTACCGAGAAGGACATCTGCTCAGGCAGACAACTCTTGTCTCTCCATACAACCCAACCTAAACCCGGATATACAAGTCCGTATTTGTGGCCGGAAGTAGAGATTGACCATACCCATTTCAGACGAAAATCCCACTTGCACTCAGGCTTTGTAAACGGAAGTATAAATCCACCCGATGCTGCATCGACATGAATAGGTATGTTGTAACCTGTCTTTGCATTGTACTTGTCAAGCTCGTTGTTCAGAGCCTCTATATCGTCATTAAGACCCGTCCAGGTTACTCCTGCAATAGGTACAATACATATAGTGTTCTCATCGCATAGCTTTATCGCCTGCTCAGGACAGAGTGTCGGCTTTTCGAGCGATAGAGGTACTGTTCGCATCTCTACATCCCAAAGCTGGCAGAACTTCTCCCACACAACTTGAAAAGCTGTACTCATTACCAAATTAGGCTTGTCGCAACTCTTACCCTCCTTTTTACGCTTCGCTTTCCAACGCAATAGGGCCGCCACACCTCCAAGCATGCACGCCTCTGAAGAGCCAATACCTACAGCACCACTCTTCCACTTGCTCTTTTCAGGCGTGTGCCACATATTGGCAATAATGTTGATACAACGACCACACATCACAGCTACACGTGGGTATTCAGTCTCGTCAATGTAGTTGATGTTTATAGCTTCGTTCATCAACTTTGTGGCATAGTCATCCATGTAAGTTGTTACAAATGTCGCTAAATTAAGTCGTGGCTGAGTCTGAGGATAGGTCTCATCTTTGACCATCTGATAAGCTATTTCAGGCTCTGTTCCCTTTGCCGGAATCGTATCCACAGGAGCAGAGCAGAGTACGGGATTTGTTGTTTTATTACTCATATCAAAAAAAAATTATGGATTACAGGGTTAGGGTTATCCATAAATCAAGCCAAAATTTGTCGTGATAGTGGCACATTTCCATCGGCTAACTAAAAATTCAACAAAGGGCAGTACGCATAGTACAGCCCTTCGTTGTCTTTTTAGCCGAGCCTTGTAAATGCACCACTCTGACGACAAATTGGGTAGGTACTTTAATTTGGCGGAGATTGAACTTTAATTGAGCGACGGAGATAAAAATGGCATTTAATAGCAATGGGCTTTCAGCCCTCAATGGCATACAATAGCGCGCTGTGCGCGCAATATTAAGGGCTTTAGCCCGCTGTCATTTATTGCCATTTTCTGCTATTTTGCGTTAACCATTTTTTTCTATGCCGATGTTACATTTTGGGGTAGATTATCGTTATATTTGTGCAACGAGAAATTGACAGAGCAGTGAGTATTACATCAGCGCAATATACAGAGTTTATTTTATCGGTCAAAGATACTGTTTACCGACTTGCTTTGAGCATAGTAGGTAGTAGTACGGAGGCTGAGGATATTGCTCAAGATATTTATGAAAAGGTTTGGAGGGCAAGAGACAAAGTGCTCACAGGCCGTTATCCGAGGGCGTATGTATGTCGTATGACTCGAAATCTTGCAATAGATCATTGTAGAGTGCGGCGACGGTTTGAGATTGAGGATTTTGCGGGATATGAGGATGGGCAGAGCAGTGTTGATATAAAAGATATAGCACAATTTACAAATCGGGTTATATCTTCCCTGCCCGAAAAGCAGAGAACGGCAATAGAGATGAGAGATATTGAGGGGTATGAGATTGAGGAGATAGCAGAGGTGTTGGAGTGTGATTTGGTTAGTGTGAGGATGAATTTGTCGAGGGCAAGAAAAAGGGTTAAAGAGGAGATTTTAAGAGCTGTAGGCGGTTATGGATATAAATAATATCAGAGTTTTATTAGACCTCTATTTTGAGGGAGAGACAACGACTAAACAGGAGCAGGAACTGTCTGCCTACTTTAGGGGTGCGCAACAAATACCGGCTGATTTAATGCCATACAAGGGGCTGTTTGCCGCCTTTGATAATACTCGGCAGATAACCTCTCCGGTAGAGCCTAAGTCTTCGGTGTTTACGCACAAAATATTTATCCGAGCAGCAGCTGGGCTATCTGCCGCAGCGTGTATTGCTATAGGGGTGTTTTTCTTTGCCTTTAACGGGGATAATAGTAGTGCTATGGTATGCTATGTTGATGGTGTTGAGGTAACAGACAACAAGAGGGCTGTAGCTGAGGCAGAGAAGATATTTGGTAGTGCCTCTGAGGATATTCGTATAGCAATGACTCAGATAGAGGAGTTTAATAGATTGTTTTAAGGTATGTTCTATAAATTAGTAATCAATTATTTTTGTTTTTTGGGGGTAAATTATATTTTGGTTTTATGAGACGACTAATTTCTACAATGGTACTTGTGGCACTCTTTTATGGAGTCTCTGCACAACAAGTAATCTCTCTTGATAGCAAAGGAGAGAGCAGTGTTACAGCAAAAGATGGGCAGCTTGCAATAAATATCGCAGGTATGAGCTTTTCGTTTGGCGGCGAGAAAAAGAGTTGCTCTACATCTGGTAAAAACACAAAGACGAGTGTGGCACAATTTGCTTATGCAGGTATCTCTGCCCCTGGATATAACCATTTGGCACTGTTTGAAATAGGCTCTAATTTCCTTGTACAGACAGATTTTAGTGCTATGGATACATCTGTTGCTACAGCTTTAGATTTCAGTAATCGCAAGGCGGTACAATGTACGATAAACCTTATGACGATGAATGTGCCACTTAATCCGAAACGAACTCTTGGCTTTACTTTGGGTTTTGGTTTTGAGATGAATAACTATACCTTTAACGATAAGGTATCGCTAAAGTATGAGCAGGGTAGTTTTGTTGTAGAACCACTTCAGCAGAGTGTAAAAAAGTCAAAACTTGCTGTAACCTATATCCATATTCCGATGCTTTTTGATTGGAATATCCGTCGAGGCTTTTTTATCTCTGCAGGAGCTACATTTGATATACTTATGGGTTCGCAGTTGTCATACAAAAAGCCTAAAACCAAAATCGAGGGCAAATTGCCACTAAATCCTGTACAGGTTGGTGTTACAAGCAGAATAGGTTGGCGTAGAGTCTATGCTTTTGTGAACTATTCGTTACTCAATATGTATAAAAATAAGACGGATATTACAGCTCGTCGTATGTCGGCAGGTGTTGGACTGTACTTCTAAAAAGATATGGGTATGAAACGACTTATTATACTATTTCTTGCACTATTTCCACTCTCTGCAGTGGCACAGAATAGCGATTTTTCGCAGCTTGTTAAACGCTACTCAAAAGAACGAGGCTTTACTATTGTACAACTGTCTCGTCAGCTACTTGATACAATGGGTGTAGAGGATGGAATAGAGAGTATGAGTGCAATCTCAGCAGATGATACACCTATGTTAAAAGAGTTCTGTGAGGATGCTCAAGATATGGTTGCAAATCTTTACAACGTCATGTCTTTTATTAATGAGGGTAAAGATGTAAAAATATATAGTAATCGCAAAGCCTCTAATGGTAAGATAACGCTACTTGTAATCTTTATTCGCTCAGATAATGCTGCAACCTTTATATCACTTACGGGTCAAAATATAGAACTCGAAAAAGCCCTGCCAAAGGTTGTTGGAAAGGGAAACGGTGCATAGAACTGCGGAGGACTTGCGCAAATACAGTCTGCGCTCCTTAAACGCTCTTCTGTAAAGCAGAAATCCGGCATGGGCTTGATGCCTATGCCGGATTTTAGTTGTGTTTGACCTTATTGGTTTTATAGACTCTAACCTAAAAAGACTCTACTCCTCTACGATAGTTATAGAGAAAATCAAATCTCCTGGGCGGATATCGTCAATTACATCATCTCCATCTACAACCTTGCCGAAACAGGTGTGTACGCCGTCAAGGTGCTGTGTGTTGCATCGGTTGTGGCAAATAAAGAACTGTGAGCCGCCTGTATCTTTACCTCGGTGTGCCATAGATAGTACACCTCGGTCATGATACTGACGAGGGGCATTTGTTTCACACTTTATAGTCCAGCCAGGGCCACCTGCTCCATTGCCTATAGGACAGCCGCCTTGAATTACAAAGTCGGGAATTACTCGGTGAAAAGTCAGACCGTCATAGAAACGAGATTGAGCGAGTTTTATGAAGTTGGCAACAGTTCCTGGAGTCTCATTTTCATATAACTCCGCTTTCATATCGCCCTTTTCGGTCGAAATTAGTGCATATTTCATAGTTCTATATATTTTTAAGTTGTTCTACAAGTTTAGGCATACCTACTGCAGCACGCTCCTGTATGTGTGTAATCGGGTTGTGGCTACGGATATTAAGCGCAGCCGGATCTACAATATAAATAGGTACATTGCTATCTCGAACATATTGCACTAGCGAAGCTGCGGGATATACAGCAAGTGATGTGCCTACAACAATAAGGATGTCGGCAGTTGAGACGATTTTTGCAGCCTGCTCAAACATCGGCACAGCCTCTCCGAAAAAGACTATATGAGGCCTTAGTAACGAGCCGTCTGGCGCAGTGGCATTAAGAGGTTGCTCCCAACCATCAATATCAACGATAAGGTGCTGATTACAGCTACTACGAAGTTTTGTCAACTCTCCGTGAAGATGGACTACATGGGTAGAGCCGGCTCTTTCGTGTAGATTGTCAACATTCTGTGTAACTACCTCTACATCAAAGTGTTTTTCCAATTCGGCTATGGCAAGGTGTGCCTTATTTGGCTCCTTGGAAAGCATGTCTTTGCGGCGCATGTTGTAGAAATCTATAACCTGTGCTCTGTTATGTACGATAGCCTCAGCTGTACATACATCCTCAATCCTGTGGTTCTCCCACAGACCATCTGAGTCTCGAAAGGTGCTAATTCCGCTATCGGCACTTACTCCTGCTCCGGTAAATACAACAATACGCATGTTATCTTTTAAAATATATATCTAATAGTTCCTTAGCTGCGATAAATGAACTGAGTTTTGCATCAAGCACACGATTCTCAACCTCTGTAATGCGGCTCTCAATTTCAGGATTGAGGTAGAAACTACTCTTTAGAGCCTCATTGATACTCTCATACATCCAATATTTGTTCTGCTCATTACGATGCGACTCGAAGTATCCGTTACGTTTAATGTGTTCAAGATAGTCCTCTACACCACTCCAAACCTCTTCTAACCCCGTCTTTTCTACTGAAGAGCAGGTGAATACCTTTGCACTCCAACCCGATTCTGGAAGAGGGAAGAGGTGTAGTGCATTTTGGTACTGCACCTTGGCAAGGTTTGCTTTATGGATATTCTCGCCATCAGCCTTTGTAATGACCATGATGTCTGCCATCTCCATAATGCCTCGCTTGATACCCTGTAACTCGTCTCCTGCACCCGAAATCTGGAGCATCATAAACATATCTACCATAGAGTGTACCGCAGTCTCAGACTGACCAACACCTACAGTTTCGATAAAAATGACATCAAATCCAGCGGCCTCGCAGAGTACAACCGTCTCACGAGTCTTTCGAGCCACGCCACCCAGTGAACCTGCAGATGGGGAAGGACGTACAAAGACGTCTGGATTGTTGCAGATACTCTCCATACGAGTCTTATCACCCAAAATAGAGCCACCACTGCGCTCTGAACTTGGGTCTATGGCAAGCACAGCAAGACGATGATGTATAGAGGTTACCATGTTGCCTACGGCCTCAATAAAGGTCGATTTACCTGCGCCTGGAACACCTGTAATACCTATGCGGATAGAGTTACCTGCATAAGGCAGGCAGCGCTCAATAATCTCCTGAGCCTGTGCATAGTGGTCAGGATTGTTACTCTCTATAAGAGTAATTGCCTGAGAGAGTATAGTGATGTTACGATTTAATATACCCTCTACGTACTCTTCTGTTGTAAGTTTGCGCTTGCGTTTGCGGACAAAGTATGGGTTTACTGAAGGTTGGTCCTCAACGCCTGTTGTAACAGCAAGGGCGCTATCGTGATGAGTGTCGAGATACTCTTTTTCGTAGTGGTCTATTTTTGTGTATTCCATTTTGTTATAATGTTTTCAATTCTTACCTTTGTTAAACTTCGAGGATGACCAAACCATAAAACTCTGCGTTTACTGTCTAAAAGTACGCCAAATGGGGCATAGTCAACTCCGTATCTTTGAAAGATATCGTTTGCTGCATAATGCATGCAGTTGTACTGAGTATTTAAATCTTTTACCCACTTTTCACAATTTATAAATTGCTCTCGAGTGAAGAAAATCATATCTAATATCGGAATGCTCTCTATTATTTTTATTGTGTTTGCGGTAGAAACCTTACAAGGAATGCTTGAAGAGTGAATAAAGCCCATATAGACAAGTCTGTCTTTGTCCGGCAGATAATTCTCTATTGGAAGTCGGGGCGCACGCTCCGCTGTAGCAAGGTTTTGTGCCACAGAAGAAAAACTCATAGAGAGTAAAAAGATAAATATAGCCAATTTTGTATTCATAATGAACCACGAAGATAGATATATTTTACAAAAAAAACAAGAGCTTTGAGAAATAGATATTTTTTGTACAAAAACCTACCCAATAATTTTTTTTACCCCGAAAAAAGAGTTATCTTTGCGAGGTTTATGTAGATAATCCAAATAAACATAATTATAAACACTTTAAAAACACTAATCACTATGAAAGTATCTCACATTGAGCATCTGGGTATCGCAGTAAAGAGCCTTGATGAAGCTATTCCTTATTGGGAGAATGTATTGGGTCTTGAATGTTACAAGATTGAGGAGGTTGCAGATCAGAAAGTACGTACTGCATTCTTCATGCTTGGTCAGACTAAGATTGAGCTTTTGGAGGCTACTTCAGAGGACTCTACTATTGCAAAGTTCGTAGAGAACAAGGGTATTGGTATTCACCACATGGCTCTTGCAGTAGAGAATATTGAGGAGCAACTTGCAGATGCATCTGAGAAGGGCCTTCGTCTTATCGATGCTACTCCACGTAAAGGTGCAGATGATATGACTATCGCCTTCCTTCATCCAAAGTCAACACAGGGTATTCTTACAGAGTTGTGCGAAAAGAAGTAATTTTTTAATTTCATATATACTATGAGCGAAATTCAGAATAAGATTAACAAACTCATCGAGAACCGTGAGACGGCTCGTTTGGGTGGTGGCGAGAAGGCTATTGAAAAGCAGCACGAGAAGGGTAAGTTTACTGCTCGTGAGCGTATCCAGATGTTGCTTGATGAGGGCAGCTTCGAGGAGTTTGATATGTTCGTTACTCACCGTTGCTATGACTTCGGTATGGAGAAGAAACACACCTTTGGTGATGGCGTTGTAACAGGTTATGGTACTATTGATGGTCGTCTTGTTTATGTATTTGCGCAGGACTTTACAGTTACTGCAGGCTCACTTTCACTTGCCCTTGCTGATAAGATTTGCAAGGTGATGGATATGGCAATGCGTAACGGTGCACCTTGTATCGGTCTTAACGACTCAGGTGGCGCTCGTATCCAGGAGGGCGTAAACGCTCTTGCAGGTTATGCAAACATTTTCCAGCGTAATGTAATGTCTTCTGGTGTAATCCCACAGATCTCTGCAATCTTCGGTCCATGTGCAGGTGGTGCGGTTTATTCTCCAGCGCTTACAGACTTTATCATCATGAAGAAGAACACCTCTAACATGTTCCTTACAGGTCCTAAGGTGGTAAAGACTGTTACAGGTGAGGATGTAACTCAGGAGCAGCTCGGTGGTGCAACTGTTCACGCTACAAAGTCAGGTGTTGCTCAGTTCGCAGTAGATACAGAGGAGGAGGGTATTGCACTTATTCGCAAACTCATCTCTTACATGCCACAGAACAATATGGAGGATGCTCCACTTGCAGTGTGCACAGACTCTATCGCTCGCCTTGAGGATTCACTTAACGAGATTATTCCGGATAACCCTAACCAGGCATACGATATGTACGATGTTATCAAGGCTGTTGTTGATAATGGCGACTACCTTGAGTCTGCAGCAGGTTATGCAAAGAACATCATCACATGTTTCGCACGTTTCAATGGTCAGAGTGTAGGTATTATTGCAAACCAACCTAAGTTTATGGCCGGTGTACTTGATATTAACGCATCTCGTAAGGCAGCTCGCTTCGTTCGTTTCTGCGATGCGTTCAATATTCCTATCGTAACTCTGGTAGATGTTCCGGGCTTCCTCCCAGGTACTACTCAGGAGTATGGTGGCGTTATTACTCACGGTGCTAAGCTTCTGTTCGCATACTGCGAGGCTACAGTACCTAAGGTAACAGTTACTTTGCGTAAGGCTTATGGTGGTGCATATATCGTTATGTCATCTAAGCACATCCGCGGTGATATCAACTACGCATGGCCATCAGCAGAGATTGCAGTTATGGGTGCATCAGGCGCAGTAGAGGTTCTCTACGCTAAGCAGCTTGCAGCATTTACAGACCCTGCAGAGAAGGCTAAGTTTGTTGCAGAGAAGGAGCAGGAGTACAAGGATCTGTTCTCTAATCCATACAATGCAGCACGCTACGGCTATATTGACGATGTAATCGAGCCACGCAATACTCGTTTCCGCATCATTCGTGCTCTTCAGTCTCTTGCAACTAAGCGTCTGCAGAACCCTGCAAAGAAACACTCTAATATTCCATTGTAAAAACCGTTTGATTTATGGATAAATTTGCAAATGTAGGCTGGCCTGAGATGTTGCTTATGGCGCTAATCGGCTTCCTTTTGGTCTTTGTAGTACTCGTATTGCTTATCTATATTATGAAGGCAATGGGTTGGGCATTTACCCGCGAGCATAAGGCTAAGGTAGCTGCATCAGCTGCTACACCGCACGCTCACGATCACGCTATTAGCGACCAGGAGCTTGCTGCGGCTATTATCACCGCACTTAAGCTCTACAAGAGCAATTTGCACGACCAGGAGTCGGAGATGCTTACCATCAACCGTATCACTCGTGCATACTCGCCTTGGAACTCTAAGATTCACGGACTTACTCAGGTACCTGAGAAAAAATAATTTGAACGCAATATGAAAAAATATTCATTGAAAATCAACGGCAATCAGTACGAAGTAAAGATTGACGACATTAACGAGGCATCTACTTTGGCACACGTAACAGTAAACGGTACAAAGTACGATGTTGAGATTGAGGGTGGTAAGGCTACAGGTACAAAGAAGCCTGCAGTAGCTCCGGCTCCTGCAGCAACAGGCCTTTCAGTAACCCCTAAGACCCCTATCGCATCTAAGCCTGCAGCAGCTCCTGTAGCAACAGGTGCAAAGGTTACCTGCCCACTGCCTGGAACCGTTATCGCTATCAATGTTAAGGAGGGCGATACTGTAGCAGCTGGTCAGACTCTGCTTGTACTCGAGGCAATGAAGATGGAGAACAATATCGATGCTGAGCGCGGTGGTGTTGTTAAGCAGATTCTTGTTGCAGCAGGTGCAACCGTAATGGAGGGTGATGTTCTAATCGTAATAGAGTAGTGTTATGACAGCTTTATTACAGTCTGGTAACTTTATTCTTGAGAGTCTTACAACATTTGTCGAGACCTCAGGTATCACTGCGTTTTTTGTAGGCGAGGGTTGGAAATTCCTTGTTATGATTGGTATAGCATGCTTCCTTCTCTATCTTGCCATCAAAAAACAGTATGAGCCTCTGTTGCTACTTCCTATTGCATTTGGTATGTTGCTTACCAACCTTCCGGGTGCAGAGATGTATCATGCAGAGCTTTTCGCTGGTGGCCATGTACATTGGGACATCTTTGTAGATAACGCAGGTCTTATTGACTACCTCTACCTGGGTGTTAAGCTTGGTATCTATCCGTGCCTTATCTTTGTTGGAGTTGGTGCGATGACAGACTTTGGTCCGCTGATTGCAAACCCTAAGAGTTTCCTTTTGGGAGCTGCAGCACAGTTGGGTATCTTTGCTACATTCCTTGGCGCTTATGCTTTGGGCTTTACTCCAAACGAGTGTGGTAGTATTGGTATTATCGGTGGTGCAGATGGCCCGACATCTATCTTCCTCACCGCTCGCCTTGCTCCGGAGCTCCTTGGGCCTATCGCTATCGCTGCTTACTCTTACATGGCTCTTGTACCGGTTATCCAGCCACCAATTATGCGCGCGCTGACAACAGAGAAGGAGCGTAAGATTAAGATGTCGCAGCTTCGTCAGGTGTCTAAGACTGAGAAGATTCTCTTCCCTGTAATCATCGCTATCGTTATCTCTGTTCTGCTCCCTTCAGCAGCTCCGCTGGTAGGTTGCCTTATGCTCGGTAACCTTATGAAGGAGTGCGGTGTTGTTGATCGTCTTTCAAAGACCGTTCAGAACGAGCTGATGAATATCGTGGTTATCTTCCTTGGTATCTCTGTAGGTGCTACTGCTACTGCAGCTTCATTCCTTAACTTTAAGACCCTGGGTATCCTCGTTTTGGGTATCCTCGCCTTCAGCTTTGGTTCTGCAAGTGGTGTAGTTCTCGCAAAGATTATGAACCTCTTCGCTAAGGAGGGTAAGAAGATAAATCCACTTATCGGTTCAGCAGGTGTATCTGCAGTACCTATGGCTGCACGTGTATCACAGACCGAGGGACAGAAGGCAGATCCGTCAAACTTCCTTTTGATGCACGCAATGGGTCCAAACGTTGCAGGCGTTGTTGGCTCGGCGGTTGCTGCGGGTATTCTTCTCGCCTTCCTGGGCTAAATCGATTTTATGCGGAAATTTCTTCCGCTACTCTAAACTCCAACAAAGGGCAGTACTTTCTGGTACAGCCCTTTGTTGTTTTTTAGAGCGAGCGTTGAAATTTCTCGCCTAAATCAATTGAGTACGTTGCACTATTTGAGGTAATACCACCACTGCTTTTTTGAAGAGGGTAGTTCAGATTAGCTGTTATAGTAGCCGGCCACAGTGCTATTTAGCCTGTTCATGACCAAAAAAATACAGTTCGTGGCAAAATGAATAATTAGACTATTTAATCTCCATTTTTTATTTGTATATTTGTTACAGATAAGAATTGTAACTATAAAATATTAAAATATAGATTATTATGAATATTACAGTTAACCTTGATTACCGTACAGCATGGGGTGAGCGACTTGTGCTTGTTTTGGCTGATGGTAAGAGAGTAGAGATGAGTTATTCGGGCTCAAAGTGGGTAGCCATGTTTAGCCTGCCTAAGAGTGCTAAGACTCTCAACTACTCTTTTGAGCTTCTTGATAGCGCAGGTAATACTATCCGTACAGAGTGGGGTAGTGGTCATAACTACGCTATTAATGCAGCTGCGAAGTATCTTATAGTTGATGATTGTTGGTCTGATCGTCCTTATAATAGGGCGTTCTATACTTCAATGTTTACAGATACAGTTTTTGCTCATGAGACTGAGAAGTGTGGAGAGATTGCCAATTTAGGAGTTAGACTTGAGGTTGAGGCTCCAACACTTCGTCGTGGCGAGGCGCTTGCTGTAGTTGGCTCTACAACACAGTTGGGAGAGTGGAATGATACAAAAACACGCTTGATGCGACATGTTGGCGATGCTCATTGGTCTATAGAACTTGAAATAGCAGAGAGCTCTGCTGAGTATAAGTTTGTTGTTGTAGATAGCAATACAGGTGCTGTTATTCGTTGGGAAGAGGGTGCAAATCGTCAGATGCCTTACTTCGGTGTTCAGGATGCTGCATATATAATAAGAGGTATGCGTTTGCGTGATACAGCGACATGGAGAGGTGCAGGCGTTGCTATTCCAATGTTCTCACTTCGTAGTGAGAAGAGTTTTGGTGTGGGTGATTTTAGTGATTTGAAACTGCTTGCAGATTGGTGTGTACGTACAGGTCAGAATATTATCCAGATTTTGCCTATTAATGATACCACAATGACATGCACTTGGAAGGATTCATATCCATACAATGCAAACTCTACAATTGCGCTACATCCACTCTATATCAATCTTGAAGCAGCTGGAAAATTGAAGAAGAAGGCTGATAGAGAGCGTTTTGCTGCATTAGGAGCAGAACTTAATGCTCTACCTCAGGTAGATTATGAGCGTGCTCTAAATGGCAAATTTGACTATCTGAGAATACTCTTTGCAGAGAGTGGAGCAAAGACTCTTGCAAGTAAGGAGTATAAGAAGTTTTTAGATGCAAATGATGGGTGGTTGACTCCATATGCTGTATATTCTGCATTGAGAGATAAGTATAAGACTGCAGATTTTAATAAGTGGGGAAAGTATGCTCTCTATAGTGCAAGTGAGTGTGAAAAGTTCGCTGCAAAGAATGCAGAGGCCGTTGATTTCTATCGCTTCATTCAGTTCCATTTGGATCGTCAGCTTCATGCGGCTATCGAGTATGGCCACTCTGTAGGTGTCGCTCTTAAGGGTGATATTCCAATTGGAGTTAGCCGTATTAGTGTAGATGCTTGGGTATCTCCAGAACTATTTGTTATGAAGTCTTCAGCGGGTGCTCCACCTGATGATTTCTCTGTAACCGGTCAGAATTGGGGATTTCCTATCTACAATTGGGAGGAGATGGCAAAGGATGGCTACGCTTGGTGGAAGACCCGTTTCCGCAAGATGGCTGAGTACTTTGATGCATACCGTATTGATCATATTCTTGGTTTCTTTAGAATCTGGGAGGTGCCATTGGATGCTGTAAATGCATTGTTGGGCGAGTTTAATCCATCTATGCCTTATACAGCAGACGAAATTCGTTGGAAGGGATTCGATTTTAATGTAGAGCGTGATGTTGCTAAGGATTATAGATCAGATAATGTACTTTGGTTAGAGTATCGCCATAATCCTGGCCACTACTATCCACGTATTACTCCATTTGATACTCAGAGTTTTGCATGTCTTAGCGAAGGACAAAAACACGCTTTTGCTGAGATACACAATGAGTTCTACTATCGTCGTCATAATGATTTCTGGAAGGGTATTGCAGAGTCTCGCCTATCAATGCTTGTAGAGACTACACGTATGCTTACTTGTGGTGAGGATCTGGGTATGATTCCGGATTGTGTACCTGAGGTTATGAACAATCAGCAGATTCTCTCTCTTGAGATAGAGCGTATGCCAAAGGATACAGGTGTAGAGTTTGGTAGTGTTATGAACTATCCATATAGAGCAGTCTGCACAACTTCAACACACGATATGAATCCTGTTCGTGCATGGTGGAGAGAGAATCGTGAGACTACTCAGCACTATTACAACAATGTTATGCAGTGGTGGGGAGAGGCTCCGTCTGACGCCACACCGGAGATATGTCGTGAGATTATCAATCGCCACCTTGCATCTCCTGCAATGCTAACTATTCTGCCTCTTCAGGATTGGATGTCTATAGATGGAAATATCCGTTTTGCAGATCCGGATGCTGAGCGAATAAATGTTCCTGCAAATCCAACTCACTATTGGCGTTATCGTATGCATATAACCCTTGAGCAATTGCTTGCAGCAGA
The DNA here is from genome assembly GCA_017381935.1 of Alistipes sp. Lineage (GTDB taxonomy): Bacteria > Bacteroidota > Bacteroidia > Bacteroidales > Rikenellaceae > Alistipes. The sequence goes on from JAFOBG010000063.1 coordinate 52,872, forward strand.
GGAGTTTAATTGTCAGGTTGAGTTCCTTGTAAAGGCTAATTATAGATAGACTATTAAAGCCTGCAGAGATATTTCTGCAGGCTTTAATTGATAGTAAAAGAGCATGCTTAGCATGCTCTTTCTATTATTTATACATAAATCTCTTGATTGAGTTCTTTGGTGTACGCTCGAAATCGTCATCAAGAATATCAATATCAGATACTTGTGCATATGCAGGCAGTTTCTGATTAAGCAAAATCAGATTAGCTTTCATAATGCTCTCAAGCTGCGACTTTGATAGAGGGTTGCTATCATCATTATCTGTTGCAACAATAGCTACGATTCTATTCTTTCTGTTGATAATAATAGACTCGCGAACATGTGGCATAGCGTTCAGCAACTCCTCAATCTCCTCAGGATAGATATTCTGACCATTTGCAGTAAGAATCATATTCTTTGAGCGGCCCTTGATATAGATGTTTCCATACTTGTCAATTATTCCAAGGTCGCCAGTCTTCATATATCCGTCGTCGGTAAATGTAGCAGCTGTTACATCCGGCTGTTTGTAGTAACCGAGCATTACATTGTCGCCGCAAACCTGAATCTCACCAACTACATTTTGTGGGTCAGGAGAGTCAATTCTTACCTCCATACCATCTACCGGCTTACCGCAAGAGCGAATAGCGAAGTCATACCAATCCTCATAACCGATAAGTGGGCCACACTCTGTCATACCATAACCTACGGTATATGGGAGTTTAATCTGTTTTAGTAACACCTCGATAGGACCACTGATAGCAGCACCACCAATGATGATGTGCTTCATATTGCCACCAAATGAACTGAGAATCTTTTTACGTACAGATTTGTAAATGATATTGCTTAGTCCTGGAATCTTAAGAGAGAACTTAAGCATAGGCTTCTCAAGAGTTGGGATAACCTTATTGCGTATAATCTTTTCAAGAACCAATGGTACTGTAATGAGCATATATGGACGTACATCCTTAAAAGCCTGCATGAGCAGGGTAGGGGTTGGCATCTTTCCTAAGAAATAGATAGTTGCTCCGGAGCAGATAGGATAGATAAACTCAAAAGCAAGTCCATACAAGTGAGCCAATGGCAACATTGATACAATATTAGAACCAAGAGGCATCTTGATACGGGTTACTCCAAAGGTAATATTAGAAGAAATGTTGTTGTTAGAGAGCATAATACCCTTTGGAGAGGATGTTGTTCCTGAGGTATAGCTGATAGTATTAAGATCATCAGGTTCACCTACTTCATAATGAACAAACTTACGTTTCATACCCTGTGGATACTTTGCACGGAAGAGTTGCTGCAGGTTTGGCATAACCTCTTTTAATACATCTTCCTTTGACCAAAGTTCTGTGAAATCCTCAATACAGATTACACCCTTTAGTTGTGGCATGTGCTCAGGAGACATTGATGACCACATCTTACGCTCTGTAAATAGAATAACACTATCAGAGTGATCAACAAGTTTTTGTAGGTTCTCAGCTGAAAAACCATTCAAAATAGGAACTGCTACTGCGCGATACGCAATAATTGCGAGATAGGAGATTCCCCAGCGAGCAGTGTTATTTGCACTAATGGCAATTTTATCACCCACCTTTACTCCCAACTTCTCAAATACAATATGCAGTTTAGCAATATGTGTTGCTACATCTGCATAGTAGAAAGTCTCGCCTTTATAGTCACATACGGCAGGCTTATGCCAATTGTTCTGTGCCGCTTCGGCAAATCTTTCAATAAAATGCTTCATACACTTGGTGGTTTCTTTGGATGTTGTATTAACTCTGTTTATCTCGTTCTTTTTTGCGATTTTGTACCTCTTTGGAACTTTTCTCTTCGTTACATAGATCTACTATGCTCCTCGTCGTAAAGTTCCAAATATCCACAAACTCACAAAAAATTACTTCGTAAACAGAGTTAACACAACATCTTGTTGTATTTGTTGTAAGTTCGCACCTTGGAACTTCACTTTAGTTACATAGATTCACTATGCTCCTCGTCGTAAAGTTCAAACAATACAAAATATCAAACAAAGAACCCAATAAATAGCATTAATCCAACCTCCGGATTAATAAATTGTTATTTCATTAACCATTCGGTTATATTGTTTATATATGTCTTAGAGATTGGTACATCAAACACACCTTCAATACCAAACTCAATAAATACACCATCTTTATCTCGTCTTAGGACTTTAATTCTATCCATGTTAATCATATACGAGCGATGGCAACGTTGGATACTACATTCTGATAGTAGTTCGGCAACACGTTTCATTGTGTTACGAATCATACTCTTTTTAACCTGCCCATTATTTATATACCACACGCATACATAGTTGTCAGCAGACTCTATCATAATTAAATCTTCACGTTTTACAGAGAGCCTCATCTCATTATGGTCGTCATAGATGAGAATATATGCTTTCTGTAGAGCAGACTGCTCATTGGCAATACTTTCACGTAATGATTTTAACTGTTGAGCCTTGTCTAAGATGATAATATAGAGCCAGCAGAAAAAGTAAGGAATAAAAAGTATGCAGGTAGTTCTTCCCAGAACCTTGGCGAATAGTTTGAAGAAACTTGTATAATCCGGATGAAATAGGGCTGAGGACCAAATAGTGATACCTAAAGCTACAATTACAAATTCAACACCACACCAGATTAGAAATCCTCGATATGTTAATTTAGTACGTACAGTTCTTACCAGAATAATACGTGAACTGAATACCATTATAGCACCAAGAAATACGACTGATGCTAAGGCTAAGAAGAATGCATCCTCAGTTGAGTCAATTATGTGTGAAAGGTTCTGGGTTATTAGAAAATCGAGAGACTCATATATATTAAAAGGTCGGAAGATGGTAATAAATACAACAGCTATAATTGCCATTATGATAACAATTACAGCTTGTCGAGAGTATGTAAAGATCGACTTAGGTATAAGTTGATCTAACAGTTGTTTATTCATCTTGTTCGGGTTTTTGCGACATGTATCCCAACACTCTTTCCACCAACTCATCTTCATTGTCGCAGGAAATATAATATTTATCTTCGTAAATATCTGTAATCTCAATAAAATTACTCCACTTAGAGGTGTATAACTTTACAAACTCCATATGTTTGAGATTTAAATAACAGCCATAGTATCCGAAGAATCCTGCTCCGGCAAAGATAGGAATAAAATATTTTAATTCCTTATTTTCTACTACACGAATAGATGATATTTCACTATAACTGATATATGTATAGTCTGATATGCAGCAAATATCTATACCTTCCTCACCGACTATGATTTTACGAGGAATAGAGAGAGCCATTAGGGCGATTACAGCAACTACAATAGTGATAAACCAGGCCAAAATATAGCCTCCATCTACATATAAAAATAGAGCCGCTGCAATTGCAACAAAGCAGAGGAAGTGTATCAGTGTGCGGTACTGAGTCTTGTAGTCTATAGTATATTTGTACTCAAACATAGGCTCTATTTACAACTCTCTTTTATATACAAGGCAATCGCCTCTCCGATAATCATATCGTCAGGCGTTGTAATCTTAATATTTGTCTTCTCTCCCTCACAGAGGGATACTTTATGGCGTGTTGTAGTCTCTACAACAGAGGCATCGTCAGTAAAACGAGGATCAAATGTAGTGTTGTATGCTGCACGAATAAGTGAGGCCTCAAAAATCTGAGGCGTTTGCACAACTTTTAACTTCGTTCTATCAACAATAGAACTCTGTCTATTGTTATCAACTGCTCTAAATGAATCTGCAGGTGAAATTACAGGTATGGCAGAACCATTATCTAAAGCACACTGAACAGTGTTGAGGATCATCGCTTTTGAAGCGAATGGTCGCACTCCATCTTGTACTGCAATTAAATCTACATACTCACTAATAGCTTCTATTCCGTTCTTGACAGAGTGGAAACGCTCTTTACCGCCTTCAACAATCTTATGACGGGCTACTTTAAAGCGTGCTGAGTAGTTCTTCCAGAACTCTATCTGTGAAGCAGGTAGTACTACAACTATTTTTGCAGTAGGAAGTGCTGATGCAAAGTTATTTATAGTACGAACAAGTATTGGCTCACCCCCGATAAGAGCAAACTGCTTTGGCATACTGCCACCCATGCGGTTACCACTACCACCGGCAACTATTACAACTCCTATTGCTCTTTGTTCCATATTAGTTTCTTTCCAAAACCGAGCGTATTGTCGGTAAGTTTCATGAAATAAGGCTCAACTACCCAAATGTTTAGAGGCGCTGCGACAGCATAAGGGAAACGTTTGATATAAACGCTTTTTGCGTTTTTATCTCCTCTACGTATTGTACCACATATTTGGATGCCTTGTATTTTGCCAACTATTCTTGTCTCAAGATTAATTGCCACAGCAACATTACTATTTGCCATCATATGTTGCGCATGGAGTGTATTGTCATCAGATGTAAAGATTATCAGATTTCTACTCTTATCATATGCATAAAAGCATGCAGCACAATAAGGTTGTGCATTGTGGCCTACAGTAGCTAAAGTAAGCACATGATGACGAGTAATAAAATCTGTTATCTTCTTCTCTGGCAACATATTATTTGATATTTACTGAATCAATAACAGTTATCTTCATAGAGTCCGGAACTTCACCCTCCAACTCTGCAATTACACGCTCTTTTACCCACTCGAACTTCTCACGGTTCTCCTTTTTAATCGGTTCAGATGGCTTTTGCGGAACCTTTAGAGGGTTGATAGGTTGTCCATTTTTCCAAAGACGGAAGTCAAGATGTGGGCCTGTAGAACGACCTGTACTGCCGACATAACCAATAACTTGGCCTTGTGATACTCTCTTGCCTACAGCTATACCTTTTGCATATCCTTTTAGGTGTAGGTATCCAGATTGTAATTTGCCTGGATGCTTGATATAGATTGTATTTCCTCCGGCACCTTTCCATCCTTTGAAGGTAACCGTTCCATCTGCAACTGCACGTACAGGAGTGCCTGCTGGTGCTGCATAGTCTATACCGGTATGTGGCCTATACTTCTTGAGTACAGGATGATAACGTGAGTATGAAAATTTAGAGGATATGCGAGTAAACTTAAGCGGAGCCTTGAGCAACTGCTTGCGCAATGAGCCTCCATCAGCTTCCCAATATTGCACCTTGCCACCTTGAGGGAATGGAATAGCGTATATATCTTTTCCTAAATGTGTAAATTTTGCACCCCAAACTCTACCAATACCTACAGATAGTGTATCGACAAATTTCTCATCATAAACTACAGTAAAGCTGTCTCCCTGCTGGATGCCGAAAAAGTCAACGGTCCACTGATATATATCTTCCATCTCTGCCGCTAAAGCATAAGGCATTTTCTCCTCCATGATAGTACCCCATAGAGAGCTCTCAATAGTACCGCTACTCTTTGTTCTTACAAGGGTTACAGGCTTTGAATCTTGACGTACAGCAACAGAGTCTCCTACGAAGGCAAATACAACATAGTCAACAACATTCTGTTCATAGACCAGGTAGTCTAATCTTGCAGTAGAAACACTGTCAAGTGTATCACATTTTGTGAATGTGGTATATTTGTGGCCGGCTCTAATGGTCTTAAGAGGGCAAATATCCTTAGCTAATCTGTCAAGTTCAGCAATCTTTTTGGTAGTAATACCACGACTATCTAAAATCTTACCCCAAGTATCGCCTTTGACTACCTCGAAATTTTCTACTTGGTAGCCATCAGCATCTATTCCGTAGATGATATTTTTAGGTTTTGGTTCTTCAACCCCTCTTTGAGAGTTTGAACAAGCTTGAAAATATATGCCCAAAAATAGGACTGTGATGATAAATATAAACTTTCTCATATTTTGCAAAGATAATAAAAATGGAGGGAAAAGCACAAAAAAAACATAGTTTTTTACTAAAATACTATTAAAGCTTTGCAGAATGAAATATTTTATATAACTTTGAATGTTAAATGTATTATCACTATGAGAGTCTTTTTAGAGAAAATAGCGTCATTGTTGTACGGGATGGTAATCTACGTACGCAATATGTTATTCGATAAAGACATTCTCAAAGGCAAAAAGTATGATATCCCGATTGTCTGTATTGGTAATATTACTGCAGGCGGGACAGGTAAAACTCCAATGGTAGAGTTTACTGTTTCTCATTTTATGGAGAATAGAAATGTCGCAGTCCTTTCACGTGGTTATGGTCGTAAAACAAGAGGGTATCGAGTTGTAGATATAGACGATCACTATCTTGATGTAGGAGATGAACCTCTGCAAATTAAGAGAAAATTTCCTGAGGTTCCGGTTATTGTGTGTGAGCGTCGTACTGAGGGTATAGAGAGAATAATGGAGGAGTTCCCGGATGTAGATATGATTATTATGGATGATGGTTTTCAGCATCGTTGGGTAAAGCCTTATTTGAATATCATTATGATTGATGCCACTCGTCCGGTCGATAAAGACCACTTTATGCCTGCGGGCCAACTTCGAGATAGCATTGAGTCGCTTGACAGAGCCAATATATTTATCTTTACAAAGTGCCCTGAGAACTTTGTTCAGTTAGATATGAGACTTTTAGAGGCAAGTTTGAATAAGAAGCCTTCTCAAGCAACATTCTTTACTCGCCCTAATATTATTGAGACTCGATCAATGATTGGCTGTGTACCGGTAGTGCTGCCTGTACATAGTAAAGTAATCGCTATGGCGGGTATCGGAAATAATGAGGCATTCTTCGATAGCCTTTCAAAGAGATATAAGGTTGTAAAAACTTTTGCTTTTCAGGACCATCATCAGTATAAAGCATCAGATGCGCAAATGATTTTGGAGGCTGTAGAGCAATATCCGGATGCTTTTATCATGACAACCGAGAAGGATGCTGTCAAACTATGTAATTCTGATGATTTTCCTGCTCAGTTGCGGACGCAGATGTTCTATGAGTGTATTGGTATGATGTTTGTGGCACCGGCTAACTCTAATTCAATAGCGGCAAGAGATGCTCTTTGTGAACGTTTAAATAACGAAATAATTAGTTTCAATAATGACACATATATTAGAGGCTGTTGATTACTTAAACAGCGTAACCTCAGATTTTAAGCCTGAAGTGGGAATTATCTTGGGAACAGGCTTAGGTGGTTTTGTTGATAATATTGATGTTGTATACTCGGTTGATTATTGCAATATCCCCAATATGCCCGTATCAACAGTTGAGGGTCATGCCGGCCGCCTTATTTTTGGAACAGTAGGTTCTCGTCGTGTTGTGGCAATGCAAGGGCGCTTCCACTACTATGAGGGCTATACAATGAAACAGGTTACTTTCCCTGTTCGAGTACTTGCAAAGTTGGGTATTAATTATCTCTTTGTTTCTAATGCGAGTGGTGGTATTAATACCTCGTTCTGTGTTGGTGATTTGATGGTAATTACAGACCATATCAATCTGTTGCCAAATCCGCTTATTGGCCCGAATAATAACGAATTGGGCCCTCGTTTCCCTGATATGCATGATTGCTATAGTAAGGCCGTTAGAGATAAGGCTACAGCTATTGCTAATCGTCTCAATATTAAGTTGCAGTATGGAGTATATGTCGGTACAACAGGTCCAACCTTTGAAACGCAGGCTGAGTATCGCTACTTTAAGGCTATTGGAGGCGACGCTGTAGGTATGTCAACTGTACCTGAGACCATTGTGGCTCGTCATATGGGCGTGCCGGTTTTTGGAATGTCTGTCATTACTAATTGTGGTCTTAGCGACCAGGTGGGCGACCATGAGGATGTACAGATGCAGGGTCGTAAGGCTGGTGAGCGAATGAGTAAACTGTTTGTAGAATTGATTAATAATCTTGATTAATACTGTTTATGATAAATAAAGTTATTTTGGTCGGAAATGTTGGAGCCGACCCTGAGGTTAGAAGTCTTGAAAATGGTGTTAAAACTGCTCGTATCCGCCTTGCTACTACAGAGCGATTTTATAACCGTCAGACAAATGAGACAACAGAGCAGACTGAGTGGCATACAGTCATTTTTTGGCGAGGTCTTGCTGATGTGGTTGATAAGTATGTTCGCAAGGGTAGCCAAATCTATGTAGAGGGAGCAATCCACTATCGAGATTGGCAGGGTAATGATGGTCAGCGGCACTTTGCTACCGATATTACAGCCTCAGACCTTAAACTACTTGGGCGCCGTCCTGAGGGTGCTCAATCAGCTCCGTATCCGCAGCAGCCACAGTATGTGCAGCAACCACAACCACAATATGCTGCACCTCAGTATCCAACCCCAACTCCTCAGCCGCAACCTCAGCCTCAGCCAGCAGTTGTTCCGGCTCAGGATGATGACGATTTGCCATTCTAAGAGGGCTGATTTGTACTATAGAGGCTGTCCAACAAATATGTGTTGCGACAGCTTTTTTTTGTTATACAGCACAAAAAAAGGGCTACATTTGTAGCCCCTTTCGTAGTGAGTTAATTTTGTATAAGGGATGTGTGCTATCTCTTATTACTCTTACTTAATGTAGTCATCAACGAACTTCTCGTCAACAACAACAGTAAAGTTTGCAGGAGATGTCAACAGTGCGCCAATAATGTTTGTACGCCAGTTGCGCTGGAGATATACGAATGTGTGTTTAATTGTATTAATGTCTTGAGTGCCGTCATTTACAACAGCAGCAACATCGCTTGTAATCTTGTCTGCAACAAGAACATATGTAGTTGCAAGATACTCAAACTCCTTCTCAACGCCATCAACCTTAACCTTAAGGGTCTCAGTTGCCATGTCAGGAATATCGTTTGTGGCGAAAGTGATGGTCTTAGGACCGCTGACAGAGCCATCAAAGAGGTTGAATGATGTGTAAGTGTCAACAGTAACAGAAGAGTGTGTAACCACCAAACCAGCCTTCTTAGCCAAAGTAACATCCTCAGGAGTAACGCCGAAGTTGAGTTGAGCCAATGGACGCTTCAGAGTGAAAGTCTTTGTAAGAGGGGCATTAACGAGCAGGTTAGGCTCTACGTGCCAGAAACAGTCTCGCTCCTCAACGTTTGCAAGAGGCTTGCTGTAATCTACAGTAACGCTCTTAGTTGCCCAATCAACAGAGTAGTAGAGTGGGTCAACAATATTGTCGCCTGCAGCATCCTTAGCCTTGTATGCGAAGAATGCGATGTCGTAAGCCTTACCTGTTACAAGACGTGTAGAGAATGTAGCCTGCTTGTTCTCAATCTTCAAAGTACCCTGAAGGGCAGCAAGTGGAGCCTGCTGATTAGGCTTGTTAGCCTCATAGATAGCCCAAGCTACCTCGTCAACAGTTGTTCCATCAGCAATCAAACGTGTGCCAAGACTACCAAGGTCAGCAACAAAAGTTACCTCTACCTCCTCACCTGCAGGAATCAAAGAGGCCTCGCTCTTAGCACAAGATATAGCACCAATCATAAAAGCTGATGCTATCATAATACGGAAAATCTTTTTCATTGTGTGAAAGATTTAAGTTAAGTTAAAATATAATGTATAGTTTTTAGTCAACCAATTTCTCCTCATCAGGAGTGTCAAATCCGGCACTTACAGTAAGAGTATAGTCGAACTTGTTTGTAAGTAATGAACCAATCTTTACATTGGTCTTGTAGTTTGCCTTTGCAGGGATAGAGGTTATATCCTTGTTAAGTGTAATATCATTGAGGCCTGTGCATGTAACCTTTGCAATGTTGCAGTTTACTGTTTGTCCTGCAGCAACAAGGACAGATGACATTGTGTAGTAGCTATTTGCAACAGCTCCAAATGAATTTGTCAATGTGCAGCTATCAGTACCGCTTACAGTGCCGTTTACAGTGCCGTTTAGCAAATCGTAACTCTTTGCAATGTTTGAAACAGTGTAAGTAATTTGCGCATTTGCAGGATTAAAGCCGAGATTGTTAGCAGTATTAACATGGCTCTCGCTGAGCATTAAGTTTACCAAGGCAAGCGGACGCTTAAGGCTTACAGATGTTTTTTGGTGATCAATACATGCTACAAACAAATCGCCGCTGTCGCTGTTTGCTGAAACCTTGCTGTGGTCAAATGTAATTACTTGATTGTTTGCTGTGCTCCACCAATTACCCTTCTGCGTATCAGTGTAAGCAATAAATGTAATCTTGTAGCTCTGACCCTTAATAAGCTCAATAGAGACAGTTTGGCTACCGGTAAACTCTTTTCCAATCTCCTTTACCTCTGTAGCTGTGTATGTTGTGCCATCCTCATTGAGCATGTAAACAACATAATCTAAGCGGTTAATCTTGCTACCATCGTAAAGCTCTGATGCACGTGTGCCTGTAACATCATCAAGTACTACACTGTAGTTGATAACCTCTGTTTTATTAAGAGTAGTGTTGTACTGCTCTTTCTCGCAGCTTGCAAACATAAATGCCGCAACTGCTACAGCCAAAATAGTCTTAAATACTTTCATTATATGTTAGTTTTTTATTTTTTTCGTATAACTAAATATTTTATAGTGTAGTCCACTTGTTACAATCTGCTACTGTTAATTTTTTTCCATCAACAGTAACACTACCCTCACTATCTACAAATTTAACAATATATGCTTGCCCTATATAGGTATATGTACTATTGTGCTTATCGTGGCGATTTGTACATTTTGTATTTGCATCAACACTACAGCCTGTTAGTGTTACAGTTCCTGTTGCTCTGATATCTCCAATAAGCGTACTAACGTGTCGTCCAGGAACTTTGTAATATCCAAAGCCCTTTACTCCGGCAACTGCGAATGCCCCTTTCCAACCAGAGGCTTTGATTTCAGCCATCTTATCATCTTGGCCAAATGCATCTATTTCGCTACCGTTGACTTTGCAATTACTTAGTGTCGAATTTCCTTGAATAAATCCAAACATACCACCAACCTCTCCATAAGGGTAGAAGTCGGCATAAACGTTGTCAATTGTAAAACCTGCCATTGATTTAGGCCCAGACTCAAATCGCTCTGAGATATTACAATCGTAGTTCTCTATATAGCAGTTGTTTACTGTACAGTTTTTGAGAGTCGATGTACCACTTACACGAGCTGCCAATGTACCGACTTTCTGTAGTGCAAATACTTTACAACCTGTTGCATGCACATTCTCCATTGTGTAAGTTGCATCAATATTGGCACATACTATTGCTCCATACGCTTTTGCATCGGTTTGAACTGGTTTGTGAACTGCAACTGTACAGCAATTTACAAAGTTGATGTTTTTATGAGAAGTATTACCTGATGCATATAGAATAAATGCAGCACGTTCTTGCTCAATCTGTGATATACTTAGATTATATATACCATACTGCTCTGTTACAACACCATTAGCTATAGTCTTTGTTCCATCTAAAGTTGTAACGTAATTGAATGGATTAAACACATTATCATCAGTGCTTGTGTGCGTAGATTTAGTAAAGTTTGATGGGACATTGTACTTACCATCTACACCCTGGCCATTCATGTCAATATTTTGGCGTATATAGATAGCAGATGGACTCGCCGTCTTTTTTCTAAGTCCTGCTAAATCATAAGGAGAATAGATTACGTAATTGTTCGTACCTTGAGTTACATTTGCATCACGATTAGGATCTGCTTTTAATGGTTCAACTGTTCGCTTGCCATCCCAACGGTAGAAGAAGCGTACATCGTCATAGTTAATAGTACCACGGCAAAGCTCCTCTCCACCGAGTAGGTGTTCATTATACGATTCTAAATATACACCGGTCTCAGTAACCTCATCATACACATTGAAACAAGCCTGCTCAGCCTCGCAGAAAGATGTGTTAAAGTTGCTCTCTGATAGGTTGTAACAACTTTTAAAGTTTAGAGTTTCGCTTGCGTCATTACCTTTAAAACAACCGACTAATGCGCCTGCATAATCAGTAGCGGTTGCAGTAATAATGGCGCTTGAGGCGCAATTAGTAAGCGTTGCTACTGAATTTGTAGAACTCTCAATATAACCAATAAGTCCACCAACCTTTGAAGAGCCTTTAACCTCTCCACCATCAATGGATACGTTAGTTAATGTCAAAGAACCAGTTACTGTACCTGCAATCATACCTACAGGATTGCTCTCTGGAGCAGTCATTGTACAGTCCTCAACTCGGAAGTTCTGTAGAGTGAAGTTTGCAACATCTCCAAAGATACCGTTAGCTGTCATATCAAGACCCTTAACGGTAAAATATTTTTTATCATCATTAGTTGGAGTTCCACCAACAGTTGGAGTGGTGTTCTCTCCCCAGTTACCGCCACAGATAACAACATTCTCTGTAAATCTTGCGGTTGATGTTTGCTCTGCCCACTTAGAAATATCAATATCGTTGCAGATATGATACTTAGGATTGGTAACATCAATTAACTCAGGCTTTGCCTCCTCTGCACGAGTAGAACTGAGGCTTGCACTCTGTTTCTCAATTTTTACGTCATCTCCCTTTTCGAGTACGTAAGCAAGTTCATGGGCGGTCTTAATATGTATCCATCCATCGCTACTAACATTCTCCTCTGGCAAACCTGACATCGTTACTACCCCCCCCCAATTGTCAACGACAAACAGGCTGTTACCCAGTAAGTTATATCGTTTATTGGCTACGATAGCTATCGGGTTTAGACTTTTAGAATCCTGTGGTACACCACCCACACTAAGGGTTAGGGTAGGGGTTACTGTTGATGGCAAGACATAAGCCATACCAAGCAGAACATAGCCTTGATAGTTATCTCCAACCTTAATAGTACTATCTGGAGTGAAGTTTAGCGTTTGTGTAGTTGTAGAAGTTGAAACTGTTCCATCAAGAGCATTGAATGAAGTTGGAACGCCTTCTAACTTAATTTCGGCAGTTGAGTTCTCCATGAAATTATCCTCCTTCACTCCAAACACTAACAAACCGAATGGACGCTTAAGCTCATGGCTAATAGTGTTTTTAGAGGCTACAACAGAGAAAGTTTTGGTGCCGTAGAATGCATCTAAGTACTCTGGGTTGTCAACATTATAAGTTGCAATAGAGATAGTTTTGTAGTCCTCGCTAAAGGTATATGCTCCATCGTGGTGTGCAAAGAAGACTGCCTGATAACTTTGACCTACAAGGAGTTCAATAGTGAAATTTCCCTTAATTTGATTACCATTAACGATTTGTGCCTCTGTATTATTTGCACCAACAAGCTCACCTGTGCTATTATTATATACAGCTACCAAAAGTTGGTCAATACTATTTCCCTCGCCTGCACGAGTTGTAATTTCGTCATCCAAGCCCAAACTGAACGACACTTTTGCAGTATCACCAGCAAGAAGCGGCTCGTCAAAATCACTCTGCAAGCACGACGTGGTGAGCAACGTCGTGCAGCTAAGCGCCGCAGCTATGGTGAGTATGTATTTTAACCAACTTTTCATCAATACCTATATATATAATATGCGATGCGTGTGTGAATTATCTAATTATATAAATATGTTAAACTCGTCTTCAAATTCGGAGTCGATACCGACACCACCCTCAGCACTCTCAGTCATGAAACTACTACGGATTGTTGTGAGTTTACTACGCTCTACCGGAACCTCAATATTTGACACTGCAGATAGCAACTCGCCTGCCTTATTATAAACCGAGATTGATACAAGCACTGTTGAACGCTGACCATTTACAAACACATAGTCGAAACCGAGCAGAGCCTCATCACCATTGATAGGGTTAATTTTTGAGTCAAACTTAACACCCGTGCGTGAGTCAACCGGAATATTGGTAAAGAGGTTAAACTCACACGGCATGAAGCCTGAATAGCGAATCTCAATACGGAACTCTGACAGGTCAACAGATGATGGCAGCATTTCAGACTCTGGTAGGGTAACGCCATCTACAGCAGCCTGACGAGCTCGCATCTCAAGAACTCGTGAGATAAACTCATTGAGGTCGTTTGAGATAAAGTTGAACTTTGCCAATGGACGACCCATGACAATATTAGCCTCAATAGGTGGCAAATCGAGCTCAAACTGAGGAACAACATCTACATCTGTACTACCGATAAAGGCATCACGGAAGTCGTTATTACCGATATGAACACCGTCAAACAGTCTAACACTGCTAAAATCGCTTGTTTGGTAGAACTTATCAGATTTTTTGTCGTTATCTACATAGTCAACCCAAGCGTGAATACGATATTTTCCAGGTGCAATACGTAAAGCAGCCTTAAATTCAAGCTCTGAAACATCTGGCTTGCTAAATACCCACTCCTCAGATGGAGTAGTAGAGACAGTGCCGTTATCAGAGATACGGTAAGCATTAATGAGATAACGAATGTCGTAATCATCTGGATTTGTAGAGGCGTATGGTGAAATACGGTCTATAATATCCAAAATTGGCATATCGGTCTCAAACTCAAGGGAGATGTTCAAATCGACCTTTTCGATTGGGTTCTCAGGCCACTGGTGAACATCACATGAAAGCAACGAGTAACAGAGCGTTGCGCAGAGCATAATATGTTTTGCAAATCTTCTCATTACTTGTTACGCTTTTTAAGGTCAAAACTATAAGAGAATGATACTCCGACATTGTCAAGTAAAATCGCAGTCTTCTGGAAAGTACCTTGAGCCTTTGGACCATCCTTCTCGTTAACAAACTTCTCGTAGTGAACATCATATACACCGGCTCCGAGAGTGAACTCAACCTTCCAGCGTGGATGTTTCTTGCTCAGAGGCATACGGAAACCGACATTCAAACCACCACCAAGGGCAGGAGTTGTACCTCCGGTATCCTGAATACGCCACTCACCCTCTAATGCATAGTTGAAATAAGCCATACCTCCATGTGCACCGATAAACCATCCGTCGCGCTCCTTAAACCAATAGCGGAACTCCGGATATACACCGAACATGCGAAGTTTACGATTCTCAGCAAAGTAATCTACACCCGAATAATATATAGGTAGATTGAATGAGAAATGCTTTGCAAGTTCAACCTCAAGAGCAAGGTTTGATACAGCCAATCCCCAACCAATAGCGTTGGTTTTGATAAGTGCCTGTGGAGTCCATGATGGAGCAGGTGCTACAGTTGGCTTTACAGGTTCTGGCTCCGGCGTTGGTGCTGGTTCTGGTTCTGGCTCCGGCGTTGGTGCTAATGGAGCAGGTGTAGGTTCAACTACAGGCTCAGGCTCTGGTGTAGGCTCGTGAAGAACCACCATCATCTTAAAACGACGCAACTCTGGGTAGAAGTGTTGGAGCATGTAACGCCATGGCTCACCATTGTGCAATCTAATCAATGCAATCTTACAAGGGTTCTGCATAACACCATTTACCATCTTCTCACGAGGATAGGTGCGCAGAATCTCAAGAACTTCATCCCTGTAAGGCATATCTGAGGCCTCAACCATTTTGGTAAGGTCGATATAGTCCTCTGAGCGTAGCATAACTTCAACAGCATCTCTGTCAAAGATGATATGCTTGTGCAAATAGTCAGAGATTGTCGCTGCACGCTTCTGAGCAAGTCGCTCATTGTTTGCTCGCAAACCTTCTGGAGAAGCTCCTGCTATATACGAAACCTTTGCAATGTTGTGCAATGAGTCGCACTGGAGCTCGTTGATACGCTTGATAAACGCATCCATACGCTCCTTATTGCCATGAAAATCAGGCTCGTATATTGAGTAGCCTTGTCTAAAGTAAATAACCAATGAATCAACACGTTCCTGTGCTGAAACATTGAAATACGAAAATATGCAAACAGTCAGGATTGCTAATTTTCGTAGGGTCTTAACGGACCAAAGCTGATTTATATTCATTTTGTATATCATTTCCGTTGCAAAGCTATAAAAAATAATTTACATAAACAATAGTTTAAGCTACTTTTTTAGGGTGTAGAAGCGTATTTTTTACCTTTTGTGTTAGGCCGTTTATGATTATTGGTTTGACACTCAAAAAATAGGATATCACTATCTGTTTTCATGCAATTTTAACCTAAAACAATAAATTGGCACTTATGACTCTTGGCAAATCGAGTTTTTAGGAACTGCAAAAAATGCACCAAATGCATAATTGCAAAGAGTGTCTTATTGGAATTATAATCTGCAGTGCTTATTGTAAATATGTTTGTTGATATCTATTTTATTTATATTGATATAGGATGTGTATTTATTTGTATTTGGTTGAGTATCAGTGTATTCGTATTTTTATTGCTCTTAAGTAGTTGTTGTTAATTACTGGGAAAATATATTGTGGTATAAGTTTTATGGGATAATTTATTTATAAACTGTATAGAGTCGTATTATGTAATAAAATGAATAAAATACAGCTTAAAGAGGAGGTTTAGTCCCGCTTTAAGCTGCGTTATATTGGATATAAATAGCGACTTTTTGGATAGTCGATTATTGTTTGCCAGGGTAGGCTTCAAGTGCTTTTTGAAGGATATTAAGAGCCTTTTTTAGCTCAGATTTCTCCAAAACGTATGCAATACGTACCTCATTATGTCCCAATCCATCTTCAGAATAGAAACCAGATGCTGGTGCTAACATAATGGTAGCACCCTCATATTCAAACTCTTTTAGGCACCATTCACAGAAACGATCGCTATCATCTATTGGTAATCGTACAACTGTATAAAAAGCACCCATAGGGATAGGGGAATAGACACCCTCTATTTTATTTAGACCGTCAATAAGACAGTTTCTACGCTCTATATACTCTTCGTATGTGTGTATAGCGTAAGAGCGAGGACTGTCAAGAGAGGCCTCAGCTACAATCTGTCCGAGAAGTGGTGGACTGAGACGAGCTTGACAGAACTTCATCACGGCGCTTCTCAGGCTCTTGTTCTTGGTTATAAGAGCTCCAATTCGGATGCCACACTCTGAGTATCGTTTTGATACAGAATCAATCAGAACGACATTCTGCTCTATGCCTTCGAGATGGCAAGCAGATATATACGGCGAGCCGGTATAGATAAACTCTCGATAAACCTCATCAGAAAAGAGAAATAGGTCATATTTCTTGACCAAATCACGTATAAGGTTCATCTCTTTACGAGTATATAGATATCCTGTAGGGTTGTTTGGATTACAAATCAGAATACCCTTAGTACGTTCATTTATCAGCTCCTCAAACTTTTCTATCGGAGGTAGTGCAAAGCCTTCGTCTATGGTAGATGTGATAGGACGGATAATTGCACCGGCGGATACTGCAAATGCCATATAGTTTGCGTATGCAGGTTCTGGTACGATAATCTCATCACCAGGATTGAGGCAAGACATAAATGCAAATAATACAGCCTCAGAGCCTCCTGAAGTTATGATTATATCTTCAGGCGAGAGCTTAATTTGGTATTGGTCGTAGTAGCCTACTAATTTTTCTCTAAAAGAGAGGAAACCATCACTTGGACTATACTCCAAAATTTTTCTATCAATATGTTTGAGAGCCTCTAAACCTTCAATAGGTGTCTCAATATCAGGCTGACCGATATTGAGGTGGAAAACCTTTGTCCCACGGCGTTTTGCAGCCTCTGCAAGAGGTGCAAGACGACGTATTGGAGATGCCGGCATCAGATTGGCTCTTTCCGAAATTTTAGGCATAATTAGAGATTTAATAGTTAATATATCTTATGTAGATTGTGCTATTTGTCAAGCTCTTCAAATCGTGAATTTTGACTCTTGAACTCAGGGACAATATCTTTCATAAGTTTTACCATATTCATAATATCCACATTATAAGCCAATTCACGTAATGAGTTGATCCTATCTACCACCTCTTTGTAGTCATATTGACGAACCTTTGCGATACGAATCTTTTTGTGATTTGTCTCTATAGTATTCTCTTTATTTGATAACACCTCTTCGTATAGTTTCTCGCCAGGACGAAGACCTGTAAATTTGATTTCAATATCTCTGCCAACCTGGAAACCAGCCAATTCTATCATCTTTTCAGCGAGTTTTACAATCTTGACGCTTTCGCCCATGTCAAAAACGAAAATTTGATTGCCGCTACTCATTGTAGCAGCCTCCATAACAAGACGACAAGCCTCAGGAATGGTCATAAAGAAACGTGTGATATCAGGGTGTGTTACCGTTACAGGACCTCCTGCCATAATCTGCTCCCTAAATCGTGGAATAACAGAGCCGTTACTTCCTAAAACATTTCCAAAACGAGTAGTTACAAACTTTGTATTACCCTTAATCTCACCATTTGTTATAGCACTACCTAATGATTGTACATAAATCTCAGCCAGACGCTTTGTGCAACCCATGATATTGGTTGGGTTTACAGCCTTGTCTGTTGAAATCATAACCATCATATCTGCATTATGCTTGATGCACATATCCGCAACATTACGAGAACCATATACATTGACAAGTGTAGCCTCGCAAGGATTCTCCTCCATCAGAGGCACATGCTTATATGCGGCAGCGTGGAAGACGATTTGAGGTTTGTGGCTATTAAATACATACTCTAAACGATTTGGCTGACGAACATCTCCAATTATCGGAATAATATCTAAATCTTTATATCTATCCTCTAATTCAAGGCGTATATAGTGCATAGGAGTCTCTGCATTATCAAACATTACAAGTTTTTTGATGTTAAAACTTGCTAATTGGCGACATAGCTCCGAACCTATACTTCCTGCAGCGCCGGTAACGAGGATTGTCTTATCTGCAAAGTTTTTGATAATCTCATTCATTGAGATTTTAATCTCATCTCGACCAAGCAAGTCCTCGATTTTTACCTCTCTAATCGCACTTTGAGGAATATTACCATCAACTGCCTCATCAATAGGAGGTGCAACGAGAATTTTAATGTTATGAGATGTGCAGAATGGTATCAGACGTTCACTCTCCTCTTTTAGTGTCTCATAGTTTGGAAAGAGAATATCCGATACATTGTATCTGGTAAAAAGTGCCTCTATCTGATTGTCATCACGTTTGTTGAAACTCATTAATGGCAATCCTGATAGCTTTGCATTTGAACTAAAATGGGTATGGTGTTGCAGAAAACCTACGACTTTGTAATGAGTTGATTTATCGAGTCTTAGACGTAAACTCGTAGATTTATCCGAAGAGCCATATATAAATATATTTTTACGTCTGTCATTGGAGATAAATGACTCTTTGATTGAGTCATATACAACAACCATCGCAATTCTGACCAATATGAGAATACTGAATGTAAGTAGAGAATCAAAGAGAAGTGCAAGCCAAAGTATGTTTTTATTAAACTTAAGCAGCAGTATAGCCGAGATGCACATAAAAACCTCTTTGATTATAGTGGCTACGGCAAGTTTCCAAATATCGCTTATTGTACTATATCTGATAATTATGCGGTGCGTGTGCATGGAATATACTGCAATGCTTGTTGCAATAATATTAATACATACGACTTTGACTACAATATGCAAAGGAATACTACTATCAGGTAGCGCTAAGTCTATACAAGTTAGCGTCAATATAGATGCTATTACAGACATCAATATATCGATAATAGCAATGACTCCAGAGTGGACATATCTGTCAAATGCGTATTTCTTAATGAGTGCGTATAAATTAAACATACTCTCCCAATATTACTTAAAAAAAAGTTTATCGTAACAAAGTTATAATTTTTTTATGAGAAAATTAACTAAAACAATAAAAAAATAGCAGCCCGATGGACTGCTATTGGATGTAATGATACGCAGATTAGTCAATTTCTACAAAAACGCACTCTATACCGACTCGTTTAAGTAGTTCTAGACCCTCCTCGCAGCGATATTTCTCACAATATACGACACGCTTTATTCCGGCCTGAATAATTAGCTTAGAGCACTCTATGCAAGGAGAGGCGGTGATGTAGAGGGTTGCTCCGTCGCAATTATTCGCACTCTTTGCAACCTTTGTAATAGCATTTGCCTCTGCATGCAGAACATAAGGCTTTGTCTGTCCCATATCATCTTCACAGATATTTTCAAAGCCGGATGGTGTGCCGTTGTAGCCATCAGATATAATCATTTTATCCTTAACAATCAATGCTCCAACCTGACGACGCACGCAGTATGAGTTTTCTGCCCATATACGTGCCATCTTAAGGTAGCGAACATCAAGTTGTCGCTGTTTCTCCTCTGCGTAACCCATAATTTATAGTGCTACCTATTTACCATGACAGTGCTTATACTTCTTACCGCTACCACAAGGGCAAGGGTCATTTCTGCCGACCTTCTTCTCTACATGTATCGGAGCAGGCTTGCTCTTCTCTGCTTGGCCTGCTGCAGATGCAGCTGCCATGCGAGATGCTTGGAGTTTATTTACATCAACTTTTGCCTTGCTGTGGCGAGCTTGCTGAATAGCCTCAGGGTTCTGCTGCTGAACAGGAACATAAGCCTTGTTAAGAACAGCAAGTACGTCGCGGTTAATCTTCTCTAACATCTTAGAGAAGAGACCAAATGACTCAAATTTGTAGATGAGCAGTGGATCCTTCTGCTCATAAGATGCATTCTGAACACTCTGGCGCAAATCATCCATCTCTCTGAGGTGCTCTCTCCAAGCATCGTCAATCATTGTAAACATGACAATCTTAGAGAATACGCGGAAAATTTCAGCTCCGTCAGTATCTTTACACTTCTGGAGATTTACAGGGACATTGTAACCTAAATGGCCATTTGTCAATGGGAAGTACATGTTGCCCTCAAGATTATCTTTACGCTCCTCGTATATGCGTTGCATTACAGGGCGAACAGTGTCTGCTACAGCTTTAGCTCTACGAGCATAAAGAGCCTGTAAGTCGGCAACTATAAGCTCAATTAACTCTGCACGCTTAGCCTTTTCGTATTTAGCCTCGTCGAAAGATGGCTGCATACCAACCTCACGTATAAGCTCAAAGCTGAAGTTTTCAAAATCGTCGCCCTCATGGTTGTTCATAAATGCCTCGGCGTAGTCGTACATCAGATTGTTAAGGTCAATCTCGATTCTCTCTCCGTGCAGAGCATGACGACGACGTGTGTAGATAACCTCACGCTGAGAGTTCATCACATCATCGTACTCAAGCAGACGCTTACGGATGCCGAAGTTATTTTCCTCAACCTTCTTTTGTGCACGCTCAACAGCCTTTGACATCATACCTGACTCTATGGCCTCTCCATCTTGGATACCCATCTTGTCCATCATTGCTGCAATACGGTCAGAACCGAACAGACGCATCAAATCATCCTCGAAAGAGACAAAGAAACGGCTTGAACCAGGATCACCCTGACGACCGCTTCGACCACGTAGCTGACGGTCAACACGACGAGATTCATGACGCTCAGTACCAATGATTGCAAGACCGCCTGCAGCTTTAACTTCCTCAGTTAGCTTGATATCTGTACCACGACCAGCCATGTTGGTTGCAATAGTAATCTGACCAGGACGACCAGCTTCGGCTACAATCTGAGCCTCAAGTTGGTGCTGCTTAGCATTGAGGACATTGTGTTTAAGGCCACGAATCTTGAGCATACGGCTTAAGAGCTCAGAGATTTCAACAGATGTTGTACCTACAAGTACGGGGCGACCTGCAGCGACAAGCTGTTCAATCTCGGCAATTACAGCGTTATATTTTTCACGTTTAGTCTTATAGATGACATCATCTTGGTCATTGCGAGCAATAGGCTTGTTGGTAGGAATAACTACAACATCCAATTTGTAGATGTTCCAGAACTCTGAAGCCTCAGTCTCAGCAGTACCGGTCATACCACCCAATTTGTGGTACATACGGAAGTAGTTCTGAAGAGTAATTGTCGCAAAGGTCTGTGTCGCAGCCTCAACCTTTACACGCTCCTTTGCCTCGATAGCTTGGTGCAGACCATCAGAGTAACGACGGCCGTCGAGAATACGACCAGTCTGCTCATCAACAATCTTTACTTTGTTATCCATTACAACATACTCTACATCTTTCTCAAACATAGAGTATGCCTTAAGAAGCTGGTGTACGGTATGTACTCGCTCTGACTTAGTCGAGTACTCTGTAATAAGTTCATCCTTCTTTTGAGCCTTTTCCTCAAGTGAGAACTCCTGAGTCTCTAACTCTGCAATCTCAGCTCCAATATCAGGAAGAACGAAGAAACCATCCTCCTTAAAGTAGCGAGAGAGAATCTCATGACCTTTATCTGTCAGCTCTACAGAGTTCATCTTCTCATCAATTACAAAGAATAGCTCATCTGTAATCTCAGGCATACGGCGGTTATTGTCCGCCATGTAGATATTCTCTGTTTTCTGCATCTGAACCTTTATACCCTGTTCAGAGAGGAACTTAATAAGTGCCTTATATTTAGGCAGACCCTTATATGCACGGTACATCAAGATACCTGCCTCATCCATCTTGCCCTCAGCGGCCAATTTGCGAGACTCTGTAACAAGTGAAGTTACAAAATCCTTTTGGAGATTGTACAAGTATTGGATAGCAGGACAATATTGCTCAAACATCTGATCTTCGCCCTTTGGTACAGGACCAGAGATGATAAGCGGAGTACGTGCATCATCAATAAGCACAGAGTCAACCTCATCGACAATAGCGAAGTGGTGCTTTCTTTGTACAAGGTCTGATGGAGATGATGCCATATTGTCGCGCAGGTAGTCAAAACCATACTCGTTGTTTGTACCGAAAGTAATATCTGCCAAGTATGCCTTACGACGAGCCTCTGAGTTTGGCTGATGTAAATCAATACAATCTACAGATAGACCATGGAACTGATACATAGGACCCATCCACTCGGCATCACGACGAGCAAGATAGTCGTTGACAGTTACCATGTGTACACCCTTACCGGCAAGAGCGTTCAGGAATACAGGGAGTGTCGCTACAAGGGTTTTACCCTCACCTGTTGCCATCTCGGCGATTTTACCTTTATGTAGAACTACACCACCGAATAGCTGAACATCATAATGTACCATGTCCCACTTGATGTCGTTACCACCCGCTGTCCAATGGGTAGAGTAGATAGCTTTATCACCCTCAATAGTGATAAAATCTTTATTAGCAGCAAGATTACGGTCAAAATCATTTGCAGATACCTCTACAACCTCATTCTCGGCAAAACGGCGAGCTGTATCTTTCATAATGGCAAAAGCCTCCGGCAGAATCTCGTCAAGGACCTTTTCGATCTTTTCGTCAATACGCTTTACAGTCTGCTCAATATCCTTTGAGATTTTCTCCTTCTCAGAAACATTGATTTCTGGATTCTCAAGATGAGCTTTTTGCTCCACAATGTGAGCCTCATCAGAGGCTATGAAATCTGCAATCTTTTTACGGAGAGCTGCACTATGCGCACGCAACTCATCGTTAGATAACTCCTTTATTTTAGGGTATATCTCATTGATTTTGTGCAAATAAGGCTCAACCTCCTTGCGATCTTTGTCGGCTTTGCTGCCAAAGAAAAGTTTAATTACGCTTGATAAAATATCCATGTTTCAAATAAATTATTTCTAAATCATTTATACAATGCGCGCAAAGATAGCAAAAACCATTCAGAATTCAAAATCAAAATCTGAAATTGGATGCTAAATAGAGTATAAAACAGGATATATTGTGAATTTTGTTATTTTGAGACCTCTTTTGAGGCCTTCTTGTGAGCATATTTCATAACCAGACACTCATCGCATCTGTTTTTCTGACAATATTCAGTAACTATTTGTATAATTGATTGGCTGTCAAAGGCATGACGAGGATATAAACCCATCTTTTGCCAAGCACGAATGTATTTATTGTTCTCTGCAGGTAGCATTCCGAATAGGTCAAGGGCTTGTTCTTTAAGATATTCTTTTCCGACATTAAAAGAGTAGGCATATTGTAGTTGAACCACTAAGTTAATGCCTAACAGATAACACTTTTCACGCCCTAAACGTTTTGGAATATCTCTTGATTCACATGCTGGAATAAAATGGTTTTTCCAATATTCTGATGCCTCAACAGAGAATAGTGCCTCAACATCATCGGGAGTCTTACATTCGATAATTTGGTTTACAAAGAACTCTTTTGTGTGTAATAATGTGGCAAGTTGAGCTAAGCGTAGAACAGGGTGGTTGTAAGGTCTGGTTCGGCCTAAATTCCACTCTGAAAAGCGCATGCCTTGTAGTTCGTATTTATTGGCAAGGTGGTTCCACTCTTCTTTAAGTCTGGCTACATACTCATCTTCGGGATATAGAAAAAGCAGACCGGAACCTCCGATGAGCATCGCCTCAATGGCTATCAATGAGTTAGCCTCTCTCATTATATAGCGATATGGGATGGCACGAGCAAGTCTGTGATATACCTCTTTATTGGAGGTGGCATCCATTGTCCTGAACAACATCTCATAGAAAGTCTGATTCCAATCATCGCATGCATGATGGAAAACATCTTTGATGAAGTTATATTTGCGTATCATTCGATCATAACCCATCTCGATATAGATATCATGGAGGGTTGATCGGTCAATTTCGCTTAAGAATTTTCTACAAGATATTTTCTCCATAACGATGGATAGTGTTACTAAAATAGATTTAGCTCAAGTAGAGCCTCTTCACTCATCATACTCTTATCCCAAGCCGGCTCAAAAACCAATATTACGTTTACTTTATTTACCCCCTTTACCTTTGCTACCTGTATATTAATATCCTCAACCAACATGTCGGCCATAGGACAGTTAGGAGCTGTTAATGTCATCTGTATTGTAACCTCTCCGGACGGGTTGTAATCAATATCGTAAATAAGACCTAAATCGTATATATTTACCGGAATTTCAGGGTCATATATATTTTTGAGAGTCAGTACAATATCCTTCTCTATCTCTAAAATCTCTTCAGGTGTCATAACTCGCAAATGTTTATTGTTGTTTTGTGGAGAATGCAAGGGCAAAAAGTCGCATTTGTTTAATTGTTGCAACCACTCCATTGCCACGAGTAGGCGAGAGATTTTCTTGCAGACCTATTGCATCCATAAAATATAGGTCGAGATTTACAATCTCTTGTGGTGTTCTACCCTCCATAGCACGTATTAAGAGGGCTAATATACCCTTAACAATAATTGCATCACTATCAGCCGAGTAATATACCTTTCCATTGTCAAGACGAGCATCAACCCAAACTCTTGATTGGCAACCCTCTATTATATATTGTTCTGTCTTATGTGCAGGATTAATGATAGGTAGATTATCACTCAAAGATATTAAATAGTCATATTTGTCCAACCAATCATCAAACATAGAGAACTCCTCTATAATCTGCTCTTGTACTAAATCAGTCATATCTTTTTATCTATTTGTCAATTTCGTATAATACCTCTCCATCTGCGCAATCAGGTGTAGTAACTCCTAACAATGAGGCAATAGTAACTGCGATAGCGGATGTATCTACTCGGCGAGATATTCGACCACTACTAATACCTCCTCCATAGAAGATAAGAGGCACATGGCGGTCATAGTTATATGGAGAGCCACTTTGTGCTATTTTACTATCGTTTATATAGTTGTATCCTGGCTGTAGGCAGTACATAATATCACCTGAGCGACGTGGGTAGAAACTATTTTGCATTAATTGCGCACTCTTGCTACTCATTACGCCTCCTTGCATTGCGGTAGCTGTTACAGCATTTGCAACACCTCTGAACTGCATTACAAATGTAGCTGCCTCATTTTGAACCTGTGCGATAGAGAGTTTTTTTGCATATATAGTGTCTCTATTAAGGTATATAGCACCATTCTCACAACTGAGCACCCAATTTCCTTGACCATATTTGGCACTAAGGAAGGCGTTTAGAATTACCTCATATTGTTTAACATTGAAACCATCTTGTTTTTGAGATATACTACTCTGACCTACACCGTGATCTGCTGTAAGGGTAAGTATATACTCTTTGCTACTTGAAAATTGTTTATCTAGATGCGACAAAAACTCTGCTAAAGTGGTGTCTAATCGATATAGCATATCTTCATACTCAATAGAGTCTGGACCATATTTTTCTACAATATTTCTTGGAACATCAAGACAAATATTGAGGATTTTATGCCCTTGATTCTCTTTGCTAGCCACTATTTGTTCAATAATTTTGGCTGCAAAACTAAACAGTACACTATTTCCTGCAGGGGTAATCATCATTTCTTTTACCCATGCATTAGAGCCCTTCTTTTGTTGATTGTTTTTCTGCTTTGAGTAGATGTCATATACCTCTATGTCAGTAGAGCGAGTATTAATATACTTACTTCTGACAAGTTTTCCATACCATCTGCCCAGAATGTATATACGATTAAAGCCAACCTCGTTGTAGGCAGTTATCCAACTTGGGCAATATTTGGCATAGCAGGCATCAGTAACCCAATTACCATATTCATTAATCCAATAGCACTCTGAAACTCTACCGGCCAAAGAGATTGCTGATGATGCATTGTGAGCAATAGTTATTGCCTGAGAATTCTTTCCTGAACTTTTGACTGCCTCAGCAAGAGTTTGTGCCAAAAAGTGCTCTGTTGTGAACTCTCCATGGGCTGTCTTGAATAGCTCTATTACGGCATTGTTGCTTGCTCTGTCATACCATAAGGTTGAAGATATTCCATGCATTGATGGCAGAGTGCCGGTTGCTATTGTGGCAAGGGCCATCTGGTCTGATGATGGGACAAAGTTGGTATAACACTCAGAAAAGGTTACGCCACCGCTTTTGAGCCGCTTAAAACCATCATTGGAGAAGTTTTCTGCATATCGATCCAAGTCGGTAGCTCTCATGCCTCCAATAATGATATTAATTGCCACTTTGGGTTGAGCAAAAGTGAGCGAAGTGGAGAGAAGAGCAAGTATTGTAATTAAAAATCTACGCATAGTACTTAAATATCCTGCAAAGATACTAACTTTTATGAGAAAGTTGCTCAAAAATAGCACATTCTCTACTAAAATCTATCTCACTTAGAGTTTTAGCCTCTTTAAGATATTTGCCACAGAAATTTTTATACTCTTCACTCTGTGAATTGAATGGACGATGAGCTGCAGCTGCAACTATTTGTGCAACTTTTGGCATTAATTGCTTAGCTTGCTCACTGCAAACTGATGCAACAAACTTTTCCCAAATATATTCAATGGCTTGTGATGAGGGGTGTACTAAATCATCACTATAGAAACGATAATCTCTCAAATCGTCTGTAACTATTTCATAAGCAGGGAAATACTCTACGTTGCTATACTCCGAGCATAGCGCATCAATGGCCAGCCTAAGGGTTGCTTTGCTTAGAGAGTTTTCGGTAAGCCCATCTCCAATATGTCTTACGGGGCTGAGAGTTAGGATAATCTGCTTATCTTTCAACTTGTTGCTAAATAAGGGTCTGAATAGCTCTATGATTTCGTCAACACTTAAACGTCGGCGGCAGAAGTTGCTTTGAGGAAGTTTGTGGCAATTTGCAACAATCGTTTCTGTTGCAATATGCTCATACACCCACGCTGTGCCAAATGTAATTATAATACAAGACGCCTCATTTAGAGTTGCGTGCCCCTTGCTGATAGCATTTTTGTAGGCATCTATAGCCTCAGTCTTACTTGTCCTTGAGAGTTCTGAATGACAGTCAAGGCTCACCCAGGTTTCACCCCTCTGGATTACTCTGCTTTCATCTATTGTGCTCTGGCCGAGATAACTTGTTAATGTTTGGGCAATAGAGGCAGGATTAAATAGTATTCCTGTAGGGTTGAGGCTTACTCTGAATTTAGCCTCAGCCATCTTTGCAGCTATATTTTGAGCAAAGCAACTGCCTACGGTAAAAATCTTTGTACCGTAATCAATTTTGGCATTTAATGCTACACTCTCTATCTGAGTTCTCCACTTCATAAATGAAAAGAGCCGAACTATCGGCTCTGTAACTTATTTTACTGCAATCTTTGCAATGCGACGCTCATGACGACCACCTGTCTCAAAAGGTGTTGTAAGCCATTGCTCAAGAATGGCAATAGCGGTATCATTGTCAATAAAACGGGCAGGAAGGACAAGTACATTGCAGTCATTGTGCTGACGAGTAATCGATGCAATCTCTGGCAACCAACAAATCGATGCACGAACTTTCTGATGCTTGTTTAATGTAATTGCCATGCCTTCTCCACTACCGCAAATGCCTATTGCTCGGTCAAACTCGCCACTCTCAAGAGCCTCAGCCATAGGGTGTGCATAGTCAGCATAGTCGCAACTCTCCTCAGAGTTACAGCCAAAATCCAAAATCTCAAAGCCCTTTGCTGAGAGATAACCTGTTAAAAGCTCTTTTAATTGATAACCTGCATGGTCTGCAGCAATGCCAATTTTGTTGTTCATAGTCTATTGAATGTTTATTAGTGCTACAAAGTTAGGTAAATTCTTTTAATTTACTACCTTTGCGCTATGAAATTTGTACTAATAATTTTAGGTGCTATATCTTTTGGCCTTGCCGTGGCAGGAATCTTTCTGCCTCTGTTGCCTACAACACCACTTCTGTTGCTTGCTGCTGCACTATGGCTAAAATCATCAGATGGACTCTATAATTGGTTACTAAATCATAAGGTCTTTGGTGAATATATACGCAATTTCCGTATCCATCGTGCTATCCCGCTTAAGGTCAAAATCTATGCCGTTACTATGGTTTGGGTAACTATCGGTTACTGCATCTTTGCTGTTGTTGATGAGCACCTCTGGGCACAAATCATAATGGCGCTGCTCGCCATCGCAATCTGCTGGCATATATTGAGTTATAAGACACTAAAAAAGTGATTTTATCGTGATAATGCGGATATCTACTTCCGCTAACAAAACTGCCGACAATGAGCAGTACGTTTAGTACAGCCCATCGTCGGCAGTTTTGCCGAGTGTTGTATCTACCGCATTCTGACGATAAAATGCGTAGCAACTGCTACTTCTTTAGTGTCTTATGCTGTTGGCTATTAGCTATTTTCTAATTTGCTATGCAAATAACGAAAAGTGTAAAGTGTTGTTTGCTACAAATTTAGTACCTCTTTTGCTTTGTTTATGTAGTTAACTATTTCAGTATCCTCGTTGTCAGCTGCGAAAAATATTTCGGTAAAATCTGGATTTGTGACCATAATTATAGAGCTGGCAGTGTCGAGTCCACCTCTTGTCTTGCAGGTATAACTATGTTGTATAAGCCATCCACAAACTCCTGATGGAATTTGAGCAGCAGCCTCTTTAATTAACTCCTCTTCAGAAGCTACTTTCTGCTTTTCAGCTTCTGCTAGATCTGTTAATTCTATAATTTTCGCATTAGCCTTGTTCAGCTCTTGTAATGCTTGGTTGTATTCTTCTCGTGCAATGGCAGAACTTCTATCATTCCATATAGCCATACGACGTTTTGCACTATTTACATCTCGTTGAGTGCGGTCTATAGATTCTAATGTATCCTCATATTTTTCTTGTGCATCTATAGCATTCTTAGCGTGTGATAAAACAGTAGCATCAAATGTTGGATAGTAGTATGCTGTGTCAATTTGTGTCGCTTGAGGGTTGTAGCTATCGTATACAATTAGATAGCTTTTCATATAGTTATCAATAAGTTTTAATGCCTTTGTCTCATTTGACATACAGGAACAGAACAATGGGATTGTTGAAATCGCCATTAAAAGATTCAAAATAGAGCGTTTCATATAACATATAAATTATGTATACAGACTCCTTATATACATTGCTATAAAAAGAAAGTGTGGAGTCTGTTTCCGTATATCTGTTAGAAGGTTGTGGAAAGACCTTTGAGAGAATAAACGATAAATGCCCCACACCTGAATAGTATGGGGTATATACACAAAGTGTGCATAGCCAACATAACTATACAAGGAATGAGTGCTATTCGTTTGTCCTCTCTCTTGAAAATTCCCACATTTTCTAACAAGGACTGCGAAAACACTTTCAGTATGTCTGTAATCTATCCGATTACACTACAAAATTAGGAAAAGTTTTGCAAATGAACAACATTCGGTGGAACATTGTTCTATATACACAAAAAAACCGTTGTAGCTTGTGCCACAACGGTTTTTAGGGAACTATCTTAATAATTAGTTAATAGATGGGAGGAATGAGTAATCCTTAGAGTAGTGGAGGTGCTGCTCGGTGTAGTTTGCAGGGTATGTAACCACAACATCTACAATCTGACCATCCTTCTCAACGATTGTGTACTCAGGGTTTACAAAACCTCCATAAGGCTCTATGCCAAGTGCGTAGTAACGCTCACGTACCTGCTTGTGGAGCTCAGGCTCAACAGTAACGCCGTAGTTCTCTACAAGCGCTTTACCAGCCTCGTAGTCGCCCTCACTCTTAATTCTCTGTACCTCATAGAGCATATCGCCAAAGAGCTTGCGAAGTGCATCGAAATCATTTACAACGATGTATTTCTTGCCGTCCTGCTCAACCCACTCGATAACGTTATTCTCTTTACCCTTCTCGTAGCACCACTCTGCAATCATCTTACGGTTACGCATGTGAGATTCCTCTACATTCTTGCCAAGCTCGATTCTTGAAAGCTGAGTCATCATACCATTCATAATATAAGATGCATACTGAGCCTTAGCAACATCGAGTGTAGGAATAAGACCGATTTCAACAAGCTTCTCATCGCCCAAGTAGTAGAGTGCAAAGAGGTCTGCACGTGTCTCCTCAAGGGTTGAAGAGTATGAGCCGAGCTCTGTACCTGTTGTTCCAGGAGCAAGCTGACCAGAACCATGGCCGAGGCACTCGTGAAGGTCTGTGTGAAGGTCATCTGAGAGCTTTCCCCACTTTTTCATTCTCTCGCGGTCCTCGTCTCTGAGAACAAACTCCTCAGAGAAACCGTTACCCTGAGCTGCCTTGTTGTATGCGTATGTGATGTTGTCGATTGTTACAGACTTTGAGCCGTACTCCTTACGAATCCAATCTGCATTTGGCAGATTAATGCCGATAGGGGTTGCAGGGTAGCAGTCGCCACCAAGCATAGCTACAGTGATAACCTTTGCAGATACACCCTTTACAACAGGCTTGCGGTATGCAGGGTTGATAGGGGAGTGATCCTCAAACCATTGTGCATTCTCAGAGATAATCTTTGTACGCTCGCAAGCTGCCTTGTCAACAAAGTTTACAACGCTCTCCCATGATGCCTTAAAACCGAGAGGGTCTCCGTAAGTCTCGGTAAAACCGTTTACAAAGTCAACATTAGACTGAGTGTCCTGTACCCAAGAGATGTTAAATGCATCAAAGTCTCGCAAATCGCCACTCTTATAGTATTTAATCAAGAGGTTGATTGTAGTCTTAAGTGGCTCCTCTGCAACAGTCTCAGCCTTCTCAAGCCAATATACGACCTTCTCCAAAGCCTCGGTGTACATGCCACCAATCTTGTAGGTCTTCTCGAAGATTTTACCATTCTCCTTTACTAACTTAGAGTTAAGACCATAAGAGATTGGACGTGGGTCCTTAGGGTCAATCATTTTGTTGTAGAACTTCTCAACCTCAGCTTGAGTAAGACCCTCATAGTAGTTGCCTGCAGAAGCGGCAATCATATCTACGCCGGCAGTTTGGTTAAGGCGTGAAGCGTAGAGTGTAGGGTTGAAGATAACCTCCAAAAGTTCCTCTTGTGAAACTACACCAGTATCAACGCTCTTAAGCTGCTCTGCAAACCATTCACGAGAGAACTCAGGAGTAAACTTATCATTTGAGTAGTGGTGGTGAATACCGTTTGCAAACCAAACCTTCTTTAAATACTTCTCCATAGCTACAAAGTCAGCAGCACTCTTATCACCCTGATAAGTCGTGTAAATCTGCTCCAATGCACGACGGATAGTAAGATTGTACTTAAAGTTCTGGTCGAACATAATGTCTCGGCCACACTTTGCTGACTCAGCAAGATAATAAACCAGCAGCTTCTCATTGAGTGGCAAGTTCTCAAACTCAGGTACCTCGTAACGGATTACCTTGATGTCGTCAAACTTGTCAACAATCCAAGCCGCCTCTTTTGGCTGCTCTGTGCAAGATGTCAGAGCAAGGGAAAAAAGTCCCATAGCTGTTAAAAATTTTTTCATTGTGTTAAGTTATTAGTTAAAAAATATCTAAATTTCTGCTTGTTATTTATTCCGATTGATATTCATCCCAACTATCTCTTCACGCTTTTTGTAGCCTAATCTCTTTGTCTCTTCGATGAAATCCTGCTTGGTAAATTTATAACCACAATTTGGACATTTGAAGTGGTCGGTAAAGTTTATTCTGGTTATCTTGTTTGTGTAGAAGATAGTTTTCCAACCTGTAGCGACACTTGATATTAACGATTTGTTTCCGTAGCTATCAACTTTGTATGTGTTTTTATAACCCGTTGCTGCCTTCGTTTTGATATCTTTGTAATCGACATATTTTGAATCTATATGATGGTCGGTGTGCAGAATATTGACATGTTTCTTGCAACTTGGACAAGACTCTCGTCTATAGTGTGTATGGAAAAACCAATAAGCCAAGCCTGCACTGATAAGCGATAGTATTGTTGCTATAAATCCTGGATTATCTTCTGAAAATAATACAAGATGTAAACCGGCTAATAAAAATCCTATTAAGGCATACAAATCGGCTGCTACCCACCTTAAATATCTGTAATAAGGCAGATAGAATAGTGGATAGATATAGACATAGCAGAAGAGAGGTATTGCAAGAATTTTCCACCAATTGATAGAGTTGCTTATATAACAGGTCAGCGCAACAGATATTATAGACATTATAACAAGTCCATGTAGGTCATCTGTGGTATTACGCTTGACGGCTGCTCTCTTGAAAATAAAGAGGTATAGTATTGATAGAGTGAGGGCTAAAGCACTACATCCTAAAAGGAGATAGTTGTACATCTTACCAAACTCATCCGAGGATAATTTCTCAACACTCTGCGTGGTATTATCACTTACCTCCTGCCATAAAGGGGGTGTCGTCTCAAGAAATTCATCAATCTTTCCGGATGATGTTGCCCACAAACAACCACCAACAACCACGATGACAACCACTATACGCGATATGAGTGTTCCTACATCAATTTTCATACTGAGGTTTTTGTGAAATTAAGTTATTACATTTATTTAAGTTTACTCTTCTTCAACTCCGCTTTCATCCCATGAGTGATTGCAACAAGGGCAGGTGTATTTATACCACCATGTGTGGGTAATGCGTCGGTGTACCACCTCAACGGTTTTATAGCCTGTAGCAACACTTGATATCAATGTTTTGTTTCCATGGCTATCAATCTTGTATGTATCGATATAGCCTGTTGCCACTTGTGTAGTTTTGCCATCTTTCCACTCTTTTGTTTTTGTATTATCTACTATACAGAGGGTGTCTAAATTGGTATATTTTTTACACTTAGGACAATAGCTAAGTCTAAAATGTCTTACAAAGTGTATAGCGGCAAATATGGTACAGATAATACCGAGTATTTTGCCCCAAAGGTTTGCACTTCCGAATTGTATGAAGGCAACCGTAATCCCAAGATTGACAACAATGAGGAGATAAGGTAAATCATACACCCATCTCAAATATCTGTAATACGGGATATACAATAGCGGATAGAGAATAATAAAAGCAAAGATAGGAATTGCAATAATGGACCACCAATGCACAGTATTATGCGCAAAGAGTGTTAGAAGTACACATATTCCGGCATCCTGAATAAGAGAGTTTAACTCAGCGGTATAATGACGCTCAGCTGCGACCTTTTTAAGAGCAAAACGATATATCACAGATAGAACAAGGGCAAGACAACTACACCCTAAAAGTATGCGGTTTATAAGCCTATTTGTCTCTGTATCGTTTTGAGCATTTATATGGTCTATGGCTATGTTTGTATATTTATCTATAACAACTCCAACAGGCTCTAATTTGTCAAAAATATAGGTGAGGATATTGCCCAAAGTGGGATATGCAGCACCCCAATAGACAAAAATGCCTATTGCGACTATCCAAAACCACTTGGACTTAGAATTGTATTTAGGTCTCCTCATTGCGAAAGCCTTATAGTTTTGCGCAAATATAATAATTTATTGCAATTCAAACAAATCGCCATCACGGAGCGTCGGGAAACGCTTGCGACGGGATTTTAGCTCTTCTATATCAATTTCAGCCACTTTAATCTCTTCGCTTGAGCCACACTGCGTAATTATGCCACCGAAACTATCCACTAAAAGTGAGCCTCCGGAGTAGTTGCAATATATATCGTCTCCCGTACGATTTACAGCCACCACAAAAGAGTCGTTCTCTATAGCCCTTGCAAGGGATAGTGTGTGCCAAACCTCAGCTCGGGCAGTAGGGAAGGATGCCACATAGATAATTGCATCATACTCATATCTCCCCTCAATTAGGCGGTTGCGGGCAAAGACGGGGAAGCGGATATCATAGCAAGTCTGTAGCAGAAATTTTACACCAAGCCACTCTACTATAACCCTTTTGCTTCCTGCCGTAAAACGCTTTGTCTCTCCGCCAAGACGGAAGAGATGATGCTTGTCATATTGCGCCGCAATGCCTTGTGGAGTTACAAAATAGTGGCGGTTAAAGAGTTTTCCTTGTTCCTTAATAACAAGTGAGCCGGAAATAGCGCAGTTTCGTATTTTTGCGGTGGAAATCATCCATTGTAGAGCTGTACAACTCTCTTCAGACTCTGCAACTGTCTGACCCTCAATTACAAATCCTGTACTCCACATCTCTGGAAGAATATAGAGCTCTGCCTCTTCTGTGCCTGCAATTAAAGCCTCTACTTTAGCAATGTTAGCCCTTTCATCGCACCAGATAATGTCAGGCTGAACAAGTCCTATCTTCATTCTCTAATGGTTCTGTTATTCGGTTTATCAAATTGTAGTAATCCACATCTTAGCCCACTCGAATAGCCTCTGTGATGCCATATTAAAATCAACACACTCACAATTATTATACTTCAAAAAAAACTCTAAAATAGCTTGCTCAGATGTATCTGCGAAAGTTAGCAACTCTCCTTTAGATTTTATATATCGTTTAGTCTGCTTAAAGATGATAGCCTGAACCACAAATGTAGCTGCTTTGTATAGCTCTTTTAGAATATCTTCACTCTTTTCGTGTAGCATATTGTGTACACAGCTGTGGTATATATTACATACGCCAATTTTAATAGCTCTTGAGACATCGGTATCATCAATCATTGGTAGTAGATAGTCGATACTACCAACTATCGGTGTAGTGTCAAAATAGAATTGAAAAAGATCAGAGGCTTCCCAATTCAAAAGTTCAGCTTTGCCTGATATAAAACCACATATCAACTCTCTATGCGGCATAGTATCCAACAGTTCGTTATAAGTTTGGATATCCGAGGGTTGTAACTCATTTAGTATTACGACAATATCTATGTCGCTTGTATGCGAGGCCTCTCCACGCCCATAACTGCCCTGTAAACCAATAAATTCTATGCGGTTTTCAAAAACAGTTTTGAGCGTGCGAGTGAAACTATCTATCCAAACATCAATATTCACCATCTCTTTATCAACTAGAATTTTAAAAAGTAATAAATAAAATACAACGCTGCATCGAGAAAAATTTCAGCCGCGGATAGTACTAAGGCGTACAACTGCGACTGAAATTTATACAATGTGCTGTAGATAGCACGCTATCATACCAAAACTACTCCCACTCAATAGTTGCGTTTGGCTTTGGCGACATATCGTAGCAAACACGGTTTACATTTGGTACCTCTGCAAGAATACGATCTGTAATACGGCAGAGAATATCCCAATCTACACGCTCGATAGTTGCAGTCATTGCATCTACTGTATTTACGGCACGAATGATTACCGGATAGTCAAATGAACGAGCATTGTTACGTACACCTACACTCTTGAAGTCTGGTACAACGGTAAAGTACTGCCAAACCGTCTTATCAAGACCCGCTACAGCAAACTCCTCACGAAGAATGGCATCAGACTCACGAACAGCCTCAAGACGCTCACGTGTAATAGCTCCAAGACAGCGAACACCGAGACCTGGGCCTGGGAATGGCTGACGGAATACCATCTCGTATGGTAAACCAAGTTCAAGACCACATGCACGAACCTCATCTTTGAAGAGCTGACGAAGTGGCTCAACAAGTTCAAACTGCATATCCTCTGGCAGACCACCTACATTGTGGTGCGACTTTACCATCTTTGCAGTCTTTGTACCGCTCTCTACGATGTCCGGATAGATGGTGCCTTGACCGAGGAAGTCGATACCCTCAAGTTTGCGAGCCTCTTCCTCGAATACACGGATAAACTCGCCACCTATAATCTTACGCTTCTGCTCAGGGTCGGCAACATTCTCCAACTTAGAGAGGAAGCGCTCAGTTGCATCTACGTATATGAGGTTTGCGCAGAGTTGGTTACGGAATACCTCAACCACATTCTCGCTCTCGCCCTTACGCATAAGACCATGGTTTACATGTACGCAGACAAGATTATCGCCAATAGCCTTAAGAAGTAGAGCTGCAACAACAGATGAATCAACACCGCCTGAAAGGGCAAGTAGCACTTTGCGATTACCTACTTGACGACGGATAAGCTCTACCTGGTCTGCAACAAAATTGGTCATATTCCAGTTGGCCTCAGCCTTGCATGTGTCAAACACAAAACTCTTTACAGCCTCTTTGATAGCCTCGATGTCATCAGTAAACTGAGGAAGCTTAACTTCACATAGAGCCTTGTCATGACCTGCTGAAATTACAGGGAAACCAGCCTCGTATATCTCAGGAAGAACATCAATAGCTACACCGTCAATAACATTGTTTGGTCCGCCGTTGATAATTACACCCTTAACATTTGGTAGAGCTTTAAGCTCTGCAGCGGTAATATCGTGCGGGTAGATTTCACTATAAACACCTAACGCACGGATGGCACGGGCAAGCACTGTATTTTCATGGCTACCCAAATCCAAAATAACAATCATGTCTTGTTTCATAACCTAAATGGTATATATAATTCCTAATATCGTCTTATTCTCCACGAGTATAGTTTGGAGTCTCGCGAGTAATTGTAATGTCGTGTGGGTGGTTCTCAATAACACCACTTGAAGTAACACGGATAAAGCGAGCTGTACGTAATGTAGCCAAATCCTTGGCACCACAGTAACCCATACCAGAACGAATGCCACCAATGAGCTGATATACAGTCTCGTTGAGTGCACCCTTGAATGGGACACGACCAACAATACCCTCTGGAACGAGCTTGTTTACTGCAGTTTCGCCATCTTGGAAGTAACGATCGGTAGAACCGGCCTTCATTGCATCAATAGAACCCATGCCTCGATAAGCCTTAAACTTACGACCATTGTAAATGATAGTCTCACCTGGGGCCTCTTCAGTTCCTGCAAACATTGAACCACACATTACGCAGTCGCCACCGGCAGCAAGAGCTTTTACAATATCTCCAGAGTAGCGTAAGCCACCATCAGCAATAACAGCTACATCCATATCCTTTACAGCATCTGCCACATCAAAAATAGCAGTTAGCTGAGGAACACCAACACCTGCAATAATACGGGTAGTACAGATAGAACCTGGACCAATACCAACCTTAATACCATCAGCACCATTCTCTGCAAGATAACGAGCAGCCTCGGCAGTTGCGATATTACCTACAACAACATCCAGATGCGGATACTTCTCCTTGATACGCTTAAGGAGGCCTACGATATTTTTAGAGTGTCCGTGTGCAGAGTCAAGAACTACAGCATCTACACTCTCAGCAACAAGTGCATCCACTCTTTCCATAGAGTCGGCAGTAACACCAACACCTGCAGCTACACGCAAACGTCCCTTGCTATCTTTGCAAGCATTTGGATGGTCTTGAACCTTTGTAAGGTCCTTGTATGTAATAAGTCCTACTAAGTGGCCAGCATTATCTACAACAGGGAGTTTCTCAATCTTGTTGCGAAGAAGAACATCTGCAACATCCTCAGCCTCTGGATTTGTGATAGTTACAAGATTTTCAGAGGTCATGACTTCAGTAATCTTACGATTCATATCCTTCTGGAAACGGAGATCACGGTTTGTAACAATACCAACCAACATACGATTAGCATCTACAACAGGAATGCCACCAATCTTATTCTCACGCATAAGAGCCAACGCATCTCCTACACTCTGCTCGCCTGTAATGGTTACTGGATCGTAAATCATGCCATTCTCAGCACGCTTTACACGACGAACCTGTGCAGCCTGCTCTGCAATAGACATGTTCTTATGGATAACACCAATACCACCCTCACGAGCAATAGCTATTGCCATAGGAGCCTCTGTTACGGTGTCCATAGCTGCAGAAACAATTGGAATGTTGAGTGGAATATTGCGTGAAAAGCGACTCTTGACACTTACCTCACGAGGAAGTACCTCGGAATACGCAGGAACCAACAATACATCGTCAAAGGTTAAACCCTCTTGCTGAACTCTCTCTGTGATAAACGACATAACTCTCAATTTTATTTATTAAACATATTTCCCTTAAACAAAGAGCGAGGCACACACAATCGCACCTCGCTCTATTTCACAAAATCTCCCTCTATACCGAACATAGCACACACTCTGTTACCATGAAGCCCAAAATGCACTTTGCAAATAATCGGACCGGTAAACCAAGGCTGAAAGTTCGTTGTCATCGGTGAGTTGTTGTTATAATTTTCGCAAAGGTACATTTTTTTTTGGAATTCCACTACTTTTTAGATGAAAATTTGATGTTTTTTTAACTTTTGTCATTTTCGTTAAAAAAGTGTTGAAAAAAGTACTCTGAAAATTTTTCAGAACACTTAAAGTTTTATATTTTTGCCGTATGAAAGGATTTATGGCGCATTATATAGCTTTTATGGATTCGGGGATTGTTTCTCGATGCAAAATGTTTGGGTGCGTACATCGCCGAAAGTATCGTTCTAAGGATGTAATGTGTAATGCATTTCAGGGCCGAGAGTGTGTACGATTATGAAATAGAGCCACTGCAACGTATAGGTTGTGGTGGCTTTTAAGTTGTATTAAAAGTGTAATTTAAATAAATAAAATTATGAAGGTAGCAGTTATTATGGGCTCAACAAGTGATTGGGGCGTTATGTCGGCAGCTGTTGAGACTCTTGAGCAGTTGGGTATTGAGTATGAGAAGCGTGTTATCAGCGCACACCGTACTCCGCATTTGATGTTTGAGTATGCAACTACAGCTCGTGAGCGTGGTATTGGTGCAATTATCGCAGGAGCAGGTGGTGCGGCTCATGTAGCTGGTGTTACAGCGGGCCTTACAACAGTGCCTGTTATTGGTGTGCCAATCAAGACATCGGCTTTGGGAGGCCTTGATTCTTTGCTCTCTATTGTTCAGATGCCTGGAGGTATTCCTGTGTCAACAACAGCTATTAATGGTGCTAAGAATGCAGCATTGATTGCTGCGTCTATCTTCGCACTTACCGATCCTGAGTTGGAAGTTCGCCTTGTTGAGTATCGCAAGAAGCAGACTGATACTGTACTTGCATCAGAGTTGTAAGATATACTAATCCGATATGAAAAATTACAGAATCTTTGTTGAGAAATATGCCGAGTTCCAAGTAGAAACTCATGCTTTACAAAGCGAACTCAATGAGAATCTCGGCCTTAATATCAAGTCGCTTCGTGTACTGAATGTATATGATTTGTTCGGCTTTACAGAGGAACTTATTGAGCGTTGTCGTTACTCTGTATTTGGCGAGATTGTTACTGATAAAGTAACAGATAGTTGTCCGCTTGAGGGCCTAAAGTACCTTGCAGTAGAGTGCCTGCCAGGTCAGTTTGACCAGCGTGCATCTTCTGCTGTTGATTGTGTTCGCCTTATTGAGCCGACTGCAAATGTGAAGATTCGTAGCTCTAAACTGCTTATATTTGACAATGGAGTAAGTGATGCAGATATAGAGGCTGTAAAGCACTATTATATCAATGCTGTTGAGTCTCGAGAGAAGGATTTGTCTCTTCTTTCAGATAATGAGCAGGCTGAAATTCGTCCTGTGCCAATTCTTGAGGGCTTTACAGATATGACAGAGGAGGAACTTGCTCCTTATTGTAAAGAGAACTCTCTTGCAATGAACGCAGATGACTTGCGTGAGGTTGTTAACTACTTCCGTACAGAGGGCCGTAATCCATCACAAACAGAGCTACGTATTCTTGATACGTATTGGAGTGATCACTGCCGTCATACAACATTTACTACAGAGATAACAGAGATTAAGATTGATGACTCATTTATGAAGTCTGAGTTTGAGAGTGCGCTTGCAGAGTTTGGCATGATGCGCACAGAACTTGGTCGTGAGCATAAGAGTCTTTGTCTAATGGAGATTGCTACTATTGGCGCTCGTTACCTTCGTCATAAGGGCCTGCTTGATGATATGGAGCAGAGTGAGGAGAATAACGCATGTAGCATCTTTGTCGATGTCAATGTTGATGGACAGAGCGAGAAGTGGTTGCTTCAGTTTAAGAACGAGACGCATAACCACCCAACAGAGATTGAACCGTTTGGGGGTGCATCAACTTGTCTTGGCGGTGCTATTCGAGACCCATTGTCTGGTCGTGCATACGTATATCAGGCGATGCGAGTAACAGGTGCTGGTAATATATACAAAGGTGTAGCGGAAACTATGCAGGGGAAGTTGCCTCAGAGAGTTATCTCTCGTAAGGCTGCTGCAGGATATTCGAGCTATGGAAACCAGATAGGCCTTGCAACAACTCATGTGCGAGAGATTTTCCATGAGAACTATGTTGCAAAGCGTCTTGAAGTCGGTGCGGTTGTAGGTGCCGTTAAAGCTGATAATGTACGTCGTGAGTCTCCTACTCCTGGAGATGTTGTATTGCTTATGGGCGGTAGAACAGGTCGAGATGGAATAGGTGGAGCTACAGGCTCTTCTAAGCAACATACAGCAGCTTCTCTTGAGGAGTGTGGTTCAGAGGTCCAAAAGGGTAATGCTCCTGAGGAACGCAAAATTCAGCGTCTGTTCCGTCGTGCAGATGTTACACGCCTTATAAAGAAGTCAAATGACTTTGGAGCAGGAGGTGTGAGTGTAGCAATTGGAGAGCTTACAGATGGTCTTGATATATACTTGGACCGAGTACCGGTTAAGTATAATGGACTTAATTCGACAGAGCTTGCAATCAGTGAGTCTCAGGAGCGTATGTCTGTCGTTGTTGAACGTAAAGATATGGAGACAATGATGGCTCTCTGTGCTGAAGAGAATGTTGAGGTTACACATGTTGCCGATGTAACAGATACTCAGCGTATGAGAATGTACTTCCACGATCAGTTGATTGTTGACCTGAAGCGTGATTTTATTGATAGTGCAGGTGCAAAGCACTATACTCAGGTAACTATACCGGCTGTTGAGGAACGTAATCCGTTTGCTCGTACAGTTGAGGGTGCTACAATTACTGAGCAACTTGCAGAGAACCTGAAGGATTGGAATGTAGTAAGCCAGAAGGGTCTTATTGAAATGTTTGACTCTACAATCGGTGCTTCAACGGTATTGATGCCGTTTGGAGGTGCAACTCAGCGTACAGAGAGTCAGGTATCAGTGCAGACTTTGCCTGTTCGTCATGGCAAGACTAATACTGCAAGTATTATGGCATTTGGTTACAATCCATATATCTCAAGTTGGAGCCCATATCACGGAGCACAATATGCCGTAGTGGAGGCTGTAGCTAAGGTTGTAGCTGCCGGTGCAAGATTTGATAAGATGCGTTTCTCTTATCAAGAGTATTTTGAGAGAATGACAGATCGTAGTTCATGGGGTAAACCTATGGCTGCACTGTTGGGTGCTTTAAAGATGCAACATGCACTTGGCTTACCATCTATCGGTGGTAAGGACTCTATGAGTGGAACATTTAATGATATTAAGGTTCCGCCAACCCTTATTGCTTTTGGTATTACAACTGTAGATGCACGTACTGTTATTAGCCCTGAATTTAAGGCTGCAGGTAATAAACTATATTTGGTAAAACATACTCCAAAATCTGATTATACACCTGATTGTGAGGCTCTGCGTCGTAACTTTACACTCGTTACAGACCTTATTGAAAAGGGTTGCGTAGTGGCAGCTTATGCAGTGGGCTTTGGAGGTGTAGCTGAGGCTGTATCGAAGATGAGTTTCGGTAATGAGATAGGTGCTACTCTTACTATTGATAGTAGTGAGTTGTTTGATTACAACTATGGCTCTATAGTCGTAGAGAGTACAGAGGAGATTGCAGGAGCAATTCTTTTGGGTCATACCGTTGCTGAGAAGAGTATTACTGTAAATGGTTGCAGTGTAGATATAACAGAACTTTATAAGGCAAATACAGCACGTTTTG
This sequence comes from Alistipes sp., assembly GCA_017381935.1. Classification (GTDB taxonomy): domain Bacteria; phylum Bacteroidota; class Bacteroidia; order Bacteroidales; family Rikenellaceae; genus Alistipes. The sequence goes on from JAFOBG010000063.1 coordinate 95,088, forward strand.
AGTGCGTATATCCATCTAAGGGACTTGCAGGAGAGCCTTGTCGTGAGTCTAACTACGCAGTTGGGGCTCCAAAGTATAAGGGTGAGGCAGTAGATACAGTCAAGGTTTATCTGCCTGTGTTCCCAGGTACAAACTGTGATTATGATACAGCTCGTGCTTTTGAGCGTGCAGGCGCACAAACAGAGATTGGCGTATTCTGTAACCTCACTTCAGATGCTATTTTTGATTCAATCAAGCGCATGTGTGCAGCTATTGATAATAGCCATATCCTTGTATTGAGTGGAGGTTTCTCACTTGGTGATGAGCCTGATGGTAGCGGTAAGTTTATTGCAGGTGTGCTCAATAATGCAGATGTTACAAAGTCTGTACATGCTCTCCTTGATAGAGGTGGACTTATTTTGGGTATCTGTAATGGATTCCAGGCATTGGTAAAGTCTGGTTTGCTCCCTTATGGGCGTCTTGGTATGGTAACAACAGCATCACCAACACTCTTCCATAATGATATTCATCGCCATATTTCACAGATTGTTACAACCCGTGTAGGAACAACCGCTTCTCCATGGTTATCTTCGTTTAATGTTGGCGACTTGCACTCAATAGCAGTGAGCCACGGAGAGGGTAAATTTGTAGTTAGTCCTCAGTTTGCAGAGGAGTTGTTTGCTAATGGACAGGTGGCATTCCAGTATGCAGACGCAGAGGGGCATGCAACTACAGATGCTCCATATAACCCTAATGGCTCATCTTATGGTATTGAGGGTATTATAAGTCGCAATGGACAGATTCTCGGCAAAATGGGCCATACAGAGCGTTATATAGATGGTCTGTTTAAGAATATAGCAGGCGAAAAGAGTCAGAATATTTTTGAGAATGCAGTTCGTTATTTTAAGGGTGAGTAGTTATATTATATATTAGGTACAATGAGTGTTTTAGGAGTTTATGGAGTAGAACATACCTCGTCAATCATCTACTACGGTCTGCACACTATGCAGCACCGCGGTCAGGAGGGTTGCGGAATGGTATGTGTAGATCACGAAGGAAATATGAAACGCCACCGTGGTCTGGGATTGGTATCAGAGGTGTTCAATGAGCAAAAGATTGCAGCTCTTGACGGAAAGATGGGTATTGGTCACGTGCTTTATACCGGTGCAGCGTCGCGCGGTGTAGATAATGTTCAGCCACTCTACTTCCGCCATGGCTCTGGAGATTTTGCTCTGGCACATAACGGGAATGTGGTTAATGCAGAGATACTTACGGCTGCGTTAGAAAATAGGGGCTCTCTGTTCCACTCTCACTCAGACGCAGAACTATTAGCACATCTTATTAAGAAGGATAATCCCGACGAGCCTCGTATCTTCTCGATTATTGAGGCCTTGAGACAGATGGAGGGCGCTTTTGTCTTTCTGATTATGACTAAAAATCGCCTCTATGCTTGTCGTGATAAGTATGGATTTCACCCGCTCTCGATTGGTAAGATTGGCGATGGCTATGTGGTAAGTAGCGAGACTTGTGCCTTTGATACTATCGGTGCACAGTTTGTTCGAGATGTCGCTCCGGGCGAGATTGTGACAATAGACAAGAAGGGTATCCGCTCTTCATTCTACACAGAGCCGAGTGAGTGTAAGTGCAAGATGTGCGCGATGGAGTATATCTACTTTGCTCGCCCTGATAGTGATATTGATGGCTGTAATGTCCACGCATATCGTAAGGAGTCTGGTCGCCGCCTGTTTAAGGAGGCTCCGGCTGATGCAGATATTGTAGTAGGAGTACCCGATTCGAGTCTTAGTGCTGCGCAGGGTTATAGCGAGGCAAGTGGTCTGCCTTACGAAATGGGCTTGATAAAGAATAAGTATGTCGGCCGAACATTTATCCAACCTTCTCAAGCTCTCAGAGAGAAAGGTGTAAGAATGAAACTCTCGCCGGTGCGCTCGATTGTGAGTGGTAAGCGTGTCGTTCTTGTGGATGACTCTATTGTAAGAGGTACAACTTCGCGTCGTATTGTCAATATGCTTCGTGAGTCTGGTGCAACAGAGGTCCATGTACGTATTGCAAGCCCTACGATGACTCATCCATGTTTTTATGGCGTGGATACATCAACACTTGAGGAGTTGATGCTCGCTCGAATGAATGTTGAAGAGGCTTGTAAAGCTATTGGAGCTGATAGCTTGGCATTTTTGTCATATGAGTCAACTCTTAAATCTGCTCTGAACCGAACCGATATGTGTTTAGCATGTTTTGATGGGAACTATCCGACAGAGTTGTATAAGTCAATTGAAGAGATAAATAAATAACAATAAAATTATGGCTGTAAATTACGAAAAAGCAGGTGTAAACCTGGAGGCGGGCTATGAGGTAGTACGCCGTATTAAGCAACACGTTGCCTCTACTCAGCGTAAAGGTACAATGGGTAATATTGGAGCTTTTGGAGGTATGTTTGACCTTGCATCGCTCGCAGTAAAGGAACCTGTGCTTGTTAGTGGTACGGATGGCGTAGGTACAAAGCTAAAGATTGCATTTGCACTTGATAAGCATGATACTATCGGTATTGATGCAGTTGCAATGTGTGTAAATGATGTTTTGGCGCAGGGTGCAGAACCTCTCTTCTTCCTTGATTATGTAGCTTTAGGTCATAATATTCCTCAAAAGGTTGAGGCTATCGTTGCCGGTGTTGCTGAGGGTTGCCGTCAGGCTGGTTGTGCCCTTATTGGTGGCGAGACGGCCGAGATGCCGGGTATGTATGAGGGTGGCGATTATGATATTGCTGGTTTTACATGCGGTGTTGTTGAGAAGTCTCAGCTTATTGATGGTAGTAAGGTAAAGGTGGGCGATGTGCTTGTCGGTATTGCTTCAAGTGGTGTTCACTCAAACGGCTTCAGCCTTGTTCGTAAGGTTGTATCTGATAATAATCTTGACCTTAATGCAGAGTATGAGGAGCTAAATGGTGCTAAGTTGGGTGAAACTCTACTTACTCCTACAAAGATTTATGTTCGTCAGGTGCTTGAGGTTATTCGTAATTGTGATGTTCATGGTATCTGCCACATTACAGGTGGTGGTTTTGATGAAAATATTCCTCGTGTACTCCATGAGGGTCAGGGCCTTGAAATTACAGAGGGTACTTGGGAAATTCTTCCGGTATTTCGCCTGCTTGAAAAGTATGGCCAAATTCCTCACCGTGAGATGTTTAACATCTTTAACATGGGTGTAGGTATGGTTGTGGTTCTTGATGCAAGTGAGGCTGATAAGGCTATAGAGATTCTTACAGCTGCAGGAGAAAAGGCTTCAGTTATCGGCCGTGTAACAGATGCAGAAGGCGTTGTTATTAAGTAATTTATGCACAGAATAGCTGTATTTGCAAGCGGTGCTGGCTCTAACTTTGAGGCGATAACAACTGCATGTCAAAGAGGAGAGATTAACGCAGAGGTGGTTTTGATGGTATGTGATAAACCGCAAGCGGCTGTTATTGATAAAGCCATAAGACTTGGCGTGGATTATTTCGCTTTCTCTGCAAAGGATTACTATTCAAAGGCAGAGTATGAGCAGATAATTGTCGAACTGTTGGATAAAAAAGGTGTTGAGTTGGTGTGCCTTGCCGGTTATATGCGTATTGTGGGCGATACACTGCTTAATGCTTATGGCGGTAAGATAATTAATATCCATCCATCACTTTTGCCATCTTTTGCAGGAGCAAGAGCTGTAGAGCAGGCTTTGGAGTATGGTGTTAAGGTATTTGGTATTACTATTCATTGGGTTGATCATACACTTGACGGTGGTAAAATTATCGCACAACGAGCCTTTGAGTATTACGGGAATAGTGCAGACAAGGTGCATCGTATTGGTCAGCAAATAGAGCATAAAATGTATGTAGAAACGATTAAAAATATATTAAAATAGATATTGAAATGAAGAGAGCATTAGTTAGTGTTAGCGATAAGGGAGGCCTTGTAGAGTTCGTTTCGGGCCTTGCGTCGCTTGGTTGGGAGATTATTGCAACAGGAGGTACTCAGCGTCTATTAGAGGAGAAGGGTGTAAAGACTATCGGTATTAGTGATGTTACAGGCTTCCCTGAGATTTGTGATGGTCGTGTAAAGACCCTCCATCCAAAGGTTCATGGTGGTCTGTTGGCTCGCCGTGATGAGGCAAGCCACCTTGAGGCACTCAAGGAGAATGGTATTGAGTTTATCGACCTTGTTTGTGTAAACCTCTATCCGTTCCGTCAGACAATTGCAAAGAAAGATGTAACTATGGAGGACGCTATCGAGAATATTGACATCGGTGGTCCATCAATGCTGCGTAGTGCTGCAAAGAACTATCGTGATGTTACTGTTGTTTGCGATCCGGCAGATTATCAAGCTGTTCTTGCAGAGATTTCAGAGACAGGTAATACAAAGCTTGAGACTCGTCTGGCACTCTCTGCAAAAGCTTATACACATACTGCTCAGTATGATAGCTGTATTGCAACCTTTATGCGTGAGAAGGCAGGCCTTTCAGAGAAACTCTTCCTTGAGTTTGATGTAAAGCAGGGTCTTCGTTATGGCGAGAACCCACACCAGAGTGCGAAGTTCTACTCTGACAACCAGACCACAGCATTCTCTCTTGCTTATGCAGAGCAGCTTGGCGGTAAGGAGCTCTCTTACAACAATATTCAGGATGCAAATGCTGCTCTTAATATTGTTCGTGAGTTTGACGAGCCATTCTGTGTTGCCCTTAAGCATATGAACCCTTGTGGTGCCGCTATCGGTAAGACAATCGAGGAGGCTTGGAGTGCTGCTTACGAGGCTGATAAGGTATCTATCTATGGCGGTATCGTCGCTGTAAACCGTCCACTTACAGCTGAGGTAGCACTCGGTATGAAACCAATCTTCCTTGAGATTGTTATGGCTCCAGACTTTACAGCAGAGGCTCTGGAAATCCTCTCTGCGAAGAAGAATCTGCGCCTGCTGAAGGTTGATATGACAAAGTCTGATAAGCCAATCAACCAGTATATCAGCGTAAATGGAGGTCTGCTTGTTCAGCAGCTTGATACTCTGACAAAGGAGGTTACTGAGGATATGTGCGTAACAGAGACCAAGCCTACAGAGGCGCAGCTTGTTGATATGAACTTCGGCTGGAGAGTTGTTAAGCACGTTAAGTCAAATGCTATTGCAGTTGTTAAGGATGGCCATACACTCGGTGTTGGCGCAGGTCAGATGAACCGTGTAGGTTCTGCAGAGATTGCACTCAAGCAGGCTCAAGCAGCAGGTTTTACCGAGGGCCTTGTTCTTACATCAGACGGCTTCCTTCCATTTGATGACACTGTAGCATTCGCTGCTCAGTATGGTGTTACAGCTATCGTTCAGCCAGGCGGAAGTATCCGTGATGAGGACTCTATCCGCAAGGCTAACGAGTTGGGTATCACAATGCTATTTACAGGCATGCGCCACTTCAAACACTAATAGTTAGTTTCTGATATGGGCAAAAAAGTATTAGTTATAGGTTCGGGTGGTCGTGAGCACGCCATTGTTGATGCACTCAGCCGCTCAGCGCAGGTGGAGAAGATATATTGCGCTCCCGGTAATGCAGGTATTGCGACTCAGGCGGAGTGTGTAGCTATTAAGGATACTGACGTGGAGGGGCTGAAGGCATTTGCCGTTGAGAATGGCATTGACCTTACCGTTGTTGGCCCGGAGGCTTCGCTGGCTGTTGGTGTTGTGGATGCTTTCCGTGCTGCCGGTCTTAAGATTTTCGGTCATACAAAGGCAGCAACACGCATTGAGTCGAGCAAGGAGTTTGCAAAGCAGTTGATGGTTAAGTATGACATCCCGACCGCTGCATACGAGGCATTTGATAACTATGAGAATGCAAAGGCTTATGTAGATAAGACAGGTGTACCTACAGTCCTCAAATATGATGGTTTGGCTGCAGGTAAGGGTGTTGTTGTGGCTATGACTTCAGAGGAGGCTGATGAGGCTTTGAGAGATATGCTCCTTGACGAGAGTTTTGGTCGTGGTCGTGTGGTAATTGAGCAATTCCTTGAAGGTCCAGAGTTTTCGCTGATGTGCTTTGTGTGTGGTGATAAACTCTATCCTATGCCTGTTGCTCAAGACCATAAAAGAGCTTATGATGGCGATCAAGGTCCTAATACAGGCGGTATGGGAGCCTATACTTGTCTGCCATTTATCTCTGACGAGGATTTGCAGTATGCTATGGAGGCAATTATGCGTCCTACAGCAGAGGCTATGGTGGCTGAGGGTTGCCCACTTACAGGTGTACTCTATGGTGGACTGATGAAGACTAAAGATGGTATTAAAGTTATCGAGTTTAATGCTCGTTTTGGCGACCCTGAAACAGAGGTAGTCCTACCACTTTTGTCAAGCGATATTTATGATATTTTTGAGGCTGTTGCAACTCAAAATTCAGCCGTAGAGCCTACATGGGAGAGCTGTGCAACACTCGGAATTGTACTTGCCTCAAAAGGTTATCCTGGTAGCTATGAAAAGGGATACGCAATAGAGGGTCTTGAGAGTGTTGATGGTACTGCTTATCACATGGGTACAGCTGCAAAAGATGGCAAGATAGTAACCGCAGGAGGCCGTGTGATGATTGTTGTCTGCAAAGCCGAGACCCTTGCTGCAGCTCACGCTAAGGCGAATAGTGAGGTGGCAAAAATTAAGTGTGATAACCTTTTCTATAGAACAGATATAGGACATAAGGCATTTAAGTAACTCTATTGAAACTTGCGAACAGTTTCAAAACAGTTACTATGAGATAGAACTATTAAAATTCCAGAATATGATTATAGATGGAAAACAACTCTCAGCTAAGCTCAAGGAGCAGATGGCAGAGCAGGTGGTTGAATTGAAAGAGAAATATGGTCGAGTGCCTTCACTTGCAGTAATCCTTGTGGGTGAGAATCCGGCTTCTCAATCTTATGTGAGAGGTAAAATCAAGGCCTGCGAGGTGTGCGGCTTTGAGAGTATCCTTATAACTCTTCCAGAGACTGTATCAGAGGATGATTTGCTCTCTGAGATAGCAAAACTCAATAGCAATGAGAAGGTTGACGGCGTTTTGGTGCAGTTGCCACTACCAAAGCATATCAACGAGGAGAGAGTTATTGATGCTATAGCCCTTGAGAAGGATGTTGATGGTTTCCATCCTGATAATGTGGCAAACCTTTGGCTCGGTAAGCCTTGTATTAAGCCATGTACACCAAAAGGTGTTATGCGTATGATTGAGGAGTGCGGCTTTAATGTTGCAGGAGCAAATGCTGTTGTTGTAGGTCGTAGCAATATTGTAGGTAAGCCTATGGCAAAACTGCTCCTTGATGCAAATGCAACGGTTACTATCGCTCATTCTCGTACCAAAAACCTTGCAGAGGTTACCCGTAGTGCAGATATTCTTATTGCAGCCGTAGGTCGCCCTCGTATGATTACAGCCGACATGGTGCGGCCTGGTGCTATTGTGATAGATGTAGGCGTAAATCGTGATTCTGTAACAGGAAAGCTCTGTGGTGATGTCGATTTTGAGTCAGTTAAGGATATTGCTGCTCATATTACCCCTGTTCCTGGTGGCGTAGGCCCGATGACAATCACAATGCTTATGCAGAACACAATAGAGTGTTTCCTTAATAGAGTAAAATAAATAACAAAAACATACCTTATTATGATTGAGAGATATAGTCGTGAGGTCATGCGTAATGTGTGGACCGAGCAGAATAAGTTTGAGGCCTACCTAAAGGTTGAGATTCTTGCATCAGAGGCTTGGAGTACGCTTGGCGTAGTGCCAAAGGAGGATGTTGCAAAGTTGTGGGAGAAAGCCTCTTTCTCTATTGACCGCATCAAGGAGATTGAGGAGCAGACCCGTCATGATGTTGTAGCCTTTACCCGTGCCGTTTCTGAGACTTTGGGAGAGGAACGTAAGTGGGTACACTACGGCCTTACCTCTACAGACGTTGTTGATACAGCAAACGGATACCTCCTCAAGCAGGCAAATGCAATTCTTGAGCAGGATTTGATTGACTTCCTTGAGGTACTTAAGCGTCGTGCTTACGAGTTTAAGAGCACCCCTTGCATTGGCCGTACACACGGTATTCACGCAGATATCACCTGCTTTGGCCTTAAGTGGGCGCTGTGGTATGAGGAGATGAGCCGTAACCTTGAACGTTTCCGTACTGCTGCACGTGGCGTAGAGGTTGGTAAGATGAGCGGTGCTGTGGGCAACTTTGCAAATATTCCACCTGTAATTCAGGATTATGTATGCGAGAAACTCGGTATTGATAGTGCAGATATCTCTACACAGGTTATCCAGCGTGATCGCCACGCATATTATATTGCAACTCTTGCAGTTATCGCATCGACTCTTGAGCAGATGGCAATGGAGGTTCGTAACCTTCAACGTACCGAGGTACATGAGGTTGAGGAGTCGTTTGGTAAGGGTCAGAAGGGCTCAAGCGCAATGCCTCATAAACGTAACCCAATCAGTAGCGAGAATATCTGCGGTTGTGCTCGTGTGATGCGTGGATATATGGCAACCGCTTGCGAGAATGTAGCTCTTTGGCATGAGAGAGATATTTCACACTCTGCTACCGAGCGTATTATTCTGCCAGATGCAACAGAGCTTCTTGACTATATGCTATGTCGCTTTAAGGGTATCCTTGATAACCTCGTAGTCTTTGAGGATGTTATGATGGAGAACATCTACCGCACTCGCAAGGTTATCTTCGCACAGCGCGTTATGAACGCCCTGATTGATAAGGGCCTATCTCGTGAGGAGGCTTACGATACCGTACAACCTGTGGCTATGCGTGCTATGGCTGAGCGTGCTGACTATCAGGAGTTGCTTGCTGAGAATGAGAAGGTATCTTCACTCCTTACCCGTGAGGAGCTTGATAGTTGCTTCACGCTGGAGTACTACTTAAAGAATGTAGATTTTATCTTCGGAAAGGTATTTAGATAAACCGAAGTGATATAAGACAGACCAGCCCGCAATTTAGCGGGCTGGTCTGTCTTGTATATGTGATGTTGCATTAATAAAATATATTTGCTAACTTTGTAAAACATCAAAAATAAAACATTATGAAACGAATAATATTACTTGCATTTTGCTTGTTCAGTACAATCCCTTGTTTTTCACAAACAAAACAAGATATAATTCTTCTTGGAACATCAACGCTTATTCCGGGAGATTTTGTTGGGATATTTGACGGATTTGGTCGTATGGATGTATTAAAGAAAAGTTATCACAAAGATAGTCCTTTTATTTTCTGGATCGGAGATTATAACGCAGGATATGATTTTATATTGCGTCACTATAATTATTACAATAAGAACCGCCCAGACTTGCTTGTCTCTGATGTTAAAATATCAGATTTAACAGCGGACACATATCCGAATGTTCAGATAATCAATATTGACGAATATTTTGTCAATAAAACGAAAGAGGATATATGGCGATGGATGTTATATCACCATAAAAACAGAACAAAAGTATGGATTGCTGATTACAGTTCAGCATATAAATCCATAGAAAGTTTGTCTGAACCAGATATGATTAAGGTTGTGCAGGTAGAAGTATATATATGGACTATCCCAGAGGATTTTAGAAATGAGATTTATCCCACAGTGTAGGGTTATATAGTTAAGACAGAATA
>JAFOBG010000064.1 GCA_017381935.1 Alistipes sp.
AAATTACAAAGATGAGTAAGTTGACAAAAAATCAAAAGATTGCCTACGCAAAGATTGAGCCAAATAAGGCTTATAAGCTCAGTGAGGCTACCGCTCTTCTGAAGGAAATCACCTTTACTAAGTTTGATGCTTCGGTAGATATTGACGTGCGTTTAGGCGTTGACCCTCGTAAAGCTAACCAGATGGTTCGCGGTGTTGTAACTCTCCCTCACGGAACAGGTAAGGTAGTACGAGTTCTCGTACTCTGTACACCTGAGAAGGAGGCAGAGGCTCAGGCTGCAGGAGCCGATTTCGTAGGATTGGATGAGTATGTAGATAAGATCAAGTCAGGTTGGACTGATGTTGACGTAATCATCTGTACTCCTAACGTAATGGGTAAAGTAGGTGCGCTTGGTCGTATCCTCGGTCCTCGTGGTCTGATGCCAAACCCTAAGACCGGTACAGTTACTATGGAGGTAGGCAAGGCTGTTCAGGATGTTAAGGCCGGTAAGATTGACTTTAAGGTTGATAAGTACGGTATCATCCACACATCAATTGGTAAGATTTCGTTCACTCCACAGCAGATCGAGGAGAATGCTAAGGAGGTTATGAGCACAATTATTAAACTCAAGCCATCCGCTGCTAAGGGTACTTATGTTCAGAGTATTTATCTCTCAACTACAATGAGCCCAGGCGTACAGGTTGAGCCAAAATCAGTTGAAACAAAATAAAAGGAGGATAAAAGATGACTAAAGAACAAAAAGCTATCGTTATCGATAATCTTGTTGCTCAGCTTGGTGAGTATCCTCACTTTTATGTAACCGACATTGAGGCCCTCAATGCAGAGCAGACAGCGACTCTTCGTCGCAAGTGTTTCGAGAGCGACATCAAGTTGATCGTCGTAAAGAACACCCTGCTCGAGAAGGCTCTTGAGCGTGTAAACAAGAATGATGCAGAGTTGGTTAATGTACTTGCAGGTCCAACCGCAATCATGCTTGCTAACACAGGAAAGGCTCCTGCAGTTCTTATCAAGGAGTTCCGCAAGAAGAGCGAGAAGCCAATTATCAAGGCTGCATGCGTAGAGGGTTGTGTCTATGTTGGCGACAACCAATTGGATACCCTGTGCAATATCAAGAGCAGAGAGGAGCTCATTGGCGACATCGTTGCTTTGCTCCAGTCTCCTGCAAAGAATGTTATCTCTGCATTGCGTGCTAACGCAGGCGAGAAGATCGCGGGCTTAGTTAAGACCCTCGAAGAAAGAAACAATTAATAAAAAGAAACAAAAAACAAATTTAATAAAATTACAACTATGGCAGATGTAAAAGTATTGGCAGAGGAGTTGGTAAACTTGACTGTTAAAGAGGTAAACGAATTGGCTACCATCCTTAAGGAGGAGTACGGTATTGAGCCAGCTGCTGCAGCTGTAGCTGTTGCTGCTGCACCTGCTGCAGGTGAGGCTGCTGTTGCTGAGAAGACTACTTTCGATGTAGTTCTTAAGAGCGCAGGTCAGGCTAAGCTTCAGGTTATCAAGGCTGTTAAGGAGGCTGCA
>JAFOBG010000014.1 GCA_017381935.1 Alistipes sp.
AGGTACCATTGAGAGTGTCGACAACGAGCATCGTAAACTCACCGTGAGTGTGAAGATTTTTGGCCGCAAGACTCCTATGGAGTTGAGCTTTACACAAGTTGAAAAAGAATAATTAACCAAGGAAAATTATGGCAAAAGAGGTTGCTGCATTTATTAAATTGCAGATCAAAGGTGGTGCCGCTAACCCCTCACCTCCAGTAGGTCCTGCATTGGGTTCAAAGGGAGTCAACATCATGGACTTCTGCAAGCAGTTCAATGCACGTACACAGGACAAAGCAGGCAAGGTTCTTCCGGTAATCATCACTGTTTACAGCGATAAGTCGTTTGACTTTGTAGTTAAACAGCCACCAGTAGCCATTCAGCTCAAGGAAGCAGCTAAGATCCAGACCGGTTCGGCACAGCCTAACCGTCAGAAGGTCGGCCAGGTAACATGGGACCAGGTTAAGGAGATCGCTGAGGGCAAGATGCCCGATATGAACTGCTTCACTATTGAGGCTGCTATGCGTATGGTAGCTGGTACTGCTCGCAGTATGGGTATCAACGTAGTTGGTGAATTTCCTAACATGTAACGAAAATTACAACAATGAGTAAGTTGACAAAAAATCAAAAGATTGCTTACGCAAAGGTCGAGGACCGCGCATATAAGCTTTCTGAGGCTGCAGCTCTCTTGAAGGAAATTACCTTTACTAAGTTTGATGCCTCAGTAGACATCGACGTTCGTTTGGGCGTTGACCCTCGTAAGGCTAATCAGATGGTTCGTGGCGTTGTTACGTTGCCCCACGGTACAGGTAAGACTGTACGAGTATTGGTACTCTGTACTCCTGAGAAGGAGTCTGAGGCACAGGCAGCAGGCGCAGACTATGTAGGTCTTGACGAGTACATTGAGAAGATTAAGGGCGGTTGGACTGATGTAGATGTCATCATCACTACTCCCAATGTAATGGGTAAGGTTGGTGCTTTGGGTCGTATCCTCGGTCCCCGTGGTTTGATGCCTAACCCCAAGACTGGTACAGTAACTATGGATGTTGCTAAGGCAGTTCAGGAGGTAAAGGCTGGTAAGATTGACTTCAAGGTTGACAAGTACGGTATTATCCACACTGCAATCGGTAAGGTGTCATTCACTCCCGAGCAGATCGTAGATAACGCACACGAGGTAATGAGCACAATCATCAAGCTCAAGCCCTCTGCAGCTAAGGGTACATATGTAAAGAGCATCTACCTCTCTACAACAATGAGCCCCGGTATTGAGATCGACCCCAAGTCAGTAGAGACAAAGTAAAAGAAGGAGGATAGAAAATTATGACAAAGCAAGAAAAGTTGGCCGTAATCAACGGTCTTACCGAGCAGCTTAACGCCTACCCTCACTTCTACTTGACTGACATCGAGGCTTTGAACGCTGAGCAGACTGCAGCATTGCGTCGTCAGTGCTTCGAGAAGAAGATTAAGTTGGTTGTTGTAAAGAACACCCTTCTTAACAAGGCTTTGGAGAATGTTGGCAAGGCTGATGCGGAGTTGGTAGCCGTTTTGAAGGGCTCTACAGCTATCATGTTCACTGAGACAGGTAAGGCACCTGCGCAGCTCATTAAGGAGTTCCGTAAGAAGAACGACAAGCCTATCTTGAAGGCAGCATGCGTTGAGGGTTGCACTTATGTTGGTGACAATCAGATCGACACTCTTTGCAACATCAAGAGCCGCGAGGAGCTTATCGGCGATATCGTATTGCTCTTGCAGTCACCTGCAAAGAACGTTATTTCTGCTTTGCAGTCAAATGCAGGTCAGAAGATCGCGGGTCTCGTAAAGGCCCTCGAGGAGAGAAACAATTAATTTACAAGAAACAAAAACAAAATTTAATAAAATTACACTACTATGGCAGATGTAAAGGTATTGGCAGAAGAGTTGGTTAACTTGACTGTTAAGGAGGTAAACGAGTTGGCTACTATCCTCAAGGAGGAGTACGGTATTGAGCCCGCTGCTGCAGCTG
>JAFOBG010000009.1 GCA_017381935.1 Alistipes sp.
CATTAACATCACATACAGATACATGTACATCAATCATCATTAACAATGATAGTATGTATAGTAAGTTTAATGTATGGTTAAGTCAGCACGCACCAAGAGTGCAGCAGATGCAGCAACCAATGTCCGAGGCTCAACTTTGTACGCTTGTTTCGGAGTACTCAAAGCAAGAGGTGATGGATGTAATACTTGCCATGGAGAACTATGCCGACCTCCACAAAAAGAATATCTCAGCATACCTAACAGCTCGTAATTGGCTTAAACGGCGTACGCAGGTGCCGCAGCGTTCAGTGCCACAACAGCCCAAACCAGGTAAAGTGGATATGATGTTAAATGTATTAAATAGGATTTCAGATGACGACAAACGAAATTATGGCTGCGATACAACAGACGCCACGCTGCTCGAATATTGATAAACGGAAACTTCTCGACTTCTTAAAGGGTATAATTGGTAAAGCCTCGTTGTATATAGGAGGACAAATGTATGAAAATGACATATATTTTGTGCGCGAAGAGGTATTAAAGCGCATATACAAAGAGTATTCATTTCTGCATATAGGAGAATTGCAAATTATTTTTGAGGAGGGATCAGCTGAAAAATTCGGCCAAGTATATAGTTTAACCCCACTTGCTATTAATCGATGGATCGTTGCCTATGTAGATTCCGATTGTCGCAAAAAGGCAATACAAGAGATTCACCGGATATCAGCAGAACGACAACTGCCAGCCAAAGCACCCATAACACCGCAAAGTGAATATGCCTCCATTCGTAAAATGCTCGGAGAATCCTATGATGGATATTTGCGTGGAGAGGAGATATATGATTTAGGATGCTGTCGGTATAAGTTTCTGGCACAGCTCGGGATATTGAAGCCGTGTAACAAATTCAAACCATACATAGACCGTAAAGGTAAAGTTGAAAAGGGAGAGTATGAGCTCCCAACTGAGAGCGAGAGAGTCTCAGATATAACAAGTTTGTTCGATAAATTGAGAGTTGCCGGACAACATATCTTAGATATTGTGCCGGAGCAAATGGTCGAAGGCTATTGGATAATGTTCCCTGGTTATAGTAGCAACTAAGACAAAATCTCAAAAAAAATAATTCTCTCGATTATGGTTGAATGAAGGCACAATTAATTGCAGTGTTAGATATTTAATTTTCAAAGAGTTCAGATTTCGCCATATGGCCCGAAATATCGCCGTAACTCTTTGATAAAGGGTCTCGAAAATGGTGCAATTAACCACGACTTAATTTCGACCTCTCACAGCCCTTCACTCTCGGTGAAATGCGCCTGATGCACACCACGCACGACTCTAAACTACATCTCCTCCTCCGCCCCACCGGGGGAGGGGGGGGGACCACTCCGCCAGGGGGTAGGGGGTCAAATTCCTTGGGAGGTTTCAAAACATAATCGCTGCCCTAGTCTTTTACACACACGTGCAGAATTGGAGAATTTGAGGTTATATCGAATTGACCCGGAATAGTTCTTTGAAATATTGAGTAGAAAGATGTTAATACTTGATTTTGAAATAATCAAGCATTGCCTTGTAGTTATCCTGTGCAGCAAGACAAGTATCTAGAAGGTAACCTCTGAGTTTGCTCCATTCACGCAGACCGCGATAGTAGAACATTTTGAGTTCCTCGGTGATGATAAATGGCACATAACCATTCGCCAAGCACTCCTTAAACATCACAAGACGACCGACACGACCATTGCCATCTTGGAATGGATGTATCGCCTCGAAACGCTGATGTAGGTCGATGATATCCTCAAACGACTTCTGCTTCTTACCGTTGTACTCTTTGAGGAGGGCTTGCATCTCACGATGCACATCTTCGGGTGCAGTGGTCTCGTTGCCACCCACCTCGTTAGGTAGGCGTTTATAGTCGCCAACGGTAAACCAATCCTTTCGACTATCCGATGTGCCAGATTTGAGTATTAGGTGCAACTCCTTGATAAGGCTCTC